>CANCVE010000034.1 GCA_947381435.1 Chitinophagaceae bacterium
CCACCTGTTATTAAAATTACACTCGCATGTTTGCTTTCCTCCTCAAGAGCATACCAAATGTCGTCCCAACTATCGCCTACTGCAACCCTTCGTTTAACTGAAATGCCTATTTTATTTAACTCTTGTGCCATCCAAGCACTATTTGTATCAATAACTTGTCCTATCAACAACTCGTCACCAATCGTTATAATGGAAGCAAAACTTGTACTCATATCATTTTATTATTTACGTTTAAATAAGTTCTTCTTATTTTTCGTGCAAATTACCGTCGTAATAATGAAACATACTAATCTACTTTTTACTTTATTATTTGTAGCCTTATTTGCATCTGCACAAACTGTTTCGGATAAATTGAAATTAGCAATGGATAAAATGCTTGCTGAACCAACTTTAAAACATGCAAGTATGAGTTTGTATGTTTTGAATAGTAAGACAAATGAAGTTGTTTATGATTATAACAGCCAAGTAGGGTTAACTCCAGCTAGTTCTCAAAAAATAATTACCAGTATAACAGCTTTTGAAATATTGGGCAATGATTTTAAGTTTAAAACAACACTTGGGTACAAAGGAATAATTAAGAATGGAATATTGAACGGCACTTTAATGATTATTGGTTCCGGAGATCCAACAATGGCAAGTTGGAGATATTCATCTTCGAGAGACACAACAATTCTTAATAATTGGATAGAGGCTATTAAACAATTAGGTATTAAAAAGATAAATGGAGATATTATTTTGAATGTTGATCCTTTTTCCTATCAACCTGTGGCAGGAGGATGGCCTTGGGAAGATATAGGTAATTATTATGGAGCAGGTTGTTGGGGACTCAACTGGCATGAAAATCAATTTGATCTTACCCTTTTACCAGGAAGTAACGATAGCGAACAGAGTTGCATTGCAGCAATCAAGCCCAATTTGCCCAATTGTACTTTGATAAATAAAGTAAAAACAGTAAAAGCTGATTCAGAAAGGGATGCCTATATCTATTTAGCACCATACAGCTCTGTTGGCTTGGTTTATGGCTCTATTCCGGCAAATGGTAAACCTTATACCATCTCTGGGGCAATGCCAAATCCTATATATCAGATGGCAGAAGCAATAGAAACTGGGTTAAAGTCTGCTAATATTAAGTTTAATAAAATAACAAATTCAATTGATTATCAAAAATATGGTGATACTTTACCTAAGATAGACTCAGTTTTTAATACTTACCTATCTCCAACATTGGATAGTATTAATTATTGGTTTCTTAAAAAGAGTGTAAACCTGTATGGTGAATCTTTACTGAAAACAATTGCTTACTCAAAAACAGGGGAGGGGAGTACTGAAAAGGGAATAAAACTGGTAAAACAGTTTTGGCAAGACAAAGGAATTGATAAAGGTTCTTTAAGAATGATGGATGGAAGTGGACTTTCTCCTAGCAACAGACTTACAACAAATGCATTGGTTACGGCGCTACAATATGCCCGTGACAAGCCTTGGTATACCTCATTTGAAAATGCACTCCCAATATATAATGGAATGAAATTAAAGAGTGGAACAATGGGCGGTGTAAAAGCATTTGCTGGTTATCATACCAATAAAAAAGGTAAAGATTTTACGGTGGCTATGATCGTAAATGATTATGAA
The DNA here is from genome assembly GCA_947381435.1 of Chitinophagaceae bacterium. Classification (GTDB taxonomy): domain Bacteria; phylum Bacteroidota; class Bacteroidia; order Chitinophagales; family Chitinophagaceae; genus Parasediminibacterium. The sequence continues at coordinate 1,630 of CANCVE010000034.1, forward strand.
GGAACTTCATCAGAAGTAACCCAAAAGATGTTTCAAGTTTTAGATGAGTTGAAATAGTTGTTAGTTGTTAGTGGTTAGTTATTAGGTTACTTAGTATAACTAACCACTAACAACTATGCTAATATTGTATCGTTACTGTTCCTTGATTGCCGTTAAGTTTTAGCCAATTTACTTTATATCCCCAAGCACAACCTTGTGTTATTGGATTTCCTAATGAATCTACTCCAAATGTTAAGGTGACCATCTGCTTGCTATTTGAAGAGGTTGAGGAAGTATGAATTCTTACGCCAGATATTGGCTTGTCGAATCCACAATCTCTACTCGATATAATATCTTGAGGCGCTTGTACTAAGAAACTCTTTCCAAATCTAGTTGTTCCACCTATTGTACACAAGCTGCCATTAATGGTTGAGTCTCCACCAGTAGTAAATATGAGTGCTTGTTTGTTGAACGAATTCTTTCTAGTAATCCAGCAAATTCTTTGGCTTCCTTTATCAAATGTTACAGTGTCGTAAGCGTGCATTGTATAAACAGAATTGATAGGTAAACCGGAAAAACGATTCCCCCCCGAAACATTGGTTACATATCTTGTTCCAGTATAAACCCTCGTTTTATTACCTCGAGTAATTGTTACATTATAGGTCTCTTTTAATATTGCACCTACATCAACCCACTTCTTACTATTAATAATTTCCATTGTTATTTTTCCTGTCTTGGTATATCCACTAGAAAGGTCTTTCCATCCTTTATACTTTAAAATAATACGAGGTATCCTTAGTTTAAAGGCAAGTTTATCAATTAAAATGCCCGGTAAGGAAGTACTGTCAATATAAGTGGTATCAGTAATTCCAAATGTTCCGATAGTAGCAGAGTTGCCGGCAGAAAAAGTGCCAAATCCAGGAGATAATTCAGCTGCAGAAGTTGCATCTCCAGCTATCGCATCATCATCATTTTGCAAGTCTGATTGATCCTCTGCATTTGTAGTTGCAGTTGTTTGTAAAGCCATCTCATCGGTTGTAGACGGAGAGGTTGAATTACTCGTTTTTTTACAAGATATAATTAGAAATAGGGATAATAAACCCATCACACTTGTACTTAAAACAATCTTTTTCATTTTTATTCATTTGTGGTTGTAAAATAATGTTCAATAATAATGATTATTCAGCAAACAAAAATGCTGCCTATTAAAGCACGTTTTAAACACAATAACAATCTATTCACAGACTAATAGTACAATTTAACCCTCTTGTTGTTTCTTGAGCATTTCTATAATAATATCTAGTTTTTCTAATTCTAATTTACTTATTTGTAGTTGCAGGGCTTCAATCTCTTTTTTAGCATCAATATTAATTTGATAGTCACATTGTGCTTGAATTCTGTCTCTTTGGTTCTGACGGTTTTGCGACATCATAATTATAGGGGCAGCATAAGCAGCTTGGGTAGAAAAAATTAGGTTAAGTAATATGAAAGGATATTCATCCCAATGTCTCACAATTCCTATCACATTTAATGTCATCCATATTAATACTATAATGGTTTGCCAGATGATAAAGTTCCAAGACCCCATCCCATTTGCAACATTATCTGCAATTCTATCACCAAACGTTAATGAATCTTTGTGTTCGTCATGCCATGTATTCTTACGCATATTTTCTATTTTAGAACAAATCTAAGGGTAGTGTATGCTATTATTTGTATTAAATCAATCAACTCCTACAACTCAATTGAGCTAATGGTACTTTTAATTAAATTTTAATTTTTGAAGTTTCAAAACTTTCCCTCAAATATCTATTGGACTTTTTATTAGGGCTAAGGATGATAATTAGGAGGCTAAAAATGATAATTAGGAGGCTAAGGATGATAATTAGGAAGCTAAAAATGATAATTAGGAGGCTAAGAATAATAATTAGGAGGCTAAGAATAATAATTAGGAGGCTAGAAATGATAATTAGGAGGCTAGAAGTGATATTTAGGGGCATCATATTAATACTGATTTCTATTATACTCGAAAGAAATTGATTGCGAAAAGTGAGAGTCTGAAATCCTTTGAAAACAAAGGAATCAGTTATTTTATTCATTCAAATCATTTAATCATTGATACAATAAACCACTTTTTCGCAATCCGTACATAGCAAAGTATTATTTTCGTAAGTATTATGACAGCACAATCATTTAGTATAAAAGGAAATCTTGTTGATGTTTTCAATAAGGAAATTTATTTGGCAGAGATTAAAGTTTTGAACGGTAAGATAGATTCAATTACTCGAATGCCAGTTACCGATATTAGTACAGAAGCAAATTACATACTACCCGGGTTTGTAGATAGCCATGTGCATATAGAAAGTAGTATGCTGGTGCCTACCGAATTTGCTAAGATTGCGGTTACGCATGGAACGGTAGCTACCGTGAGCGATCCGCACGAAATAGCAAATGTGTGTGGGATGGAAGGAGTGGAGTTTATGATTGAAAATGGCAAGCAAGTAAATTTCAAGTTCAATTTTGGTGCGCCAAGTTGTGTTCCTGCAACGATTTTTGAAACAGCCGGCGCTTCTCTTGACAGTGTACAAGTACATCAATTGCTTGAAAAACCTGAAATAAAATACTTGAGTGAAATGATGAATTTTCCAGGTGTATTATTTAATGATGAAGAAGTTATGAAAAAGATAGCTTCAGCTCATGCACTCGGAAAACCTGTGGATGGTCATGCACCAGGACTAAGAGGAGATGCTGCAAAACAATACATAGATGCTGGCATTAGTACCGATCATGAATGTTTTACTAGGGAAGAGGCTTTAGATAAATTGGGCTTTGGAATGAAAATAATTATTAGGGAAGGAAGTGCTGCTAAAAACTTTGAGGCACTTATTGACTTATTGAATGATTACCCAGATAAAATAATGTTCTGTAGCGATGATAAGCACCCAGATAGTTTGGTAGAAGGACATGTAAATCAATTATGCGCAAGGGCAGTTGCAAAAGGTATTAATGTTTTTAAAGTGTTACAAGCGGCATCTATTAATCCTGTAGAACATTATAAGCTTGATGTTGGCTTACTAAAAGTGGGTGATATTGCTGATTTTGTAGTTGCTGAGGATTTGATAGATTTCAAGATAAAACAAACCTATATCAACGGAGAATTAGTAGCGGAGAGTGGTCTTTCGTTTATTAAAACTAAAGAGTGTACTCCTATTAATCAGTTTGATTGTGACGAAATACTTGCTTCACAATTAGAAATTAGCTCTACTGATTACCCTACAAAGGATAGTAATATTCCTGTGATTGAAGCTTTGGAAGGCCAACTCATTACGAACAAATTAATGTTGGGGTCTACACTTTTAAATGGTAAACTTATTAGTAATACCGCAACAGATGTGCTTAAAATGGTAGTTGTAAACCGTTACCATAATGCAACTGTGGCAATAGCTTTCATCAAGAACTTCAATTTAAAGCAGGGGGCAATAGCTTCTTCGGTGGCACATGATAGTCATAACATTGTTGCTGTTGGGGTGGATGATGCTTCTTTAGCTGCTGCTATAAACTTAGTAATAAAAGAAAAAGGGGGAGTAAGTGCGGTATCAAGTAATAAAGAATTGGTATTAGGATTGCCTGTAGCGGGATTGATGAGCACGGGCGATGGGTACGAAGTTGCAAAGACTTACACCGCTATTGATGCATTTGTAAAAGAAGAATTGGGTAGCACACTAGCTGCACCATTTATGACATTGAGCTTTATGGCCTTGTTGGTTATCCCACATTTAAAACTAAGTGATAAAGGCTTATTTGATGGCGATAAGTTTAGTTTTATATAAATCGTCGCAATCAAAAGTTAAATTCTATGAGGTTTAAATGCCTTGTAGAGTTTAAGTTTTGATAAAAAAACGATTAAATTACCTTTTAAATAATTGCAAACTGTATTTTACTCCTAACTCCATTATCTTTAGCCACTTCAATTAAGTAATTAGAAAGCAACTTCCGAGCTGCTGTCATAAATCAATTTCATTTTGCGTTTTACAGATTTTAATTTTCAACCAACACTTTTAGAAGGTATCGAATCTTCAGGATACCAGAACGCTACTCCAGTTCAAGAACAGGTAATTCCATTGATAATGCAAGGCAAGGATCTTATTGCATCTGCACAAACAGGCACTGGCAAAACAGCTGCGTTCCTACTTCCGGTAATGGACGGAATTACCATTAGGGATAATCATACAATGGTGAATGCCTTGATATTGGTACCTACTCGAGAGCTCGCCATTCAGATAGGGCAGGTGATAGAGGGGCTTTCGTATTTTACCAATATCAGCTCAATTGCTATTTATGGTGGTAGTGACGGACAGAACTTTGTGGCAGAGAAGAAGGCTTTGCAATCTGGTGCTGACATTGTAGTTTGTACGCCAGGAAGACTTTTGGCTCACTTAAAGATGGGGTATGTAGATTTTAGTGGGATACAATATCTTGTACTTGATGAGGCAGATAGAATGTTGGATATGGGTTTTCAGGACGATATTAATACTATAATAGCCCACTTGCCTAAAAAGAGACAGACACTTCTATTCTCGGCAACTATGCCCGAAAAGATTAGAAGGCTAGCCAGAAATATACTTCATGAACCTGCAGAAATAAACATTGCTATTTCCAGACCTCCTGAAAAGATTGTTCAACAAGCGTACATTGTTTATGAACCACAGAAACTGCCATTGGTAAAGTTTCTTTTACAATCTACCCCCCACAGAAGCGCTGTTGTATTTTGTGGAAGAAAACAAGATGTAAAACAATTAGCTAGGGAGTTACAACAGGCTCGAATGAAAGTGGCTGAAATACACAGCGATCTTGAACAATCGCAACGTGAAGAAGTGTTACAAGGCTTTACTAGTGGTCGGATTCCTATAATTATTGCAACTGATATATTGAGCAGGGGAATTGATGTAGACACGATTGATTTAGTAATAAACTATGATGTGCCACATGATGGTGAGGATTATGTGCACCGAATAGGACGTACTGCACGTGCCGAAGCTGATGGTATTGCAATGACGTTGGTGAGCGAAAAAGAACAAAACAAGTTTGCGGATATTGAAGCTTTATTAGGTAAAGAGGTTAATAAAATTACTGTTCCAGAACAGTATGGAGCAACACCAGCATATCTACCAAACACAAGAAAACCAAGTGGTGGGGGAGGTGGCTTTATCAATAAAAAACGTAAGTTTAAAAATAAGAATGGAGGAAAAAACAGATAGTATTTGGGTGTTAGTTAGTAGTGGTTAGATAATCCTAACTACTGATAACTAACACCTAACATCTAACACATTTACAACTCGGCTTATGGCTTCTTCAAATCTTTCAATACTTCCACAAAGGCTAACTCTTACAAAACCATCACCTGCACTACCAAAGATACCACCTGGTGTGATGAACACATTACTATTGTACAATACTTCATCGCTAAGTGCATACCCATCTTTATAGTTGGATGGTATTTTAGCCCATACGAACATGCCCACTTGATTTTTAGAATAAACACACTTTAAGGTGTCTAATAATTCAAAAACCTTTTCTCTCCGCTGTCTGTAAATCGCATTAACACCATCATACCAGCTTTTATCTAAACCAAGCGCGGTTGCCGCAGCAAGTTGCAATGGCAAAAACATACCACTATCCATATTGCTCTTAAACCTTAGCACTTCATCAATTCTTTCTTTTGCTGCCACAAGCATACCTACTCGCCATCCTGCCATATTCTGGCTTTTACTTAAAGAATTTAATTCTAGTACAACTTCTTTTGCACCCTCTATGCTCAATAAACTTTTAGGCTCATCGTTTAAAATGAAACTATATGGATTGTCATGTACTAACAATATATCATGTTCCTTAGCAAAATCTATCAGTTGTTTTAGTGTTTCTGTTTCTGGTAGCTGCCCCGTAGGCATGTGAGGATAATTTACAAACATTAACTTCACCTTAGATAAATCTAAAAGCTTTAAAGCTGCAATATCAGGTTGCCAATTATTCTCTTCAATCAGATCATAATCTATGCAGTTCCCGCCTGCTAATTTTACCGCACTTCTGTAAGTAGGATAACCAGGGTTTGGCACCAAAGCTCTATCGCCTTCATCAAGATATGTCATACAAATATGCATGATGCCTTCTTTACTACCAATGAGTGGTAGAATTTCAGTATCAGGATTTACTGTAACAGCATACCATTTTGCATACCAATCTGCAATCGCTTTACGCAAAATTGGTGATCCTTTGTAAGATTGATATGCGTGTACATTAGGTTTTGCACTCTCTTCCTGTAATACTTTTATTACATCTGGATGCGGTGGAAGGTCTGGGCTACCAATACCTAAGTTTATAATATTTTTACCTTGTTTATTTAGTTCATCTATTTCTCTTAGTTTTAGAGAGAAATAGTATTCTCCAATACCATCTAAGCGTTTAGCAGTTGCAAATCGTTTTTTATCTTCCTGATGTGTAGTACTCATCTTCATAAATGTTTTATATAAATTGCCACAAAGGCAATTTGTCATAAAGGAGCGCAAAGAAAAAGAAACTAAGCTGTTCTTGCGCTCTAATCTTATTTAATCTTCTGCAGCAATGAACTTCCTTAGTTTGGGCAACTCGCTTTCCTCCATTTCTTTTGCCATTAGCATTGCCATCTCATCCATATTCTTGTACAGGTTCGATACGCACATAAATGGAATAAATCGAGGATAGTCCTTGTGTAGTTTAATATCTTCTTTTACAAAATTTAAAGTGGGCAAATCTACAATACTAAATTTTTCAATATAGGTAAACCAATAATCCAATGAAGCTTCCCCTATGTTCACCTTAAAACGAAATGGATTAAATAAACCCGTTAAATTTTTGAGATAGATGATATTGCTTGCATCTATTTTTGCTTGTAAATTGTTTGATTCAAGTGAGAATACATCATCAAAATACTTGTCTAACTCTTCCGTGGTCTTATCATTCTCAGAATTCATCCGAATAAAGTCATCAACCTCCTGCCTAAACGCGGTTCCATGTTTCATCAATTGCCCCCTCAACGCTTTAAGCTCCATTATTGACAAACGATCTAAGTTGTCAATCTCTAGGCAGTTCCACAGCTTTACTTTGCTATCTATCAGTTCTTTTTGTTCTGGAGTAATATCTTCTATACTTTTTACTTCGGGCATAAGTTGGTGGTAATCCTCCAAGAAATCCATTGTAACGAAGTTTATCAAATTGTCATGCGTATTCCCTGAGGGATATAATAACTTTTTTAAATGCTCTGCTAGGTTTAGATTGGGTGAATTATCTTCAGGAACAGGCTTTACACTCATCTCCAACAAATGAGAATCAAGTATATCTTCTTCAAGCAATTTTTCCATATCACCAAATCCAATTGACTTATAGAAACTATAATTATCGCCGAAAACATCGTCATAATACTTTGACAAGTCTCTTTCAAAGTTTACATTAGCAACAATTTGTCCCTTTGCAGGATGCTTCAATTGGCTAAACTGTTTCAAAGAATGTTTTACATTCAGCACATAGTTGTACCCTATATCATTCTTTGCTTCTAACAATATTTTTTCTAGTTTCTCGATCTTTTGCTTCATCGTATAACTTTTAATTTCTTCTTTCATTTCAAGAAGACACCCACTTACTCCAAGAGCCAATACCCTATCTGATAAAAGATAAGCAGCCTTCATGGTGTAAGAATCTGATATTCTTGGGGTGGTAGATGTAACAGTAGAGAAAACGATGCCTATCATAATAAAATTTATGTAATTGTGTGATGCTTAATCTACCAATATCGATTTCTTCTTCCTTGTCGGATCAAGGTTTTCCAACTTTTCAATTTCCATTAGTTCCTCCATTTTCTCTAAGAATCTATAATCTGAAAGAATACATACAATTGGTAGAAATTTAGGATAATCGTTGCTTTGTGCAATGGTTGCCCTCATGAGCGTTAGCATATCAATATCAAGAACCTTAAACTCTTCGTAATACTTTAATATAGATTTTACTGGTGCAATACCCAAATACACCATAAAGTCAAGCGTATCCAATTTTGCATTATTCTCAAAGCAATTCAGCATTTGATTTTTCTGTAGAATCTCATCTATTGCAATTGTGCAGGGTAGCACATCTTCTTTTAGCCGTTTTACCTGACTGTTTATCTCATCATTTTGCTTGCAATACAGAATCCAATCTTCTACTTTCCTTCTAAATTCTATAAAGCTTTCATTCAATTGCCCCCTTAGTGCTTTTAGTTCTAAAGATGTTAATGAAGCAATTGACTGTACTTTAAAACAATCATAAATATTTACCCCTTTAAGCGGCATACCTTCTTTCTCTACTAAATCTTCTTTTTCAGAGGGTGTTAAGTAATTATTTCCAATTAAATCTGATGGGAAAACTAATATGGAATCATTGCTGTTTGATTGAAATAGTAACGCTAACAACTCAGTTACATTCTTTTCTGTATCCTTTTTCCTTCTTTCTTCACCTACACACAATCCAGAAACAGAAAACTCTAATACTTTATCTTCAAACCAAGAATACATAGCAGATATACCCAACTTTTGATGAGACTCGGCCAACTCAATTGCCATACCGCTAAACCAATTAATGTATATTCCTGAGCTTCTTTTCAGACTAACAAATACCTGATTGGGTATGTGTTTTAGCTTTTGAACCTTTTTATCTAAAGCTATAAAATCTAGTAGTTGGGCAGTTTGCTTTTTGGCATCCTCATTTTCTCTATTTGATATTTGACTTAATATAAACAGTAGTTTCTTTTTAAAGCTATACTTCTTTTGTTCCTTCTCAAACATAATATTTGCAGCGACCTGACCACCTGCAATCAAGCTATCTGCAAATAAATAGCTGAGTTTTAGAAGCTGTATCTCACGATTCAGGTTTAACTTGCTTGTGTCGGTGTCAAAAATTATTGCCTTCATAATGTTAGTTTTATTGAACTACAACTTAATTATATGATCGTAATTCATATATCAAAACTAAACCTGCCCATTCCTATACACACCAAAAACCTTGGTCTGTTCTGTGCATTTATCAATTTCTTTTAGCACATTATTAAACTGTTTCAATGTTGTAAATTCAAGGTCGGCATGAAAACTATATTTAAAGTTAGTTCCAGCTATTGGCATGCTCTGCAGTTTACTTAAGTTTATGTCCTCTTGTGCAATCAGGGTAAGTACTTTAGCGAGGCTTCCTTTTGTATGATCGGTAATAAAATTAATAGATGCTTTGTTGGCATCCACTACTGGTTCTGCTTCCGCAATACGTTCTAAAATTAAAAACCTAGTGTAGTTGCTTTTCTGTGTATGAATATTTTCTGCTATTATCTCTAGTCCATACATCTCTGCTGCTAGCTCACTTGCCACAGCTGCAATGTGTTTACTTTTTCGCTGAAAAACATGCTTAGCACTCAGTGCAGTATCCTCTGTTTCTACAAGTTTCCAATGTCTCTGTCCCAAATATTCCATACACTGCTGAATGGCCATGTGGTGAGAATGTACTTCGTTTACTTCTTCTAGTTTTACACCAGGATTTACCATTAAGTGTTGTGCTATGGGTAAATATATTTCTCCAGTTATTTTAAGTGTCTTGTTGTTTTGTAATAATGTATAATTGGGAAGTATGCTTCCTGCAATTGAATTTTCTATTGCCATTACGCCGCCGTTACTCAGTTTCTTTTCCTCTGCTATCTTTATTACATCCCTAAAAGTAGCACATGGAATTACAGTTACTTCATTACCAAAATATTTTTCAGCCGCCATTTGGTGAAAACTACCTTCATACCCTTGTATTGATACCAACTTCTTTTCCTTGTTTTTTACGTTTGTTTCGTTCATAACCGTTTTTGAAAAATTAGATTCATTGATGGACAAAAAAAATCCTAACCTATCAGGTCAGGATTGTATATCGTTGATTATTTAACCAAATTATGCTCTTGCAAATACAACCCTGCTACTTGTTTTAAAGTAGAAATAAAAGAAAAAATAAAATCGTGCAAAGGGTATTTGTATTCTCATCAGGCTTCAAATATAGTGATAGGCAACTAGGTAACAAATTTTAATCTATTTTCAACATATTCAATTATACATTTCAAAATTGAAAACTGTAAATGTTAATAATCAAATTCAATTTTATTTCTACACTCACATATAGTTTATGATACCAATTTGGTAATAGATTTGTAATTATTAGTAAATAAAAAAAACGATTGTATGTCATTGATTAAACACATCCTTTGCGCAGTAGATTATTCCAACACATCATCGTATGCCTTCGAATACGCATATGATACTGCTATTGTAAGAAATGCAAATCTTACAGTTATTCACGTTGCTAACACCCACGAAGAAATGTCGGCAGTATCCTTCAAGCAAATTGAAGAAGAACTAGGTAATTGGGTAGAGGAAAGGAACCCTAATAAAATAGTCATTAAACAGGATATCTTATTTGGAATTCCCTATGTAGAAATATTACAGTCCATAGAAGACTTAAAGCCAGATTTAGTAGTTTTAGGAAATAAAGGGCATAATATTCATGAACATTTCTTCATTGGTCATGTGGCTGAAAAAGTATTAAACAAGACGGATTTGCCAGTTTTATTAATTAAAGCTCCAGTAGAGAAGAAGGCATAAAATCGAATTCATTTATTGGATTGAATAAACAAATAATGATAAATAAAAGGAAGGTTTTGCAGCTAGCAAGTCCTTCCTTTTTTTATTTAATGAAGAATTTTGATTAAGATTTTCAATTTTTCCTCCTGTATAACCAATACTTTCTTCAACTTAATCATCTTTCATGTTAACTAACTACCCTTTCCTGCTCTAAAAAGCCCCTTTCTTCCTCAAAGAATACCCTTATTAAGGCAAACACGAGGGTTTGATCTCCAAACACTACGGAATGAGACGCAAAGACATCGGTTTGCTAATCAAACACTACGGTTTGGAGTCAAAAGACATCAGTTTTAAAGGCAAAGACATGTGTTTGTAGTCTAAAGACACGTCTTTGAGGAGCAAAGACTACTCTTTCACCTCCAAACCGTAGTCTTTGCGCCTCATTCCGTAGTGTTTGCGTAAAAGAGCGTATTCTTTGCCTTCCAAACCGATATGTTTCTCTCCATTTCTATGTTGAAGGTTTTCTAATCTGTACTATTTACTTCTTTCAGCTTCAACTATTTTGATAAAATATGGTTACCTGAAATAAAATAAATGGCCTATTTGTGATATTACTTGCAATCTGTGCAATTATCATTATTATTGCATTTATTATGCAGCATCGCAAATAACAAATTTATATTTCGAAAGGAAAAGATTAAAAACAAAGCTAATAAATCTCCCTCTTACGAAATTGATGCTGCATGTCACTTAGATTCTTATAAATGATAGAGTTTCTGGTTATTCTCGGTCTTGTATTATTAAATGGTTTATTTGCCATGGCGGAGATATCTTTGGTATCTGCCCGTAAAGCAAGATTAGAATCTCAAGCCATAAAAGGCGACAAAAAAGCAAAGCGTGCATTAGATCTTGCAAGTCATCCCGACAAGTTTATTGCTATCGTACAAATAGGCATTACCCTAATTAGTATTTTATTGGGTATTTATGCTGAAGAAGGAATTAAACATCATATAGCAGATTGGTTGCAACAATTTCCAATTGTTAGGCCTCATATAGATACCATTTCGAAGGTGTTGATGTTGATTGTTATCACTTATATATCGCTCGTTTTGGGCGAATTAGTACCTAAACGTATTGGACTAAGTAGTCCGGAAAACATTGCCAAGGCGGTTGCAAGTCCAATGCTTATTATTGCTACAATTACATTTCCATTTGTTTGGTTGCTTAATATATCTTCCAACTTTTTGGTACACATAATGGGTATCAAAAAGAATGATAATGCCGTAACTGAAGAAGAAATAAAGGCCATTATTAGTGAAGGAACAGAACAAGGTACTATTGAGGAAGCCGAGCAAGAAATCATAGAACGTGTGTTTCATTTGAGCGATAGGAATATTACAAGCTTAATGACCCACCGTAGCGATATTGTTTGGCTTGAAGCAAATAAAACAGTGGGGGAGGTGAAAGCAACTTTAAAAGAGGCAATGCACACGGTATACCCTGTTTGTGAAGGTAATATTGATAAAATAAAAGGTTTTGTTAGCATAAAGGAATTGTTTACTGCCGATACAGATGTGATGCTTGGTACCATTAGCAAACAGCCGATGTACGTGCCTGAAAACAATACGGCTTATCAAGTGCTAGAGAAGTTTAAAGGAACTAAGATTCACCAATGTTTTATTGTGAATGAATATGGAAGCATTGAAGGATTGATTACATTGAATGACATTCTTGAGGCAATAGTAGGCGATATTCCTCAACAAGATGAAGAAAGTTACGAAATTACTGAAAGACAAGATGGTAGTTATTTGATAGATGCACAAATTTCTTTTTACGATTTCTTGAAGCATATTGATAAAACTGAATGGCTTGAAGAAGGCGAACAAGAGTTTGATACATTGGCAGGTTTTATATTAGAAGAGTTAAAGGAGATACCCAAAACTGGCGATACACTTCATTGGCGGGGTTTTGACTTCGAAATAGTAGATATGGATAATCATCGTATTGATAAGATATTGGTGAAACAGGTATCGGATTTAAATTTTCAGTGAACAGTTAACAGTGAACGGTAATCTGTGAATGCTATTACTAATTTAAATAATATCTGATGCAATTTCTAATTTAGTATAAACCCATACCAAATCAATCCTTAGCATATTATGTCTTTCAACTACTCACTATTTACTGTTCATTAATCACTGCTCAATGTTCACTTTAAAACTTGTTTCGGGATTATCAAGTTTGTAACTCTTTTCTTTTCCATTTGATTTTATATGAAAGATGATAGTTTGTTTTTCCTGATAATCATATAATAAATTACAATTTACTTCTACCTTTTTAATTGTAGGGACTTCTTTTATTTCCAGATAAGTCCAAATACTTTCCAATTGCTGCTCAAAACCGATGTATTGCATGTTTACAGGTTTATCATTCAGTTTTATGTGTAGTTTCTGTTGGATATAGTCATTCAATAATTTGTCTACAATAGCTTTATTGGTAGGCTTTACCATATCAATTCTAGTATTTCCATATTTTTTTAGCGTATTTTCTAAGTCTTCAGTAAATATTCTAATACTCACTTCGGCGGTTTTTTCTTTGGCATTATGTTTTATATCTACCATAGAAACATAAAAGGGGTGCAAAGATTTTTCATAAATTGTATTTGTACTATTGGAGGGATATAACCAAAGCAAACAAGGCACTATTAACCACCTAAACATTATATTTACCATTCGTTGTAAATTAGTGTAATTATTACAAATGTGCTGAATATTTTTAAGGTTATTGAATAATTTGGTTGAATGAATGATTTTGTACTCTACTTTTCTCTAGGAAGGCAACATATTGCCGATTGGCAAGGGATAGATCATATCCTTTTTATTGTGGCACTTTGTCTTAGGTATCAATGGACAGACTGGAAAAAACTATTAGTTTTAGTTACCGCTTTTACCATTGGGCATTCCATTACACTTGCAATGAGTGTATTAAATATGGTACATTATTCCACAAAATGGATTGAATTTCTAATCCCGATTACAATAGTTAGCACCGCTATTAGCAATCTTTTTGTAAAGAGTTTTGTTTTCAAGAACAAGTTTCCGTCAATATACTTTTTAGCCTTATTCTTCGGTTTAATACATGGTCTTGGTTTTAGCAACTATCTTAAAAGTCTATTGGGAATGGACAGTAATATAACAACACAATTACTTGCCTTTAACATAGGTTTAGAAGTAGGACAATTATTGATAGTTAGTTGTGTATTACTCATTTCTTTCATTATTGTAACATTATTAAAAGTAAAAAGAAGAGAATACCTTTTATATTGCACCGGTGGTGTATTTGCATTAGCCATGCAAATGATAATACAGCGTTGGCCTTTTTAGGTATTTAGTGTTAGGTATTAAGTCAATTGTGGCTCTAAATAATTTTTATATCATATCTCATAACTATTATTCACAACTCAAATTAACATACATGAGTAAATTTAAAAAAATACTTCCTTTTCTATCGCTTCTATGTTTTGGTTCTAAAGCTCAAAACATAATGAATAATCCATTGTCCAATCATGGTAATAAGTTTGAAGAACTAGGAACTATACTTCCTTCTCCCAATGAATATCGTACAGCTAGTGGTGCCCCTGGTCCTAAATATTGGCAACAACGTGCAGATTACGATATTACGTGTAACCTTGATGAGAAAAAACTATTATTAACAGGTAGTGAATTGGTGACTTACTATAATAACTCTCCGGATGTACTTACCTATTTATGGCTTCAACTTGATGAGAACGAGCATAATTCATTAAAAAATGCCAACTATCAGGATGGTAATACATTAGCAAAGGCTTTTCCCCTTGCTTCGATGAATTATTTATCAGAAAATGAAAAAACGGAAAATGGTTATGGTGATATTATAACCAAACTTACTGATAAGGCAGGCAATACAATACCATTTGTAATCAACAGAACAATGATGCGTATAGATTTGCCTAAGGCCCTAAAGCCCGGGGAGAAGTTTGTTTTTAAGCTTGATTGGTTTTATAATATAGCCGACAGAATAGCTAAAGGAGGTCGTGGTGGTTATGAGTATTTTCCGGAAGACAAGAACTATATTTTCACCATGTCTCAATGGTATCCAAGGCTTTGTGTTTACAGTGACTTTCAGGGATGGCAAAACCATCAATTTACAAGTAGAGGGGAGTTCGCTCTAACTTTTGGTAATTTTAAAGTACAAATGACCGTTCCGGCAGATCATGTAGTAATGGCTACCGGCGAAGTACAAAACTATCCGCAAGTATTAACCCCAGCACAATTAGACAGATGGAAGACTGCACAATCTGCTAAAGAACCAATAGAAATAGTAACACTCGATGAAGCTAAACAAAGAGAAAAAAATCCAGTAAATAATACAAAGACTTGGATATTTAAGGCTGATAATGTAAGAGACTTCGCATGGGGTAGCTCTCGTAAGTTTGTTTGGGATGCTATGCCTACTTATGTGGAAGGGAAAAAGATTATGTGCATGAGTGCGTATGCTAAGGAAGCCTACAATTTGTGGAAAAGGTATTCTACCAAGGTTGTGGCTCATACCGTTCGTTCTTATTCTAAGTTCACCATTCCATATCCTTATCCGGTAGCACAAAGTATTGAAGCAAGTAATGGTATGGAGTATCCTATGATTTGTTTTAATTATGGCCGTACCGAAAAAGATGGCACTTATACTGAAACTGCGAAAAATGGTATGATTGGCGTTATTACACACGAAGTAGGTCACAATTTCTTCCCTATGATTATTAATAGTGATGAGCGCCAATGGAGTTGGATGGATGAAGGATTAAATACGTTTTGTCAGTTTTTAACTGAACAACTTTGGGATAATAAGTTTCCATCAAGAAGAGGACCTGCTTACCTTATTACTGATTATATGAAGATGCCTAAGAATCAGTTAGAACCCATTATGACCAATAGTGAAAACATTGCAAACTTTGGTGGTAATGCCTATGCTAAACCAGCAACTGCATTAAACATTTTGAGAGAAACTGTGATGGGTAGAGAACTATTCGACTTTGCCTTTAAGGAATATGCCAAACGTTGGGCTTTTAAACATCCTACTCCTGCCGATTTGTTTAGAACGATGGAAGATGCAAGTGCAGAGTCCCTTGCTTGGTATTGGCGTGGATGGTTTTATGGTATTGAACCTTGTGATATCTCTATCGATTCTGTGAAGTATGGAGTTTATGCACCAAATGAAAAATATGATCCTGAAAATGCTTTAAAGGGTGGAAAAAAAATTAAACCTGCTATACCAATCGTTCCAACTTATGATGATGTTTCTAGAGTAAGAAATAGAGAAAGTAAAGGTATTATTTTTGAAGTTGATGCGGATACTTCATTACGAGACTTTTATTGGAAATATGATAGAGGCATTGAACCTTTTGATAGTACCATTGATGCAAGATTGCAAGGCAATGATCCTGTTCCTTTTGTTACTTTAGAAGGTGCGGATAAAGAAAAGTTTGCAGAAGCGAGATTATATGAAGTTTCATTTAGTAATAAAGGCGGATTGGTAATGCCAGTAATTGTTCAATTTAATTTTGAAGATGGCACTAATCAGATAGAAAGAATTCCTGCACAAGTATGGCGTCATAATGAAAATAGTTTTTCTAAGATATTTCTAACTAAAATGAAAGTGAATTCAATACAATTAGATCCCTTTAAGGAAACTGCCGATATTGATGAAAGTAATAACACTTGGGGTAAACTACCCGAAGAGCCAAGTAAGTTTTCTATTTACAAAGCAAATGCAGCAAACCCTCGTAATGGTGCTGCAATTTCAAAGAATCCGATGCAGATTGCCGCCGATAAAAAGTAGTTGATATTTAATTAAGTATTTTTAGCTCAATATTTATTCTCTGATAAAAAAGGAATACAAAGGCATCCTGTTTCACTCGATGTTTTTGTATTCCTTTTTTATAATCTATACCCGCACTATTCTATTGATTACTTCGTATTTTTTGTTATTCTTAGTTGCTAAATCCCACATTTACTGCCTTTCTTCCGTTAACGTTTCCGCAGATTTTACTTTTATTTGTTATTAATCATTATATATTCGGTGAGGTATTAAAGGATACTAAATCAATGATTGCATACTCATATAATATTTTATTGACGAGTAGCTTTTAAAGTTGTTGAGTATTCTAAATATTTCTTTTTCAATACTTAATTTAAAATAATTACGCTATGCTTGTAAGGTACATTCTTACTTTTGTGATATTAATTACATTACCTTGTTTATTATTTGCTACTAACTACACTGTTAGTACTAAAACAAATCTTGTTTCTAAAATGACGGCTGCCAAACCCGGAGATACCATTACGGTCTCTAATGGAAACTACAATTGGGGTGCAATAACTTTTAGTAATTCCAATGGAACCTCCACATCAAAATGGATTGTTCTAAGAGCCGAAACTCTAAGTGGAGTAGTATTTACCGGTAACACATTTTTACAATTTGGCGGCTATCATATTATGGTAACTGGATTTAAGTTTGCCAATGGCAATAGCGGTTCCGATGATGTTATTCAGTTTAGGGGAGGTAGTGGTGGCATTTCTCCGTATGCGTACTATTGTCGTTTAAATAATATTACAATAGATAATTATAATAGCGACACCACTGGCTACTATTTATCCCCGCCTGCAGCTACTAATACTTTAAACAGATGGGTAACTTTTTATGGTAGGCACAACAGAATGGATCATTGCACATTTATAAATAAGTTTAATGGTGGCCCTACTATAGCAGTTATCTATGATAGTGCTAATTATCCAATTGGTGGATATAGTACTTTCCATTTAATAGATTCTAACTATTTTAAAGGGCGTGGTTGGCAAGGTGGTAATCAAGGCGAAACAATCCGTGTGGGACTAGGGAGTATGTCGAACAATGATGGATATAATATAGTAGAACACAATCTTTTTCAATATGGTAATTCAACAGATCCTGAAATAATTTCAAATAAATCAAACCTAAACACCTACAGATACAATACTTTCAGAGACCTAGATGGGGGTATTACTATGAGACAAGGACGATATAATACAGTAAATGGTAATTTTATTATTAAAACAACTACTTCTAAAGTTAGAACGGCTCAATATGGCATTAGGCTAATTGATAAAGGGCAAAAAGTTTACAACAATTACATAGAAGGTCTTGATGGAAATTATAATAGTTTAACCACTTCCGATTGTCCTATTAGCATTTATAGTGGGCAAGCTCCAGCCGTAGGATATACTGTTCCTATTCCGGGTTATTATTCGGCAGATAGTTGCATAATTGCCTTTAATACCATCGTTAATTGTTATGGTGGTGCCGGTATGGCAATTGGGTATAATCACCCAAATAAAGGTGTTTCAGCTCCTTTTAAACCACAAGGAATCATCATTGCAAATAATATCATCAGTATGGCTAAAGGTCAAGCAATTGATGTAGATACCTCAAGTGAGGTAACGCCAATAACTGTTACTGTAGCTGGAATAACTATTTCAGACAGTTTACCAGTTACCTATTTTGCAGAAGGTAATATGTATTCAGCACCAAGTAAGCTAGGGATTACAAATACTACAGGTTTTAATAGCCAAAAACTAACATTTGGTACAAGAGCAAATGGCATTTTGCCTCCTCCATCATTGGTTTCTGGAGCAGCAATAAACAGTATTAACTACAATTCTTTAGTAGGAAATATTGATGCATGGGGAAAAACTCGTTCTGCTCCTTATTCTGTTGGCTCTATTGAGGTTAATGGAACAGGTAATATTGTTGTTTATCCGCTCGATTCTACGATGGTCGGTGCAGGAACGCCATTGATTCCTTTGCCAGTTTCTTTGTCCTCTTTTACTGGCACAATAACAAATGGTATTGCTTCATTAAATTGGAAAGTAGAAAATGAAGTGAGTATGAAAGAATATCAGCTAGAATATAGCAGTAATGGGTTCAGTTTTACTGCAGTTTCAACGGTAATTGCAAAAAATAAAGCCATTTATTCATTTCAAAATAAAGACATTTCATCTGCTAAAAACTATTACCGACTTAAGTTGATTAATAAGGATGGCAGCTATGTTTATTCGGGCATTATCTTGTTGTCAGCGCCTGAAGTTTCGGCTAATATTAGCCTGTATCCCAATCCTGCCATTGGTTTTGTTACACTCAGCGCAAGTAATATCAATCCAAATTCTCATATAGAGCTTACTGACTTTAGAGGGAGATGTATTTTAAAACAAGAAATTGTTTCTGGCATTACAAGAGTAAATATTCAGGGTGTTGCTGTAGGAATGTGCAATCTTGCTTTGTACGAAGGCAATAAAAGAATAATGGGAATGCCTTTTTTGCTTGGTAAATAGTAGGTAAATAACCTCAGCCTAACTTACTACAGTTTCAAATTGTTTCTTTTTAGAGCTATTTTTAGTCCACAATATCATTTTATCGCGCGGTAATTTCATTTTATCACGCGGTAATTCCATTTTATCACGCGGTAATTTCATTTTATCACGCGATAATTTCATTTTATCGCGCCACAAATTCATTTTATTGCGCCACAAATTCATTTTATCGCGCCACAAATTCATTTTATCACGCGATAATTTCATTTTGTCACGCCACAATTTCATTTTATCACGCCACAATTTCATTTTATTACGCGGTAAATTTATTTTATCGCGCGATAATTTCATTATATTACGCGGTAAATTCATTTTATTACGATATAATTCGAGAGTATAAAGTAGTTTGTGTAAGTAGGTATTTGGTTCGAAAATGCTTAGCCATGGGGTATTTCAATTGCCCCGACCTTTAGGTCGGGTTAATAAATCAGATGATTATTGCCTTTAGTCAAATATTTAAAATAAACAATAATGTTGTAGTGTGGCTAAGCCACGTTATAAAATCAAAACTTTTCCCTTGGCTAAAGCCAAATGGCTATTGATTTGCGAACTAAATACTAAATCCTATGCTTTTAATTTAAGAGGGATACTTTTACTTAACGCTATGAGAACGTATCATCAGAATCAATAGAAAAGCTATCAAATATGCCTACAGGAATCATGTCTTCATCTCTTCAAACAAACTTTTCATCTTTCAAATCAATAACTGATACTTGAAAATATTCAGGACAAACAATACAATTTTTCTTAACCCCATTTTCTTCGTACAAATAAAACATCTCCTTCATCTCCTTCTTTGTATTGCCGGGGCTAAGTATTTCAATAATCCAATCTGGAGAACCTATAAAGCCCTTGCCATCTAGCTTGTCTAAATTGCAGATAACAGAAATATCAGGTTGTACTACTTACGTGATAAGCTTTGCATTAATCATCTTCTTAAGCTTGTTTAAAAGCCTAACATCGAAAGGGGCGTGATAAGCTCAGCATGATCTATTGGCCAAATAATTATTTATCTGTGAAAATTTCATCCACTAAATTCTTTGATGTACACGTAATGAAGCAGGACTCATTCTGCTAATACACAGCTTTACGCATTATTAAATTTCCAAGTAAGGTAATCGGCATAAGTATATTGACGAAAAAAAAATATTTCATTGATATCTGTAATCAATAGACCTCTTCTACAATTGGATAAAGTACTAAACATTATCCTTTTTCCGTTAAAGGAAATAAAAATGTAACCGAACTACTTTCTCACTACTACCTTAAACGATTTTTTATACCCAGTTTTGTCAATTGCGGTAACTACATAATCACCTGCATAAAGTGTGCTTGTTTCTATGATAGATAATGTACTTCCTTGCGGGATAGATTTGGTAATCAATTTATTTCCTTTCATGTTTGTAACAACCAGTTGTATGTCATTTCTCACCATATCATTTGCCTGAACCACAAAGTAGTCAGCACTAGGGTTAGGAAATACCTTTATATCAAATGCTTCCTTCTGGTAATTTATGGTTATAATATTCGAATATTTATAGTTCCCTTTCCAGTCATATTGTTTCAAACGGTAATAATTAGTCCCTGCAAGTGGTGACGCATCAGAATAACTATAATTTGATAGGGTAGTAGTGGTCCCTTTTCCATTTACACTTCCTATCGATTGATAACTTTTACCATCAGTACTTCTTTCAATGGTAAAGCTTTTGTTCAATGATTCACTAGAGGTAGCCCACTTTAAAACGGTAGCATTGTTCACAATATTCCCTTCAAATGATACTAGGTTTACAGGCAATGGATTGCCTGTATATTCCGTTACTGTTTCTGTTATTGAAGTTACTTGCGCCTTAGCATAAACCCCATAAAAAGTAGGACCAACCACATAAGGATAAGCTGAGTTCCAGTTGGCATCTACTGTTGCAAAGTAGCAATAAGTGCCAGCAGGATATTCGGGCGTTACGCAAAATCGTCCATTGTGTTCGTCCAAATAATCAGGTGTGGCTGTAGAAGTTGTATTATATTGATAATCCTCTCTAAAATATCCTAAAAAGTAAGTACTGCTAACATCTGGACCAGCCGTAACAGTAGTACCACTAGCGTTAGTATTACGTTTAGTAATATTCCGCAAAGCATAACTCGATTTCATTCTGGTAATACTTCCTGTGCCATCTACATTCTTGTAGGCATAGGCTCCATAAATAGGGAACCCATCATAAGTAAAGCCCAATAATGGAGAGTGTTTATTACTATCAATAGTATATAAACCATCGGAGGCATATAGGTTACAAACGGTATTAATTACCTTAATATCCAACTTGAACGAACTGGGGTTTTGGTGATGATGATAATTTGTTCCTGCAGGATGTCCTTTTGCGCAATCGAAGCCTACTAGTTCACCTACAATTGCATCTCTATTCCAAACGCCATCACCCTTCACCGTACTCATCGGGCCGCCTGCTAGCACATTGCTAGCATTATTCCAAGAGTAGCCATCTCGATAATCAAATAAAGCAACCCCATTTATAAATACACCTATATTTCCTCCAGTAGTACTTGTATGGCTACCTGTTTGAACTTTTGGGTTAAGTGGTATTTTAAAAGTAGTATTCTGACTCCCAGCATTATTAGGGTTTTTATCAAAGTAAGGCCCTGTGGGATAGGAGGGAAGTCCATTAGTTCTAATATAAGCATAGTTGCCGGAGTAATAAACAGTCTTCACATTCGCCGAGTCGCTATCTTGTGTTACCGTACTATTTCCCTTTACCCAATGGCTCGATTTGATGCCTGTTGTATTTCTAAGCCATGCTGTAATTGCAGGATTAGTTTGCGCTTTACACAATCCAGTGCAAGCAATTGCTGCTAATAACGTTAATGTCTTTTTCATGTGTGGTTGTTTTTGAGTGTTGTATTCTTTGTTAGACGATAGTATATTTCATTTCCTTTGCCAAATAAATAAATTATTTAAAGCCCCCACCACCACTTCCTTTTTCTACGCTATTAATTGTCTTCAAAGAACATAAGTATTCAAAAGTGATTGTATTCTCTGTGTTTTCTACTCTTTAAAATTCAAAACATAAAACTCAAATTAATATCTCAACCCTATCTCCCTATGCCCTTACTATATAACATTTTTAAAAATTGTTGGTCAATGTTTTTAAAAAACATTTTCTATGTTCCCTTATTCTTAGCCCAATTACTTGTAAAATCTATGTGATCTATGTTCCTAAGATGCCTATGTGTTGAAACCCCTTACTTCTCCATAAGTTATATAACTTGAAAACATTAACCTCTAAGCTTATACCCCGTGTTTAAATTTCTTTTCCTCTTTAAGTCATCAATGCAAAATATCTCTAGGATACGAATAGCGTTTATCAAAGATGAAAGCCGTATCTGAAAGTGTATACAGAAATGCAATGAGATCTACCTTTTCATTACTAGTTAAATTTATGGTTTTCAATAGCAGTTTCGATAAATTCTTATACCTCACTACCCCATTCGTATAGTGGTCAAGTACTTGTTTTAGTTTAGCAAACCGTCCGTCATGCATATAAGGGTAACTATATTGTATGTTGCGTAATTTAGGAACCCTAAACTGTAGGTAATTAGCCGAATCTTGTGTAACCATCATTCTACCTATATCTTTTAGCGATGTATCTACTTGCAAACCATTATTTTCAAACTGATCATTAGTAAAAAAAGGCTCTTTATGACACGATGAACAGTTTTTCTTAAATAATTGATAACCATTTTTTTCTTGTGTTGTAAATGAAGCTTTCTTTTGCTGTACACTATCGTATTTCGAATGGCAACTTACCAATGTTAGCATAAACTGAGAGATGCTTTTTAATAGTCTTTCTCCAGTAATAATGCTATCTCCAAAGGCTTTATAAAATAATTGGGGGTAAATCGGGCTTTGTTGCAATTTCTCCACCACATGCCCAATCGTTTCATTCATTTCTACGGTATTACTTATTGGGGCAAGAGCTTGCATATCCAGATGATTCACTGCTCCATCCCACATAAATGAACTATTCCAAGCCAGATTCATCAGTGCCGGCGAATTCCGCTTGCCTATCTGATTATCTATACCATGACTCAAGGGATGATCTATATGTGTAAAAGCAGAGAATTGCGAATGGCAACTAGAGCAGGAAATAGTATTGTCTTTGGATAATATTGGGTCATAGAATAAAACCCTGCCTAGTAAAATCTTTTCGCTTGTAAGTGGGTTTCTATTAAAATCATATACAGGTTTTGGCCAATTATTGGGAACAATTAGTTCATAGCTGCCTATCTTCTTATAAGCACTGACTACTAAGCCAATTATGATTAATAAAACAACCGTTTTCTTCATTAATTATCGTATTTCAAATACTTTAGATAGCTTTCTCGAAAGTTCAACGGCCTCTTTGCTTGGCGACATAAGCTGATTTGTTTTCGATAAATCAATGTTGGTAAGCAGTTGCTTCAAGTCAATAAACACTTCTATTTTATCACTACTTTTTAAGGGCAATTCAATGGTCTGTAAGGCATTAACCGGAGTATGGTAACCTCCCAAATGAAACTCGAAGCCGTTATTTCTAGTTTTACACAATGGACTAGTACCTTCTAGCTTCACATTTATGTAACCACTTTGCCAAGCCCAGTACATCCCTTTCATCGGATCTAGATCTCCTCCCATTGCCCCCGATACATTTGTGGTACTATCAATCCCTAAATTGAATATTATTTTATTATAATTAATAGTATAAATATTTGATAATGAAATTTTAAAAGTAGAGGTATCTGAAGCATTTATTAAATGATAATTCTTTTCTTCCCACACCCTTTTACCATCATTCCAAAGCTCAATACCTGAAACATAAAATCGAAATAGGCTAATGGTAATACTGTCTTTATCTTTTGATTGATAACCCGAATCCGTTAATTGTAAAAAGTCTTTTCCATAGCAGGGATGAAAGCTCAAAGTACCCTGTGCTTGAACTAGGCCTGTACAAATCAACCCAAACAGTAATAAATACAAATGCTTTCTAGTCGGTATCATCTTCAAAATTTAATGCAATGTAGGCAAACAATTATATTGACGATATTTCTTCCTTTTCCCTTTGTTTTAAGTATTAAGATTAGATAACTTAATTGTTAAAAAATAATTTCAAAATTTGAGTAGTCAATTTTGTATTTGCAAAATAGGACATTTTGCTTTCAAATTACCAACATTACTTTCTAAAAGAAGGCAATGGTTCCTATACTATGTGCAGCAACATCAACATGTCACTGCACATAGTATAGACCATTATAGGTTCTTCTGATCGCCCATTTTATTTGATTAATTTTAAAGTAATTCTTCATAAACCCCTAATCATCAAATCTTACTTTAGTCTTAGGAACCATCTTTAATTTAGGGAGTAGTATTTGTTTTAATTGAATTTTTACAATCTGCCCCATAGTCTTAGCTCTGAGGAATGACTTTTGTTTAAAATGTTCAGACAATTCTGAAGCAAGTTTAGCAACCTTCTCTGGAGGAGAGATGGTGTCTTGGCACATAATATCAATTAGTTCTTTCATTCTGTTTAGGGTAGAAGCCATCCTAAATACCACTTTAGTACGTTCCTCCGCCTGATATTGTACAATTGATTCTTTATTCAAAAGTTTCGCAACTACTTCCACCATTGGGTAATTGTCAGTAAAGAACTGTGGGAGATATAAGTTCTTTCTGCCTTCATAACTCTGTTGGTCAAAGTCAATTGCACGTATAATATATTGAGTATTCTCAATATCGGGGGTAATGTCCACTACAAAGTTGTAGCTACGCATGTCCCCTAAAAGTCGCATGAAACAGCGCTCATTAAACTTCACAAACTCTTTAGCAAACCTTACCTGATTGGTATCTTGATTGTTTAAATAATGCTTTATAAACTCATCGCCAGGAATGCCTGGTATATGTTCTTCTATCAGTGTTTGTCCATTAGTAAAGTAAGTAATCCTATTAGGGGAAAGTAAATGCTCTAATTCCAATCCATAAATCCTGTTCGAATCGGCTCTTTTTATATAATAATGGTCAATGTTGTCATTAAACTTATTAATGATTCTAATCCTAAAAGGGTGACTATTGCCAAATGCACAGAAGTCAATCCGTTCTACGTCAAGTTGGTTTACAAAGCTAAAGTCCCCCTCTGTTTTAAGGATGGCATACACTTTCACTAGTTCCTCTCGTAGAAAGTTCCATTCACGCATATCGTAAGATACTGTTTCCCAATCAGTATCTTTCCCATTTCTATCTTTTAAGGGTATTGTGTAATTAAACCTTTGCAGTTCTTCATAGTGTACAGGCAATGATACCTCTCGACCATATTTTTTTAAGTATTTCTGTAAGTCCTTATTTATAGGATAAATGGGTTTCTTCCTACTCGGCTTATTTTCTCTCTCCTCCCCAATAACTTTACTTTGCATAAATCTAATTTTAAATCACTGATTAAATGATTTGAATTATTAAAGTGTTTAATTCCCTAAAATTATTAATCCCGACTCTCAACGGGTGCATAAAAGATTTTCGCTTTTAAGACGCATTGATATGCGTCTCTACATTCGAAACATAATTTATAGAGCGAAAAACTTTTATGCGCCCCTTTCAACTCTCTACTTTCGATTCCCAATTTTCAACTAACCACTAACCACTAATAACTAACAACTATTCCAACATCAATGAGTCATCATCCTCTACAAGGTTAAGGTTTACGGCATCTGCACCTGCAATACCTTCAATAGATCCTTTTATATGTACTGCACTCAGCAATACTCTCTCCAAGGCTTTCTCTCTGGCCTTCCATAGTTTTTCCATCGCATTTCTTTCGTTCTGAATGCTTTGTCGCATCATCATAAAGCCATCACGCAAAGCCTTCCATTGCTCGCCAAATTCATTGCCTACTAGGTAATCGTAGAGCAAAACCATCTTGTCGCCTTTATTATCCTGGCTCTTCCTTACTTCAAATATCTTAAGTAGTGCATTTCTTAAAAGCAAGGCAACACTCTTTACTTCACTAAATGTGCAGATGTATACGCCGTTCTTTTCTCCAAAACGATCCATATCCTTCGGCAGTGTCTGGGTAACAATTACCGCCATGTCAGCACCGAGGTTACGCATATCAGTCTTCAGTTTCTCTATCCAATCACCGCCAAAGTCCTTGGTACGTTTACTTTCATAAATAATCTTTCCTGCTTCTATTCCAAACTTATTTCTCACCACTTGTACGCAATCCGCCCCACGAACACCTTTGCCTACTTCCTCAATGGTGTCAAATGGAAATGTTGTCTGCAAAAGTTCTTCAAGTAAAAGTTCCTGTACTTCGCCTTGTAACTGCATACTACCTTGCTCCGATTTTCGTCTCATCTCTTCTGCAAGTTTCTTCTGATCCTCCAATTGCTTTTCTAGTTCTCTTAGTTTCATTTGGTAATCGCTTTCCTTAGCGGCACCACGTTGTTCTTCTATTTTGCGTATATCTTCTGTTAGTTTTTCTCTTTCTTTTTGCAATTGAAGTTGCACATTAAGTTCTAGCTCTTGTTCTTTGTTCTTTAAGGCTTGTTCTTTTTGCAAAAACTCCAACTCTTTCTTGCGTGCTTCTTTTAACTTTTCTTCCGAATCATTGGCCGATTGTTGCAATAACTTTAGTTTATTTTCATAATTCGAAGCGATGGATTTAGTGATAGATTCTTGCAATTCGGTCTGTAGGCGTTGCTTTTCTTTTAGTAATGCCTTGGCAGATTCCTCCTCTTTTTGTTGTAGTTGTTGTTGATAGCCAGCCTCTTTCTTTCTAAATTCTTCGTCCTTTTTCTTTTCCCATTCTATCATTTGGGTGCGTAGTTCCTTTTTTATTTCGTCTTTTCCGGGTTCAAACTGATGGTTACAATTGGGACAGGTTATTATGAATGATGCCATAGCTATTAAAATTAGTTTTCAAAACTAGGATAAAACCTTCTTTCAAGTCAATGTTTTTAAGTAATGAATAGTGTCCAACTGTCATTCGAATGGCAAATGGATATCATTCCAATGGCAAATGGAATATAATTCACATATTTTTTTATCAAGCTACTAAACTAAAATTCATAAATCTTTTTTATGGTTATCATAAAAACTATAAATAAAACATCAGGTGCTTAAAGGTGCATATTTGAATGAGTAATCAAATAAATAACATTTTTACAGCTAAATGTGCCTTAAAAAGTGTTATTAATCAAAAAACAAACGCTTAAAATGTCAGGTAACTGCTTTATTGTGTAATAAAAATGTTAATTCAGTTGGTAAATGCTTCAAGCCATTCAACAGAATTGCATCAAAATGGTTAAACAAAAGAAAAGAATTTCGGTAGTATCAATATATTTTTTCATCAGAAAACTAACAGCAGCGCAATGGAGTCAAACAACAAAGTATCGGTTTTAAAATCTATTAAAAAGTTATTCTCTATTCTTAAACTGGATGTAAAGGACATTTCTGCCATTTACATGTTTGCCATCTTGGCCGGTTTAGTTCAACTATCTCTTCCTTTGGGAATTCAAACAATTATCAGTTTGGTAATAGCAGGGTCCATTTCAACCTCAATTGTTGTTTTAATTGTATTGGTTGTGGTAGGGACTTTCTTGTTTGGCTTACTTCAAATTCGTCAGATGCAGGTAATTGAAAGGGTGGAACAGAAATTATTTCTTCGGTATTCTTTCGATTTTACTGATAGACTTCCTAAGTTGAATGTGGAAAAGATGGACAATTATTACTTACCCGAACTGGTTAATAGGTTTTTTGAAGTTATATCATTACAAAAAGGATTAGAAAAGCTATTGTTGGATTTACCTACTGCTGCCATACAGATTATTTTGGGAATAATTTTATTGGCATTTTATCATCCCGTTTTTATCGGCTTCGGAATAGCACTTTTGTTAATATGCTTTGCAATTATTCGGCTTACCTCTCTTGATGGTTTGACAGCTGCTTTGAAAGCAAGTGATTACAAATATGGCATCGCTAATTGGATTGAGGAAATAGCTAGAGCTATTAAAATTTTTAAATACACCAAAGGAACCTCTATTCACATTGATAAAAGTGATCATCTATTAGACGGTTATTTATCAGCAAGAACATCTTATTTCAAAATTCTACTCACTCAATCATGGACGCTTGTAGCTTTTAAAGTACTTATCACAGCAGGAATGCTAATTGTAGGTACCTTATTGTTAGTAGATCAACAAATAAATATTGGACAATTTATAGCTGTTGATATCGTGATACTAACGATAATGGGTTCTATCGAGAAGTTTATAAGTAATTTGGAAAAATTATATGATGCACTTACTTCTGTAGAAAAACTTAGTAAAATAACAGATGCGGAACAGGAAGAAAGTGGAACTTTAATGCTTGAAGACAAACCCACAGGTGTAGTTATCAAATTTACTGATGTAACCTACGCATACAATGATCAAAATAAGGTACTGAATAATATCAATTTCAATGTCAATTCTGGGGATATTATTCATTTATCAGGTAAATCAGGTTCAGGAAAGTCTACAGTATTGCGACTGCTCACCGGTGCTTTTAAAAACTTTGAAGGAGCTGTGTTAGTAGATAATATCCCAATTGGCAATTACAAAGTGCAAAGCTTACGTTCATTAACAGGCATCTTATTGCATGATCAGAATGTGTTTCATGGTACGCTTTATGAAAACTTAACTATGGGGAATAAAGAAATTAGCAATGATGAAATTCTTATTCTAGCAAGATTGACTGGTTTGAGCGAATTTATAGAATCACTCCCTAAAGGTTTAGACACACTATTAGCACCTCAAGGAAATAAATTGACGCTAAAAATAAAGAGAAATATAGCATTGTGTAGGGCATTGCTTGGTAAGCATAGACTTTTATTATTAGAATCACCTTTTGATCATTTAACACTGAAGGAGGAACTTGAATTGATAGATTATATTAAAAGGAACAAAAAATCGACAGTTATTTTAACATCTTCAAACAATCATTTAGCAGATAAGTGCGAACATGTTTTTTCATTAGACTAATACCAGATTAATGAATAATTTTCTTTGTAATTAAACAACAAACCTAATAAGTAGAAATAGATTAATCTCATGAATTCAACAGTAAAAAGTAATCAGATTACAGTAAGTATGCTCAAAGCATATAATCAGGTCTACAGGATAGATAAACAAAATAAGATAAAGAAATGGTTATTGGGAAGTCTTGTTGTAATCATTATCATCATGTTTCTGCCTTGGACGCAGAATATTAGGGCTAAAGGAACGGTAACTTCATTACGTCAGGAAAGTAGACTACAGGAAGTGAATACAATAATTGCAGGTCGGATTATGAAATGGTATGTAAAAGAAGGGGATTTTGTGAAAGCGGGAGATACACTTTTGCGTTTGGGAGAAGTGAAGGTTGAGTATTTTGATACGAGTTTGATAAACAGAACTCAAGATCAGATAAATTCCAAACAACAAAGCATTGAGGGCTACAAGAGCAAAGCAACTACTTCTTTGGTTCAGATGGATGCGCTAAACGAGGCAAAAGATTTAAAGCTTCAATCACTTGATAATAAAATAAAACAACAAAATCTCAAAGTATACAGTGATAGCACAGACCTTATAGCTATTCAGAATGAATTGATAATTTACAAACGGCAATTAGATGCAGCACGAGTAATGTTAGATAGTGGTGCTATATCATTGGTTGATTTTGAGAAAAGAAAAGTAAGTTTTCAGAATGCACAAGCTAAAAGAATAAGTGGAGAGAATAAGTTCCTGCAGGACAAACAGGAGTTGATTGCATTGGCCATAGAAAAAAACAGTGCAATTCAAGATTATACAGATAAAATAGCTAAGGCAGAGGGCGAAAAATTTGCTTCTTTATCAAATGTTGCTAGCACAGAAGCAGAAGTATCTAAGTTGCAAAATACCTACGCAAATTATGATGCAAGAAATAACTTTTATTACATCTTAGCTCCACAAGCTGGTCAGGTAACCAAAATAAAAAAAGAGGGTATTGGCGAAATGTTGAAGGAAGGAGAAAATGTTGCTGAAATTGTACCTACTCAAAATGGTTATGCAGTAGAAATGTTCATAGACCCCATGAACCTGCCTTTGATAGAGATAGGACAAAAAGTACGTTTCATATTTGATGGGTTTCCTGCTATTATATTTAGTGGTTGGCCCAAAAACAGTTACGGTACATTCGGCGGTAAGATTGTAGCAGTAGAAACATCGGTTGGTAATAATGGTAAGTTTAGGGTATTAGTGGCACAAGATCCAGATGATAGAAAATGGCCTGAGCAACTTAGGTTAGGTGGGGGTGCATCGGGAATTACATTACTTAAGGATGTGCGTGTGTATTATGAATTGTGGCGAAATATAAACGGGTTCCCTCCTGAATACTACAAACAAAAAGAAGATAAAGGAAAAGATAAAGATGGTTACGGTAAAGATGCTGCATACAAACAGAAGTAGCCTTTTATTCTAATAGTTTAATTACAAAACTTACTGTAACTATCAATAGCTTTCTTAACCCAGTGAACAATAGTTGTTTATTGATTTAATTACTCCTTTTCTATTGAATTAAAATATTTATATGCAAAGATTTCTCTTCATTTTACTGCTAGGTATATCATTTATTTGTTTTTGCCCTGCCATTACTCCGGCACAATCATTACAGTTATTTACTCCTGAAACCTTTATTTCTCTAGTAAAAGCTACTCATCCAGTGACAAGGCAAGCAGGTATTGCAGTTGATAAAGCCAATGCTGAAATTTTATCCGCTAAGGGTGGATTTGACCCTGTGTTGGATGTTGATGCATCCCGCAAAACATTTGATGGTAAAAACTACTTCAACTATTATAATCCAGAATTAAAAATTGCAACGCCGCTTCCAATAGATATAAAAACAGGAATTGAAGATAATGGTGGTGGAAGTTTGTCATCTGAGGCTTCAAAAGGGCAAAGTAGTTATTTGGGTGTGGAATTAGCTTTAGGAAAAGGATTTTTGATTGATAAAAGAAGAGCCGCTCTCAAACAAGCCAAACTATTTAAAAGTCAGACAGAACAAGAAAGAAAGGTTACAATTAATAACCTCTTATTTGATGCATATACCGATTATTGGCAGTGGGCGGGTGCATACCAGCAGTATACAGTTTTCAATAGGTTTTTAGATATATCAGCCAATAGATTGCGCCTGATTCGTATTGGGTTTAAAAATGGTGAGCGTTCGTTGATGGATACAATTGAAGCGTTTACACAAGTTCAAAATTATCAGTTGTTGCAGGCCGATGCTAAACTTAAATGGTTGAATTCAACATTACAGATATCCAATTATTTATGGCTAAATGACGACAGTGCTTATATGTTACCTAAACATTTTGTTCCCGATACCGCACAGTTTGCTATGCTGCAGCCCGTAGGTTCAGTAGATGCTTTAGCACAACAAGCTGCATTTAATCCTATATTAAAAAGCTATGAGTACAAGTTAAACTCATTGGAGGTTGAAAAGAAGTTGAAATTCCAGAGTTTATTACCCTATTTTACCATAAAAGGAAATGTTTTAAGTAAAAACTATTATAAACCAAAAGGATTTGATGTCAATTACTTAGAAAATAATTATAAGTGGGGAGTTGATTTTAAATTACCTCTACTTATAAGAGAGGGAAGGGGAGATTATAAAAAAGCTCAATTGAAAATTAAAGAAACAAGTTTAGAGCTAGAGAATAAACGTTGGCAATTAGAGAATAAAGTCCGTTCGTACTATAATGAAAACACTGCTTTGGCACAACAACTCAGTACTACAAACGGTATGTACAATAATTACTTTGCCCTTCTTAAAAATGAGGAAATGAAGTTTACACAAGGAGAGAGTTCTATATTTTTGGTTAATAGCCGAGAAACTAAGTTGTTGGAGCTCGTACAAAAGCAAATTGAGTTAAGAGTTAAATTCCAAAAGTCTCGTTATGCAATAGATTGGGCTGCTGGAATTTTACAATAGTGTATTGTAATAAACACAAGTGTAGGCGAGGGGCTGCATTTATTTTCTATTAATTTCTTACAGAATCCTAGTTATTTATTAGGATTACTTAGTATTGCCTTTTATTAGTAGAGAAAATATTACAACACACATCTTGCTACATGACTAAAAAAAGTTCTTCCATCTTCACGCTGGCAATAGTAGTTGCGGCACTCGGTTATTTTGTGGACATTTACGATTTACTGCTATTTGGCATCATTAGAAAGCCAAGCCTAATTGCATTAGGACTAACACCCGATCGAGTTTTAACCGAAGGAGAGCGAATTATTAGTATTCAAATGGTAGGACTACTCATTGGCGGATTTGTTTGGGGGATATTGGGCGATAAGAAAGGTAGATTAAGTGTTCTTTTCGGGTCAATATTGCTTTACTCTGTAGCCAATATTGCCAATGGGATGGTTACGGACGTATCTCAATATGCTTGGTGTCGCTTTATTGCAGGTATTGGTTTAGCAGGAGAATTAGGCGCAGGTATTACCTTGGTAAGTGAATTGGTGCCAAAAGAAAGGCGTGGTATTGCAACGTCATTGGTGGCAGGAGTCGGTCTTACCGGTGCCGTATTTGCCTACTTTATGAAGCAAACAGTGCATGATTGGCGTTGGTGCTACTATATAGGCGGTGGTATGGGCT
Source organism: Chitinophagaceae bacterium (assembly GCA_947381435.1). Lineage (GTDB taxonomy): Bacteria > Bacteroidota > Bacteroidia > Chitinophagales > Chitinophagaceae > Parasediminibacterium. The sequence goes on from CANCVE010000034.1 coordinate 34,398, forward strand.
TTATGCTTTTACTATTAAGAGTATCTGTTTTTGAGAGTGGGATGTACACTTCTGTAAAGGAAAGTGATGTAGAAAAGGGCAATATCCTGATGCTTTTTAATAGATGGGACAGATTTATGTGTTACCTGAAATGTATTTCAATAGGATTACCCAATTGGTTTGTAATTGGTATCTTAATAAGTTTCTCCGATAAGTTCGCTGTAGTAATGGGTATTAAGGAGCCAATAGATCCTGGCAAATCTATCATGGTGGCTTATGTGGGTATTTCTATTGGCGATATATTAATAGGCTTTGTTAGTCAGTGGTTAAATAGCAGGAAGAAGGCACTCTATATCTTCTATGCCCTGACTATATTGTTTGTAGTACTCTATTTTAATCAAACAAATGGCACTGCAAATGGCATGTACATTATCTGTGCTGGACTAGGTTTTGCAACAGGCTTTTGGGCAATATTTGTTACTATGGGAGCTGAGCAATTTGGCACCAACCTCCGTGCCACAGCGGCTACTACTATCCCTAATATCGCTCGAGGTACCTTACCATTAATTATTATGATATTTAAATATCTCCGGGAGGCAACAAATTTTGTAACAGGTGCATCTATCACGGGAAGCATTTGTATTGCTATAGGACTTACCGCTGTTTATTTTAGTAAAGAAACCTTCGGTAAAGACTTGGATTTTATAGAGATGTAACAGAATTAAGTTCAATCACCCCTAACTCTTAAAGACTATTTATCATAGTTCTTTAAATTTATTTATACCATAAATAGGTCAAAAATGTACAAATTAATCCATTAATCCTTTTGTATATCTTTTAGTCCTAGCATCTTTTAGGCAATTCGGGTTTCTGATAAATGGTCGTAAATGATGAAATTTATTGATTGCTTTTGCTCAAGTAGTTTGCTAGCTATCAATCATTTTAAATCATTGTGTTTTGATTCAGATCATGAAATTGCTTAAAACTTCTTTGTAGTTTTGCGCCTTTTAGATAACTAAAGCGTTTTGCTAGGGTAGTGGTATAAAACAATGAGGGGACAGGTTTCGGATTTACTAAATGAGTTAAAAAGTATGGGAGCAAACGCTAGTGAGATAAAAAAACAGAAGGTTTTAATAATAAGGTTTTCATCTATTGGTGACATCGTACTTGCCTCTCCGGTTATACGTTGTGTAAAACAGCAACTTGTAAATTCTGAAGTTCATTTCCTAAGCAAAAAGTCTTTTAAAGCGGTAACCGAAGCAAACCCTTACATTGATAAGTTTTATTATCTGGATAATAACTTGGCGGATTTAATTGATGAACTAGATGCGGAGAATTACGATTACATCATTGATCTTCATAATAACTTTCGTACGTATAAAATAAAGTTGGCTCTAAAATGCAAATCATTTACTTACAAAAAAGAGTCAATTGCTAAGTTCATTCTTACAAATCTGAAGATTAATTTAATGAGTGGGCGGCATATTACCGACCGTAGTTTGGATACGGTTAAGCCACTTGGTGTACTAAATGATGGTAGGGGATTAGATTATTTCATCCCTAAAAATGTAAATGTCTCAATACATGATTTACCTACTCCCCATCAGTTTGGTTATATCGCCATTGTAATTGGGGCCTCATATTACACTAAGAAATTACCTGTATATAAACTTCAGGAATTATGTACCCGAATCGACTATCCAATTGTGCTGATAGGTGGTAAGGAAGATGTGGCAGAAGGAGAGGAGATAGCCAAAATAGCCCCATTTAAAATATACAATGCCTGCGGAAAGTTCAGTTTGCACGAGTCTGCTTGGTTGGTTAAAGAATCTAAATTGGTTATTTCGCACGATACTGGTCTGCAATACATTGCTTGTGCCTTTAAAAAGAAGTTATTTGCTATTTGGGGCGGTACTTCTCCTAAATTAGATGTTGAGCCTTATTATCATACAAACGATATGGGCATTCAGATATACTCCTTATATAAAAACTATATTGTGCCTAAATTATCCTGTCAGCCTTGCAGCAATTTTGGTACAACTACTTGCCCGAGAAAGCATTTTAAATGTATGGAAAATCAAAACCTTGAAGAAATAGCTACCGATGCATTAAGGGTAGTAAGAGGTGTTTCGACAGAAGCTATTCTGTGAAATAAATTTAATTAAAAAGCAGAGATTAGATGGGAGAGTAGTTACAATAAGGTTCGTTAATTAGCGAACTACTTGAAACTTACCGCTTTCTTCTGTGTTGCCAAAAGCATCTTTTAGCTGATAGATATATAATCCTCTGTAAAAATTGTCAACAGGAATAGTAATCTTATTGCTTGTTACTAACTGAGAATATACCTTCTTACCTAAGAAATTATAGATTTGAATTGAATATGGTTCGCTGATATTCTTAAATTCAAAGTTGATAACAGAAGTAGCTGGATTGGGGTAAAAGCGGATTATTTTGATAGCACCATCACCATTACGTCCATCACCTACAGCTGCATTAGTGCCGAACGTGAAAGCCAATAATAATATGATGATGTATATCTTTTTCATTTGAATCAAATAATCTTTGGTAAAAATAGTAATATGTTTTGATATAGAAACAACAAAAAGCAAAAAAAATGGTAATATCATTTATTTAAGGGGTGTTATTAATATTGTGAAAAACGATTCAGGCTTATCCTTACACTTTATACCTATCAATTCATCACCATCTTTATCTGTTTTTATTATTTAACGGGTATTTCTACCTCTTAAATTGTATTGATAATTACTATGAACACTAAGATTATGAAATATCTGAGTGAAACTCACAACAGTGACAACCATTCTTTGTGTTCTTAGTTATTACTCTTGTGGTCTTTGTAGTGAAATTTATTTGTGGTAACCTATTTTTACATTATGGAAACAGTTTTGATTACGGGCGGTACGGGCATGGTTGGGAAGCATCTTACAGAATTATTGGTACTTAAAGGATATGATGTTATTATAGTCAGCAGAACTAAAGTAATGGCAAGGCGACATGCTAGCATCAGTTATGCAACTTGGAATATTGCTGAGCAAACTATTGAAAGAAGTGCTATAGAGAAGGCCGATTATATCATTAACCTTGCTGGTGCAGGTGTGGCAGATAAACGTTGGTTTGCCGCAAGAAAGAAGGAGATATTAGAGAGCAGAACAAATAGTGGTAAACTCTTGGTAAAGGCGTTACAAACTATTCCTAACAAGGTAAAATGTGTGGTAAATGCCTCAGCCATAGGTTGGTACGGAGCCGATACTGCTATTAGTTTAAAAGAAGGATTTAGGGAGGATGCTCCTGCCGATACCCAATATCTCGGCGATACCTGTAGGCAATGGGAGGAAAGTATTAGCCCTATTGCAGCTTTGGGTATTAGGTTGGTAAAGTTGCGTATTGGCATTGTGCTTAGCAAAAATGGTGGTGCCTTGGTGGAGTTTAAGAAGCCATTGAGGAGTGGTATTGCTGCTATTCTGGGTAGTGGTAAACAAATAATAAGTTGGATTCATGTAGAAGATCTATGCAGAATGTTTGCTTTTGCAATCGAATCGCCCAACATGAACGGTATTTATAATGCTGTAGCAACAAATCCGGTTACTAATGAGGGGCTTACACTCGCCCTCGCCAAAGTACTAAGGGGAAAAGCTTACAAGTCTTTACATGTGCCTGCGTTTCTGCTAAAAATTATATTGGGAGAAATGAGTATTGAGGTTTTAAAGAGTGCTACTGTCAGTAATGGTAAAGTGCTTTCCGAAGGTTTTCAATTTCATTTTCCTACAATAGAAGTTGCCCTAAACGATCTGCATGAGAGTGAGCCAAGAGATAAATAGTGTTATTTTTCAAGCAGTTTTAGAAAGATAATCTTGAAATTATTTATGGAATGTATCGCCTGCCGCATCTAATTGAAAAACAATTTGGTTATTCTAAATCTTGTGTGGGATATTAATTTTCCCATAATAGAACATCACATTAATCCTAAACCGTTCAAAATTTACAAATCCTCTTGCCTTTGCTATTAGGGACTGGATGTTTCCATTGATTCTTTCATGTTGTGCACTCGT
>CANCVE010000035.1 GCA_947381435.1 Chitinophagaceae bacterium
ACTACTTACTACCGAGTAAAAGCAATCAGCGAAGTTGGTACGGTTAGCTATAGTAACGTTGCACAGTTATCAGTAAACAGTAAACAGTTTACAGTTTATCCTAATCCATTGGTTGGTAAAACGCTGAATGTAACATTTGGTAATATTGCTTCTGGTAAATACACAGTGACTATCAATAATGTACTTGGACAAAGAGTACAAGAAGTTGCAATCAGTCATGCTGGTGGAAATGGTAGCCATGCGATAACTGTAAACAGTACGTTGGCAAAAGGTAATTACAGTGTAACTATCAGAGAAACTGGAAGTGGAACAATAGTTAATCAATCAAATTTATCAGTAAACTAGTTATTAGTCGAAAGTTGAAAGTCGAAAGTATTTGGTTTACTTTTAACTTTCAACTTTTAACTTTCAACTTTAATCTTAAAGAATATGGAAACGATTGTAAAAAGTGTGAAATTGATTGGGTTAGCCCTTGTTGTTGGAATATGCTTTACGAGTACAAACGTAAATGGCCAAAGTCCTGCGGATGATCCAGGCATTGGTGGGCCGGGTTCGCCAGGTAATGGTCCGAGTGGAGATGGAAGTCCTGTAGTTCCTTTTGATGGTGGTATGAGTTTGATGCTAGCTATTTCTGGTATTACTTATGCATCAAAAAAAATAAAACAAGTTGGTTTTGTTTCTTTCATTCAGCATTAATTTATTGAATACATAAAATCTTTCTTTGTAAAGTAGTGTACTACATTGGCTTCAATGTTTTACACTACTTTTTTATTTTAGGTAAAGGTTTAGTCAAAATAGGAAATGAATGTTTTACAATGTCTGTCTGTGAAAACATATCTTAATTTCCATTAGTTTCGCCGCTTAAATAATTAAAATAGTATTATGTCTTTAGTAGTAGTAGGGTCTATGGCTTTCGACCAAATTGAAACACCATTTGGTAAGACGGATAAAATAATTGGTGGTGCGGGAACATTCATCGCGTGGTGTGCGAGTAATTTTACTGGCATTAAACAAATTTCTGTTGTTGGTGGAGATTTCCCTCAATCAGAACTTGATATTTTAACTGCACGTGGTGTAGAATTAGAAGGTGTTCAGATTAAGAAAGATGAAAAGACTTTCTTCTGGAGTGGTCGCTATCACATGGATATGAATACCCGTGATACTTTGGTTACTGAACTGAATGTATTGGGAGACTTTAAACCCGTGGTTCCTGAAAGTTATCAAGATTGTGAGTTTTTGATGTTAGGTAACCTAGCTCCATCTGTACAAAGCAGTGTAATTGAGCAATTGAAAACTAAACCTAAACTGATAGTAATTGATACTATGAATTTTTGGATGGATATTGCTTTAGACGACTTGAAACATACACTTAGCCTAGTTGATGTGTTGATGGTTAATGATAGTGAAGCCCGTCAATTAAGTGGTGATTATTCTTTGGTTCGTGCTGCTCAGAAGATTTCTGCAATGGGGCCTAAGTTTATTATCATCAAGAAAGGAGAACATGGTGCTTTATTGTTTCATAAAGACCAAGTGTTTTCTGCACCAGCATTACCACTAGAAGAAGTTTTCGATCCAACAGGAGCAGGAGATACGTTTGCTGGTGGCTTTATTGCACATTTGGCAAAGACGAAGGATATTAGCTTTGAAAACATGAAAACCGCTATTATCGTAGGAAGTGCAATGGCAAGTTTTGCAGTAGAGAAGTTTGGTACTGAACGCCTAAGAACGCTAACTAAAGAAGAAATTCATGAAAGAATACATCAATTTGTACAGCTTTCATCATTTGATATAAACTTAGTTTAAATAAGATATGAGATATTAGATAGTAGTTATGTAAGCATATTTCTCAATTACTATCTAATATCTCATAACTACTATCTACCAACCCAGTATCCATGCAAAAATCAATGGGGCTACAATCGTAGCATCACTTTCTACAATGAATTTTGGGGTATGAATATCCAGTTTGCCCCATGTAATCTTCTCATTAGGAACAGCACCACTATATGATCCATAAGAAGTAGTACTATCACTTATCTGGCAGAAATAACTCCAAAAAGGGACATCATGCCATTCTAAATCCTGATACATCATTGGTACCACGCATATTGGGAAATCGCCCGCAATACCTCCACCTATTTGAAAGAATCCAACGCCCTTTCCACCACTGTTTGCTCTGTACCATTCAGTTAAGAATACCATGTATTCAATACCGTTTTTCACGGTGCTAGCCTTCAATTCTCCTTTTATTACATAGCTAGCAAAAATGTTTCCGGTAGTACTATCCTCCCAACCTGGAACGATAATAGGAATATTCTTTTCGGCTGCAGCTAATATCCAGCTGTTTTTTGGGTCAATTTCATAGTATTGTTCTAGTTCGCCGCTCAAGACAGTTTTGTATAAAAACTCGTGTGGAAAATACCTTTCACCTTTTTCTTCTGCATCCTTCCATTGTTTCACCAAATGCTTTTGCAAACGACGAAAAGCTTCTTCTTCAGGAATACAAGTATCTGTTACTCGGTTATAATGATTCTCTAATAAATCCCACTCATCTTGCGGTGTAAGGTCGCGATAGTTTGGTACGCGTTTATAGTGGCTATGTGCCACCAAATTCATCACGTCTTCTTCCAAGTTTGCACCTGTACAACTAATGATATCTACTTTCCCTTGGCGAATCATTTCTGCAAAAGAAATTCCTAGTTCTGCAGTACTCATGGCTCCTGCTAGTGTAACCATCATTTTACCACCTTCTGTAAGGTGCGTTTCGTATCCTTTTGCAGCATCTACTAATGCAGCTGCATTGAAGTGACGATAGTGGTGCTCTATAAATTGAGAAACCGGTCCTTTATTCATTATTATTTTTTTTAGCGGTGGCGAAAATATGGATATTATCAACTCCTTGTTATCCTTAAAGTCGTTCTTTAATAAATGTATGATACTAATCTTACCAACGCTTTATCTTTCAAGAATCTTTTCTCTCCCATTAAGCCATCCCCTCACTTGAATCAGCTTTCCATTCACATGAATCGAAATTAAATTCAGTTGATGGAATAATGTATTCACTTGAATCAAAGACTCCTTCACTTGAGTCAGCTTTCCATTCACTTGAATCGAACCTAAATTCAGTTGGAGGAATATTAAATTCAGTTGAATGAAAGTCTCATTCAATTGAATAAATCCTGTTTTAACTCATATTTTCAATAAAATCAGGAAATAATAGCCTCAAATATCTTTACACATGAAAGATTAATAGTCTCACCGATTTTTTTTAAATCATTTCTCAGCCATGTCTTTAGTTTGCTACTTTCAAAGCTATAGGTGCTTGTAATTGCTTATTTTATTCACTCTCACAAAAATATATTATGCTTAAACTGTACATACTTCCATTGTTAATGATATTTTCTATTGCCTCTTTTGCCCAAAAAGGATCAGTGAAAGGAAAGCTTATTGACAGCGTAGGCAAGCAAGCCCTGAGGGATGCATCTATAACCGTAGTAGAAGCGCAAGATTCCACTTTAGAAGCTTTTAGTTTATCGAAGGATGATGGCAGCTTTGAGGTAAGAAACATTTCTCAAGGGAAGTTTATCGTAAATATCTCTTTTGAAGGATTTAAAACAGTTCATAAAAGATTGATTATTAGTAAGGACAAGTTAGTAGTAGATCTTGGTGAAATTATAATGAAGACTAAAACGAAGGAGTTTGAAGAAGTAATAGTGACCGAATCTCCTATGAAAATAAAAAATGATACCATTGAATACAATGCAGGCAGTTTTAAAACAAAACCAAATGCTGTAGTAGAAGATTTATTGAAAAAACTACCTGGTGTAGAAGTGGCTAAAGATGGTAGCATAACGGCTCAGGGTGAAAAAGTTCAACGTGTTTTGGTGGATGGTAAACGTTTTTTTGGCGATGATCCTAAGATGGCTACTCGTAACCTTCCTCCTGATGTAGTTGATAAAATTCAGGTATATGATGCACAAAGCGACCAAAGTATGTTTAGTGGTTTTGATGATGGTTCGCGAACTAAAACAATAAACATAACTACCAAAAAAGATAAAAGAAAGGGCGTGTTTGGTAAGGGAATGGCAGGTGGAGGAAACCAAGGCCGTTATGAAAGTAGCCTGAACCTAAATAGCTTTAAGAATGACCAACAGCTTAGTTTGGTGGCAGAAGGTAATAATGTAAATAGGCAAGCATTTAGTGTACAAGATATTTTGGGTGTGGTACGTAATGGTGGCGGCGGCCGTGGTGGTAGTGGTGGCGCAAACATTGTGGATGGTTATGGTGGTGGTAATAGTAGTAATGGAATTACCACAGTTTGGGCTGGTGGACTTAACTATAAAGATGTTTGGGGCAAGAAGACAGATGCTTATGGTAGCTATTTTTATACCAATGTAGCTGTTAATAATGCTAGCAATAGCCTTACACAGAGGTTTAATACTTCGGGCGATTCATCTCAATATGCAACACAAAATAGTAGCTCACTAAATAAGAACCAAGGTAATAGATTTAATTACAATATTGAATGGCCTATTGATAGCAATAATTCTTTAGTAATTCGCCCTAATGGTACACTTCAAAATAGTACAGTAGGCACACATACGGGTACTTATACCACTTTTGGAAAAGCCACTCAATTGAGTAAGATTGATCAGCAATATAACAGCGAAAACAGTGGTTATAACGGAAGTATTGATGTACTATTTAGACATCGTTTTAAAAAGAAAGGACATACGCTATCGTTAAACCTTAGCGGCGGTGGAAATAGTAATGATGGTACAGGAAACAATCTAGCATTAGATACACTCTATGCTACAGGAGTACCGGTTGCTAGAAATGTTTATCAAAATAATAGCTCTAATAGCCATTCTGGGAATGGTAGTGCAACAGCATCTTATACCTTCCCGATTGCAAAGAATCAAATGATAGAATTGAGTGCTAACCATAGTTATAGTCAGAGTATTTCTGGTAAATACACTTATGCCTTTAATAAAGCTGATAGTTTGTACGACTTACCGGTGGATAGTTTAACGAATAACTTCAAGAACACCAATACAAGCGAAAGAGCAACGGTAGGTTATCGTATTCAAGGGGCTAAGTTCAATTTTGGTATTACCAATGGGGTTCAGTTTTCTACCATTAACAGCCTTAATCGTGCAAATAATTCAGTTTTCGAAAAGCGTTATGTAAATCTATATCCTACGGCAAACTTTGTTTACAATTTTACCCGTACCAAGAATATCAGGATAAACTATAACGGACGTACAAATCCTCCTAATATAAATCAGTTACAGCCTGTACTAAATAACTCAAACCAAACAAATATTGTAGTGGGAAATGCTGATTTGAAACAATCTTTTGTAAACTCTATCAGGATATTTTTTACCTCATTTGATGTATTTAAACTACGTAACATTTTTGCGGTGATTAATGCTAGCCAAACTAATAATGGCATTGTTAGTAGCATTACCCAATATAATTCGGGATCAAAAGCGGGTACACAGCGTACTACTTATGTAAACAGAACGGGTGGATATAATATTTCAGGGTTCTTTACATATGGTTTTCAATTGGATAAGCCAAAGAGTAACCTGAACTTCACCACCAACCTGAGTAACAGTAGGAATCTAAGTATTATTAATGACGCAACAAACTATACTTACAATTCTTCTGTAGGTGAAACGATCGGCTGGACGATGAACTTGAATGATAAGTTTGATATGAATCTACGCACAACTTCTACTTACAATATTGTAAAAAACACGATACAGTCGCAATCTAACTCTAACTATTTCACCCAAAACTTCTGGATTGAGCCTACATATACTTTTAATGGTGGTTGGGTATTTAGTAATGATTTCTCTTACAGTTTTAGCTCTGGAAGAACAGCAGGTTACAATACCTCTGTGCCTTTATGGAATGCATATGTAAGTAAATTGATGTTTAATCAAAGAGGAGAACTTAAGATAGCATTGTATGATATATTAAACAAAAATGTAAGCGTATCTCGGACAAGTAATAATAACAGTGTCACAGATTTGCAAACGAATGTTTTGAAACAATATTACAGCCTAACCTTCGCATACAATCTTCGAAAATTTGCTACTAAGCAAGCATCTACTCCATCGATGTTTAGAGGTATGAGTGGCAGTGGCGGTGGAAGAGGTAGAGGAGGAGAATAATAGTTTTTATAGAGTAATACGGTTTAAGTTATACGTTGTATGTTCTGCAACTTTACAGTACTTGGGAATGATTGGATAATCTTATTATTTAAACCTTTCTGCGAGCGTACAACTTAAAACGTACTACTTAAACGTACAACTTTAAACGTAAAACTTATAACTTTAAAGCAAACCAGCAATCATCAATGCAACCCTTTCGCCATCCATTGCGGCACTAACAATGCCGCCCGCATAGCCTGCACCTTCTCCACATGGATACAAGTTTTTTATCTGTGGATGCTGCAAAGTATCATTATCTCTTGGTATTCTTACAGGAGAAGATGTTCTGCTTTCTGTAGCCACTACCACAGCCTCATTGGTATAATAGCCTCTCATCTTTTTGCCAAATGCTTTAAAGCCTTGCTGCAAGGTTTTATGAATAAATGGTGGTAATGCTTCGCCTAAATTAACCGCTTTAATGCCAGGGCCATAACTACAATCAGGGAAGTTGGCAGATACTTTTCCATTACAAAAGTCCTCCACTCTTTGTGCCGGGGCAACGAAGCCTCCTCCTCCAATGGTATAACATTTTTGTTCAATAGCCTGTTGGAATTGGAGAAGAAGCAATGGGTTTACCGCTTTCCGTTTTCCGTTAACCGTAGAAAACGACCACTCTTCGGTTAACGGTAAACGGTCAGCGGTAAACTTCTTAAAGTATTCTGCCGCATCCTTCTCATCTACCGTTACCACCATGCCACTATTAGAATATGGGTTGTTCCGCTTGCTAGGGCTCCATCCATTTACCACCACTTCGTTTGCATTGGTAGCCGCGGGGGCAATGATACCGCCCGGACACATACAAAAACTAAATACACCACGCCCGTTTACCTGCTCCACCAAACTATAAGAGGCAGGAGGCAAATTTTCGCCGCGGGATAATGCTGTAGAATTAGGAAGATTATATTGAATACTATCTATCAAAGCCTGAGGATGTTCTATTCGTACACCAAGGGCAAAGGGTTTTGCCTCAATAAGGATGTTTTTATTGTGCAATAACTCAAATATATCTCGTGCCGAATGCCCTGTTGCCAATATTACCGCATCGGCATTAATGGATAGTCCATTATGGGTTTTAATGCCCACAATTTCATCGTTTTTAATTATAAAGTCAGTCACCCTTTCTTCAAACAAAAAGTCTCCACCATTACCTATTATGGCTTCCCGCATGGCAGTGATAATATTGGGCAATTTGTTGGTACCAATGTGCGGATGAGCTTCGTAGAGTATCTTTTCTTCAGCACCAAACTGCACAAACAGGTTCAATATCCTATTTATGTCTCCCCGTTTATTACTGCGGGTGTATAGTTTACCATCGCTATAAGTGCCCGCGCCGCCCTCACCAAAACAATAGTTGCTTTCGGGGTTAATGATGCCCTCTTTGTTCAGCTTTGCTAAATCCCTTCGCCTAGCACGTACGTCTTTTCCTCTTTCTACAATGATTGGTTTAATGCCTAGTTCCATCAATTGCAAGGCGGCAAATAATCCTGCAGGGCCAGCACCCACAATAATTACTCGTTTGGGCGATTGAGAAACATCTTTAAATTGAATATTGGTAACAGGTCGTGTTACAAAAGGCTCATTGATAAAAACAAGAAGGGTAAGGTTAATCCATATCTGCCGAGGACTGCGGGCATCAATAGATTGTTTTAGTTTATAAAACCCTGTAATGCTCGAAGAGGGTTTACCTGTTTCTTTAGCAATATATTGGGTAATAATTGCATTATCATCTGCCTCGGAAGGCTTCACTTTTATAGAGAGTTGCTGTTGCATAATGTGTTAGGTGTTTATCCTAAAAACAGATTTTTTTGCCACAAAGACTCAAAGACCCAAAGGGGCACAAAGAAGAAAATAAGATTTAAACTTCTTTTTCTTTCTTTTTTCTTAGTGCTTCTTTGGGGCTTTGAGCCTTTGTGGCAAGATGCTTTAAAATGGCAAGTCGTCTACCATTTCATCTGGGGGAGGGGGTATATTCTTAAAATCAGGTTCAGGCATACTGTCTTGCTGACCCATTTTCACTGTTTCTATTCTCCATGCATCAAGGTTGGTAATGTAGTTCTCTCTACCATCCTTCATCCATTTGCTTCCTTTCAGGTTAAAAGAAACCTTCACTTCTTCGCCTTGGCTAAACCTGTCTAGTATGCTGGTTTTATCTTGCACACACTGAAACTTCACGTAGTTAGTAATAATTCTACCGCCTATGTCTTCGCTTTTTTCAAGCACAAATTCTCTTGTTTTAAACGTTTCCGATCGTTGTACGGTGTCGTACTTGGCCAATAGTTTCCCTGTAATTTCGTAACTCATAATTATTTATTAAACAAGGCAAATATAGGAGATAGTAGATATGAGATATTAGATAGTAGATATGAGTTATTAGATATGATAATTGTTTTTAAATAAAGAGGCTGTTCAGAGTTTCTACCCTCCAAACAGCCTCTTTCTTTTATACTCTCAAACTAATATCTCATATCTAATAACTCATAACTTAAATCTAATCTACACGTTTCCTTTTACTGCCACTGAGATAGTCTGACTCCAATGACCAATCTGTAAGTTTTGGTAACGAAAGATGATTTTATATTTCCAGATTTCCTCTACACCCAATGCTGGCAGTGCAGATTGATCACTGTAATCGGAGGCTGTACTTACATTATGAAAAATAAATCCAGCTCCTTTACCCGAGTCTTTCCACACTTCGAATGCATCATATCCGTTCAGGACAGTGTGCAACATTGGATGTCCACCACTCATTGATTTCAATGAAAGGCCTGGTGTTCCACTTGCCAATACTGTAGTACTCGGTTCGTCAAAAATACCCAAAGCCTTTGCAATATCTTCTGTTAGTTTCCCAGAATTTACACACACCTGCGCTATTTCCCTTAAAAGTCCTTCAATATTTGCATCACAAACAGGCGGTTTAATTGTTGGGTAAACAGGCAATTCGGGTAATGCACCCAAAACGTCAGTGCCATGACCATGCAATACAAGGTTTTTATAGCTAGTAAAAGTGGTGGATCCCGTATGAATTTTACTATTCATATCCAATACAAAATCCAAGAATGCAATTCCCTTATCTAGCTTATCAAGCAAAGCGGTTGGTACTTTTAGAAGTAATGCGTATTCTGATGAATACCCATTGCGAAATTTATGTAGTTGCACTGCTAACTTGTCTTCTGAACTTTCAATTAATATTCTCATATTGATTCATTTTAATAACTCACCTAAGTAAGCTTTTGTGATTGATAAATATTCTTTCTAATAAATGACTTAGTGATGATACTATTGGATGGATTTAGGTTGAAACTGCAGTCTTGAGAAACTATTCTCCACTGAGTTTACTTTAAATCCCAGCGAGTTTACTCTAAACTCAACTGAGTTTGCTTTAAATTCCAGCGAGTTTACTTTAAATTCCATGGAGTTTACTTTAAACTCCAGCGAGTTTACTTTGAATCCCATGGAGTTTAGTTTAAACTCCAACGAGTTTAAGGTCTGCACTACCCAATAAATTGTAAAATGAAAGCATTAAATGAAGGTGAGGCTATGCAGAAACAGTCTTTCTAAAGCCATACTGTTTCTCCGAAGATGTAAAAGTAGTTGTATTGATATTCTTTGAAGGTTTATTTTTATTTGAAGATTATTGGGGAATGGAAAAGGTGTATTATTGTATTGGCGAAGGAGAACGGTTTCAGATATGTTTATAATACTCGCTGTTGTTGTGTCTTTTGACCAACAACTATAATGGCGATTTTGATTAATAAATAAAATGTTTAATAATGAATTGGATAATTGGTAATAGCAATAAGATGAGATATCACACAAATCTTTTCGAAATTACTAAACCCTTTAAAGAACAAATAGATAATTACAATTGGATACTTTCTGGCTTAGACTTATTAACTAATAAACTTTCTGATTTGCCTATAAATTTTGAGGGGGACTATTTTTTATTATCTCCTACTGATTTTAAAAAATTGGTTGAATCTAATACTCAAATTATTTGGGGAGTAATTCTTGGAGTTCCCCAAAATTTATCTATCTCTATTGATCTGGACAATTTACCTTTTGTAGAGGGAAATGATAACATTTGGCTGCCTGGCAATCTGCAGTTTAATTTTGCAGAGATTGAAATAGATTGTTTTGATAGTAGTTATACAATTATCAAATTTATATCAAAAGAACTATCGCAGAAATTCAAAAACTATTTTGAAGAGGCAATCGAACTTGATAAATTTAATCAAAACTAAACCCTAGTTTTATACCATGGATATAGAACAACTAAGAGATTATTGTTTAAGCAAACCACTTACCGAAGAAGGATTACCTTTTGGGCCAAATGTATTGGTGTTTAAGGTAAAAGGTAAAATATTCCTGTTGGCTAGCTTGGATACGCCTCAACTGCAATTTAACGTGAAATGTAATCCTGACCTAGCCGAAGAACTGCGCGAACAATTTAGCTGTGTAATACCTGGCTTTCACATGAATAAAAAGCATTGGAACACCATCATCCCCGATGGATCTGTATCTACTGCACAACTAAAAGAATGGATAGACCATTCTTATGACCTGATATTTAAATCGGTAAAGACAAAGGGTTAAAGTACTTCTTTTAATTTCAATCCATCTAATTAGGCGTATATTTGAAAAATGAGATTAATACTAGAAATACCCGATAAAAAAGCATCTGAGGTTTTGAGTGTATTAAACAAAATCCCTTACATAAAAATGAAGCCTGTAGAAGGCTCTGAGGCTTCAATTCCCATAAAAAAAGTACAAGATAATACACACAAAGAAATTTTTTTGCAAGAGTTCAAGCAGGCAATAGAAGAAGTGAATTTGATAAAAGCTGGAAAAATGAAAGGAATTGATGCCAAAGACCTATTAAATGAACTATAAGTTCATAGCTACTCCGACTTTTAGACAAGGGCTGAAAAGATTGTCAAAAAAATTTAGTTCGCTAAAAGATGAATATGCCGCTTTATTGGACGAATTAGAGAAAACCCCAACCATGGGTACTCCAATTGGAAGTAAATGTTTCAAAATAAGACTCGCCGTAGCATCAAAGGGAAAGGGTAAGAGTGGCGGTGCGAGAGTTATCACTCACGTAATTATTGAGGAGACTACAATTTTTCTATTAGACATTTATGATAAATCTGAACAAAGCAATATCAGAGATAAAGAACTCCAAGAACTATTAAAGGACTTGAACTAAACTATACCCATTCCACTTCTCCAAAAGTAAAAGAATCTTGGATGGCATTATCTATCAAAAGCTGCCCATATTCGTTCACCTCTTTAATGGTTGCCTCGAAAGTGATATTACCTTTTCGTAAAAGCACTTTTTCATTACGCCTAAATAAATGCTGGTTGTATTCTAGTAGAAGTTCTTGGTAATTCCCAAGTTTTAGCTGTTGATAACGCTTTTCTAAACTCGCACATAATTCCTTAGCTAAGGCTACTGTATCGAAGGTTTTGCCCGTTATTTGTTTTAGAGAAACAGGATTTTTAAGTTCAGGGGAAAAAGCTGTTTGGTTAATATTCATCCCAATGCCTACCACCGCCCATTGCCATTCTTGACCTCTAATGGTATTTTCTATTAAAATTCCTGCTGCCTTTCTGTCACGCCAGTAAATATCATTTGGCCATTTTATAACCGTTTCTTCTCCAGCATATTGGGCTAAAAAGTCTTTACAGGCAAGGGCAACACTTACACTAAACAAAAATTGATTGTTTAATGATAGAAAAGACGTGTCAACAATGCTCGAAAAGATGATGTTAGTACTCGGCTCTGTGAGCCATTGCTTGCCACGTTGCCCCTTTCCGGCAGTCTGGCTATGTGCAAAATAGGTTGCACCATGTTCAGCCAAATTAGCCTGAATTAATTCAATGGCATAACTATTGGTACTGGAAATCTCAATTAATTCAAAAAAAGATGCTCCAATTGGAGATTTTATCGGATTAAGAACTTTATTAGTAATAAAAGGCGACAAAGAAGTATTATTTTTGAAGCCGAAGGTAAAAGGAAGTTGTTAAATAAAGATGGACTGTTTGAAATAACAAACAATTTTATTCTTCAATTTGTGATTATTAATCGGTAACAAATATTTAATACTTTTACTTTAAAATATTTATTACAAACAAACGTTTACCTATTAGTAAACAAAAATTTATTCATTAAAATTTCGCAATTGTTGGAACAACTCACATCTACAGAATCTCGTACTAAAAGCATAACTAAGCTTACTAAGAACTCCAAAATATTCAAGACAATTATTTCTGCTATTGAAGATAAAAAAGGGTCGGGCATTGTAAGTCTCGACTTAAGAAAAATACCAGAAGCAGTAGCAGACTTTTTTATTGTTTGTGAAGCATCTTCTACTACACAAGTTAAAGCAATAGGCGATTTCATAGAATATAAAGTGAAGGAACTGTGTGGAGAAAACCCATACAAAAACGAAGGAAAAGCAACAGGTCAGTGGGTGCTGATAGACTACGTAACTATTGTAATACACGTGATGCACCCTGAAGCAAGAAGTTTTTATAAATTGGAAGATATGTGGAGCGATGCAATTGCTCAAACACACGGATAAAATTGAAATTTAACAATTCATAATTATAGTAATAAGACTATAGGAACTATTTTTATTTTGAAGCAATAGCATAATCATGGCAATAGAAGAGAAGGATAAGGAAAAACAACCATCTAAAATACCATTCACCAATTTTGGCGATGACAAGGATAAGTCGTCTCGCAAACCACCGAAATTTAATATTTATTGGATTTATGGGTTGATTTTCGCTGTATTGGTAGGTTCTACATTTATAAAGAACAGCCCAGATTTAACTAAAACTACCGAGCAAGAGTTTCTCAACGAAATGCTTGCAAAAGGAGATGTGGTAAAGTTGGAACCAGTAACAAACAAGGAATTAGTAAGAATATATATCAAGAGCGATAGTATCAATAAAGAATTCTACATTAAGAAATTCAATGGTCATCGTGATGCAAGTACGGCAAAAGGAGTTCCTTTATTTTATTTTAAAATATACGATTGGGCTGCATTTACTACCAATTTGAATGAATTTTATAAGAATCACCCAGAAGTTGCAAAAGTAGCTACAGACCCTACTGAAGATCAAGATTGGTTTGGGCCAGCTTCAAGCTATTTAGTTTCCATAGTAATTTTTGTAGGTATCTGGGTTTTATTGATGCGCAAAATGGGCGGTGGTGGACCTGGTGGCGGTGGACCAGGCGGTATCTTCAATATTGGAAAATCTAAGGCTACTTTATTTGATAAGGGCGCTAAGGTTAACATCAACTTCGGTGATGTTGCAGGTTTGGATGAAGCCAAGGTAGAGGTAATGGAAATAGTGGATTTCTTAAAGAATCCAAAGAAATATACAGCCTTAGGTGGTAAGATTCCGAAGGGAGCATTATTAATAGGACCTCCAGGTACTGGTAAAACCTTGCTAGCAAAAGCAATGGCTGGTGAGGCACAAGTTCCTTTCTTTAGCTTGAGCGGTAGCGACTTTGTTGAAATGTTTGTGGGTGTGGGTGCAAGCCGTGTGAGAGATTTGTTTAAACAAGCTAGAGAAAAAGCACCTTGTATCATATTTATAGATGAAATTGACGCCATAGGTCGTGCACGCGGTAAAAACGTGATGATGAGTAATGATGAAAGGGAAAACACCTTGAATCAGCTATTGGTGGAAATGGACGGATTTGGTGGCGATACCGGTATCATTATACTGGCTGCTACAAATAGGCCAGATGTATTAGATAGCGCATTACTAAGACCAGGTCGTTTTGATAGACAAATTAGTATCGACAAGCCAGATGTAAAAGGCCGCGAAGCAATATTTAAAGTGCATTTATTGCCTATCAAGGTTAGTGAAACTTTGGATGTAACTAAATTGGCTGAACAAACGCCGGGTTTTGCTGGTGCAGATATTGCCAATGTATGTAATGAAGCTGCTTTGATAGCTGCCCGTAAGGACAAGCAAGCGGTAGAGATGATAGATTTTCAGGATGCAATTGATAGGGTAATTGGTGGATTGGAAAAGAAGAATAAAATCATCGCTCCGCACGAAAAGGAAATCATTGCTTATCACGAAGCTGGTCATGCGGTTTGTGGTTGGTTCTTAGAACATGCTTATCCATTGTTGAAGGTAACCATCGTGCCAAGAGGAACTGCGGCTTTGGGTTATGCTCAATATACCCCAACTGAACAGTACTTGTATAATGAAGACCAATTGATGGATCAGATTTGTATGACTTTGGGCGGAAGGGCAAGTGAACAAATCTTCTTCGGAAAGATTTCTACCGGTGCAAGCAATGACTTGCAACAAATTACCAGAATGGCGTATGGAATGGTTACCGCTTATGGTATGAGCGATAAGATTGGTAATGTAAGCTTCTACGATCCTACACAAGAAAACACTTTCACCAAGCCATTTAGTGAGGGTACTGGTAAGATAATAGACGAAGAAGTAAAGACGATTATTGATAGAGCATATCAGTTAACCATAGAACTACTAACTTTAAGAAAGAATGAAGTAGAGATATTGGCAAAAGAACTTTTATCTAAAGAAGTTTTACATAAGAGTGATGTGGAAATTCTTATTGGTAAACGTCCTTTTGAGCCTAAGAAAATCTTGGAAGCAGAACCAGAAGTGGTTATTGCTCCACCTGAAACTACTATTGTAACAGCAACTAGTACTGATGAATTAGCTGACTAATGAGTAATTCGAGAGAAAAAATATTAAGCAAAGTAAGACAGGCACTATCTAGTAAGGTACCTGTTCCTTTTGAAGGAATAAATCCTTCAGAAAGTGTTTTTCATTCTTCATCCGAAGAGTTGGAATTAGAATTTGCAGAAAACTTTACCAAACTCCAAGGTAAGTTTTGTTACTGTGCATCGAATGAGGAACTAGTTGAAAGTTTGAAAGAACTAGCTGCAATTAGAAAATGGACAAACATTTATTGTGTAGAAGATAACCTGAAACAAAATCTACAAACTAGTGGATTTGAGAACCTTACTAATTCAGATTTAAAAAGCAGCGATGCTTCCATCACTACCTGCGAAGCTTTAATAGCCCGAACAGGGAGTATGCTTTTAAGCAGCGCATCGCAAAGTGGTAGAACGGTTAGTGTTTACGCGCCTATACATATTTGTATTGCCTACACCAGTCAGTTAGTTTATGACATAAAAGACGGTTTATCATTCATCAAAATAAAATACAAAGGAAATATTCCTTCCCTTATTTCATTGGCAACGGGGCCTAGCCGTACTGCCGATATAGAAAAAACATTAGTAGTTGGCGTTCATGGTCCAAAAGAAGTCTTTTGCTTTTTGGTAAACGACTAATTTAAGAATATTACATGCAGATACCTCCTCAAAAGAAAATATATTTCCTATCCGATTTTCATCTCGGTGCGCCAAACCATGAAAAGAGTTTGATACGTGAGAAAAAGATAGTGAGGTTTCTAGAGTCAATCAGGCATGATGCTTTTGAAATATTTATTGTAGGAGACCTATTCGATTTTTGGTACGAATATAAAACCGTTGTGCCAAGAGGATATACTAGAATTTTGGGGAAGCTTGCAGAAATTACTGATAGTGGCATCCCTATTCATTTCTTTGTAGGAAATCATGATATGTGGATGAGTGGTTATTTTGAGCAGGAACTGAACATCCCAGTTTATCATCACCCCAAAACTTTTCAGTACAGCAATAAGTCATTCTTTATTGGTCATGGCGATGGATTGGGGCCTGGCGATAATGGCTATAAATTCATTAAGAAGATATTTAGAAACCCTCTGTGTCATTGGCTATTTGGACAATTGCACCCAACTTTGGGTATGGGTATAGCCAACTATTTCAGCCGAAAAAGTAAAGAAAAGACAGGCACAAGCGATGAACATTTTTTGGGAGAAGACAAGGAATGGCTAATCCTTTTTTGTAAGGAGACTTTGCAAAAAGAACATTTTAATTTCTTCATTTTTGGGCATAGACATTTTCCTTTGGATTTTAAATTGACTGAAACAAGTAGATATATTAATTTGGGCGATTGGATACGAACCTTCACTTACGCTACCTTTGATAGCTCAGATATGCAACTACACGAATGGAAAGAATAATAATTTATATACTAGCCTTTATTTTTATCTGTCATCCCGCAAAAGCCACTCCCGATACCTTATTGCATCTACAATTAAAGAATACCATTAAAGGAGATTATGCAAATTTCTCTGTCGATAATTTGGGCAATATTTACCTAATTACTTCTGCTAATCAAATAAGGAAATTAAATAACAATCTAGACAGTATTGCGATTTTTAATGCAAGTAAACTCTATGGCGATATTTACTCCTTGGATGTAAGTAACCCTTTGAAAGTATTGGTTTACTACAAAGATTACAATACCATTCTAAGCTTGGATAGGCAGCTTAGCAAGCGAAATACGCTGGATTTGCGCTTACGGAATATCTTTCAGGTGAGGGCAATAGCTCAGAGTTATGATAATAACATTTGGCTATTTGATGAAGTGGATAATAAACTGAAAAAGATAGATGAGGCTGGAAACTTACTCTTGGAAACAACAGATTTTAGGCAGTTGTTTGGTGATGCTTATCTGCCCCAAACAATCTTGGATATGAATGGATTATTGTATCTATACAATCCGAAAAAGGGGTGGAAACTATTTGATTATTATGGTGGATTTAAGTCTCAATATCCTGTTTTTAATTGGCAGGATGTGCAAGTAGCCGATGGCTATTTAAAGGGACATGATAGCAGTTACTTTTATGCTGATAGACCAAAAGAGCTACAGTTTTTACGAGCTAAGCCGGATATAAACATTGCATCGGTACGAAAGATATTTCAGTTTAATGGGCTTTATTATTTTTTGACAAAAGATGGACTGAGTATTTACTCTGAACTTCAAGGTGGGAATTAGGATATTCATTTAGTTAATTATTTTTATTTTCATAATAATAATAATAATTGAGGATATATTCAAAAGATTTCATCTTAGTAATTAAACCAAAGCATGCACAAATAATATTTTTGGAAGTACGAAATTAATAGCCTTCATATAAATGCAAACGATTCTTGTTTTATTACTCATTAATTTACGTCAATGCCAATAAATACCCATCAAGCCCCGATAGTTTTTACTTTAAATAATACAGACATTCACCACACCTATACCGCTACAGCCTTTGTAATAGTAGAACGGTTGTTAGGGGATAGGAAATCTTCCATACACAAGTTCATATCTGACTTAGGTTATTTTACTGCTGCAGATTTTTTTGTATTGAATACAAGAATAATAAATGTGCGTAACAAAAGGGTACCGATGAATGAAAAGCATATCATTATTTACTTCGCTGTAGTGCATTTTGCCTGTGCCGCTTTGCTGATAGATGAAGAAATGAGCATACTTAATTATAATGGAACTGACGACTCTACGGAAAACTTAGAAGAGATTAGGGAAAAAGTACTAAGCTTTGGCACTGTTATAGGCAAAAAATTTAGAGCTGACTTTAAAGACCGCAAAATCTTTATGGCGGCTGTTGCAAAGATTGCTTCCATTTAAAGGTAGACAAATCTATTTTTCATCCTCCGAGAAGTCATCTCTAGCCTCCGAGAACTCACTTCTAGCCTCCGAGAACTCACTTCTAGCCTCCGAGAAATTACCTCTAGGGCACTAAACGTGAACCTATTTACTCAATAATTTTCTCTACCCTAGCTAGTTTGCCATCAGAATTTATGCCTTCTAATACAAAACGCAATCGCTTAGAAATATCATTATTGAAGAATTCTATCTGAACAGTTTTTGTTTTGCCATTCGTCAATACATACGGATTCCAATAGAGGGTACTCCTTGTATCTAATTTGTAGTCGTTTGTATTTACGTCGTAATTTGGGTTGTAAAACTCCTTGTAAGGTGTATATCCAGCCAATGATTGAAAGGTTAATCCCACACCCGGCGTTGGTTTTTGGTCACCGCCTTTTCTTGTATAAACACTAATAGCACCGCCTGCACCACCACTAGACGGGCCAAAGAATGGTGGTGGAAATACTTTTACATAAGCCACATCATTCATCGAAAGCACTTTTAGCTGATCCTCTTCTACCCTTACCTCGTCTAGATATAGCTCGGGTCTGCTACCTCTCCAACTCAACGATACGTCTGCCCCATTATTTACAATTTGCAATCCAGCTACACGTCCTTGGAGGTAAGAAAATACATCCTGAGCCGATGCCGCAAAAGGATCTGACATTACATCAAACTGACGGCTATTACCTCCGGCAAATAATCCATTAGCATATTTTTCATCAAGCACATCAACGGCTCTTTTTGCCTTGGTTTTTACCGTTACTTCCTCTAGCTGATGTTCTGCCAAACGCTTATCAATTCTAGCTTTCTCTGTATAAAGCATCCTACTTCTTTCTAATAGAGTAGTGTCTTTTTCATCATAATTCCAAAGAAAAGGTGAGGCGGTAACAGTACTGTATTTTTTAGAAGGTGCATCAATCAGACCTGTTTTAAAGCGTATTTCTACCCTGTCTGTAAGGCTTTTATTACCTGCCAATTGGTAGTAAACATTGATAGTGTCGTAAAATATTATTCCTTTCTGAGAAAAATTGCCTGTTCTATCTACTGGTAAAAAGAGTGTTTGTTTACTACTGTCTTTGCCTTTTAGGATGCAAAAAATACTTTGATTAAGCATTGTACTCTTGTTTAGGTTCCCAAAAATGGTGCCCTTCAGTGCCATAAATTCTGTTTCTTTTGGATTGATAATGGTAGGATATTTATCTGCTACCACTGCCTTCCAACTAAATTTACGCCATCCGTGTGTAAGCATCACTAAGTCTAGGTGTCTCAAAACAGAATCCTCTTTACTTGCAAAATAGTAGGAAGCATTCGTTACATTTCCTTTTAAATCGCCACTCAATAGCAAATCTGATACAATGTTAGAGCCTGCATCGGTTAATAAATTAGCATCCGTAACAGCCACCGACATATTTGATAACAAAGAATCATCCACCTCAATTTCTATGGTGTTCATGGCTCTTTTATCGAGGCCAGTTTTGGTAAAACGAACTTGTGGGGTAAACAAGAACTTGTAGTTATTTACAAACACCACACGCTCGGCAATAGGGTTGTAATTGGCATCGAAAAGGGTTATTTGCAATACCCCCGATGGTAATTCGGTTGTAGGGATTTCGCCAATAGCAGAGATTCTAGTACTCAGATTTATTTTAGATTTATATATTTCATGTTGATGCATGGTAGCTATTACATACATTAGGTTCATGTTAGTGCTTGCCTCTTTACTTCTATTTACAAAGAATAAAGTCTTATTTTTTGTTGGTTCTACTTGCAACGAAGCCCCAGAAGTTAGGCCTACAGGCAATGTGGAAACGTGCGACACACCATACTCATCTACCCAAGCTGCACTAAAAGGTTGGGTACTATCAGGCTGAATACTGAAGCTGCCCATGCCATCGTGTTCCGTAATAAATGAATCAATAAATTCTCCTTTACTATTTTTTAAGGCGCCAGTGGCACTTACAGGTAAGCCAAATTCGTTATTTATCAGAAAAGCAATTCTATTAGTCACTCCATTTAGTACGGTACCGCCTTCAGGAAAAAATTGTATGGTTGCAGTATGAGTTTTAGGAGGTGTGGTAGGTGTGGCCTCAGTTTTATCTGCCCTAGTTGCTTTTTTAGCCGGTTCTGTTTTTGCCAAATTTTTATCGACAGGCACTTGGTCTACCTTAATATCTTTATTAAAAACAAAGGCAGTGTCAAAGTTTAACATCCACTGAGTGTAAGCTTTTACATGTACGAATTTGCCCGTATAATCTGCTGGTATGGCAAATTGTCCCCTTGCGCTAGAGGCAAACATGGGCATCATGGTATGCCTAATTAGTATTCCTTTGTCATCAAACCAATCAACATAAAAGTTTTTACTGCATTCGGATAAGTCGAGCCCTGTAATTACATAAGCCTTGTACCAAATAGTTTCGCCTTTGTAATAGATGCCTTTGTCGAAGTGTAAGTGTGCTTTTTCTTGTGGAAATTCGTCGGCATATTTAGCCAAAGTAGAGTCTATTTTCTGCGCAGATAATTGAATGCAACATAGAAAAACAAAGGATAGTAAAAGTGCAAATTTATTATTCATAATATTTAATTAGAAAAAATGAAGATTGAAAACATGTATAAAAGCTCAAATGGTTCAGCAAATTAAGTTGTAAACGTCTTTGCTCAATAATTTTATAGTAAACTAATTTGAGGCAAGTACTTTGCTAAATTATTATTCATCTTTTTTAGGCAAGCTTTCTTTGTACTTAAGATAACGATACTCTTTAAAATGCTGCTGAATATAATAACCTAACTCCAAATCATTAAACTGTTGAAGCAGTTCGTAATCTGGCCTGTATTTGCGCATGAAAGTATCAATTTCGGGGCTTTGAAGCTTAGTAATCTTTCGCACCAATAATTTGGAGAATCTATAATTAATGTACCTATCCTGTTCTTGTTGAACCAATCTATTTTGCAAGAACTGAAGGTTTCTGTTTCTTCTAAATCTAAACATGTTTATCAGCTCGTCAAGGTCTAATCCTATCATTGCACCGCCAGGACTGTAAGTATTATCAGTACTCAGCTTGATGCCTGGCTTTCTAAAGTCGAAGTATTTCTGGTAATCTTTTCTATTTTGGATGGAATCAAGTCTATAATCTCTAGACCGAACGGTTACTGCAGGCAATTCTACAGCTTTTAAGTGAATGCTAATATCGAAGTTGGTTGGGTCGCCGATGGTATCTACAGCGTATTTCATGGTGTTTTTATTCAGCAAAGAAAACCAAATAGAGTCCTTACTTCTCACGGTCAGGCTATATCTACCTGCCGAGTCGGTAATGGTGCCTCTGCCAGAAGTACTCCTCACTGTTACAGCCTCTATTGGGTTTCTGGCAGAAATATCATACACTGTACCACTAATTGTAATAAACTGAGAATTTGCTGGGATATAGAAAATTACAAGCAGCAGAATGAATACAATATGCGGGTATTTATTTATCAAATTACTTCCTTTAATAGCGTAATATTAAGACTGCATGTTCGTACAATGCACTCCTTAAATATTATTAACTGTTTTTTGGGGAAAAGTAGGCGTTTGCTTATTTGATATTTATAAAATGAATAAATTATTTGCTTGAAATTAAATTGTATTCTTCGAAAGTGACTGACCATTCTTTATCCTTCATTTAAGTGGCTTTTAAAGACAGAAGATAACTTCATCTTTGTTGTCAAATGAGAACAATGACACAAATGACACAGAGTAATTTAGCGAAAATTGTAGAAATGATGAGTTTAAAAGTAATGATAGTAGACGACGACCCAATTTTTGTAATGTTGAACAAACTTAGGATTAAGACAAGTAACCTTGCCGAAAATCCTTCTTCGTTCAACAATGGCAAGGCTGCTTTCGATGCCATGATAAATGACAAAGAGGAAGACGATTCTTACCTATTATTTTTAGACATTAATATGCCTATAATGGATGGTTGGGACTTGTTGAATGCCATTCAGAATACGCCAATAGCCCACAAAGTATATGTGGTGTTGGTAACCTCATCTATAGATGGAGGCGAAAAGCAAAGAGCCAAAGATTACCCTCAGGTAATTGGTTTCTATGAAAAGGCTATAGATGTAAATACGTGTATTGAGATAAGGGCAAACCCTAAAATATCGCACTTTTATGCTTAAATCTTTTGTAGCAGGGCTGTAGCATAAGCTATTAAACCTTCTTCACGACCTACAAAACCCATATTTTCGGTTGTGGTTGCTTTTATGGAAATGTCTCTAATGGTTATATTCAGAATGGTTGCAATTGCCTCTTGCATTTCTGGGATGAAAGGTTTTATTTTAGGTGCTTGCAAACAAAGTGTGGTGTCTATATTAATTACTTTGTAGCCCTCGTCAGTAATCAAATCGTAGGTTCGTTTCAATAATATTTTACTATCTATATTTTTAAACTCGTTGGAGGTATCTGGAAAATGAACGCCAATGTCTCCCAAGCAAAGCGCACCTAGTAAGGCATCACAGATGGCATGAAGTAGTACATCTGCATCGCTATGGCCTAATGCACCTTTAGTATGTGGTATTTTAATTCCACCAATCCACAAATCACGTCCTTCAACCATTTGGTGAAAGTCTACTCCAGAACCTATTCTCATAGTTTTATGTATTAAAAAAGAGAAACCACTCTTTCAATGAGGTTTCTCTTCTATATAAAGTTAATTTCTCTCTATTTTCATTCAAAGGAAGTTGTATGAAATGGGGCAAAAAGAAATTACATTTCAAAATCTTTCAATGAAATATCCTTTCAATCACCACTTATATCTCATAATTCATATCTCATAACTTATTAGTTAGGGTCTGTAGCAGGAGAAACAGTATTGTCTGAACCTCCATTTAAATCAAATGTAACCCCAAACCTAAGGGTATTTGATAATGGATTCTGATTTATTCCCTTTCCTCCTGATGGAACTAAATAGGATAAATCAATATTTACAATGTTATATTTTAAACCTGCTCCGAATGTTAGATATTTCAAGTTTCCTTGGCTTTCATCTTCGTAATGATACCCTGTTCTTAAAAAGAACTGATCAGCATAACAATACTCAATACCAGCAGATGCTTGAAGCAAACTAAGTTGGTTGCCACCACTAAAAGATTTGAAATAGCTACTTACTACACTTTGAGATTTGTATGCAATTTCTGCGGCAGTATCGGCTGCTGTAGCAAGAGATGAATTTATTCCTACAGGAGGTGCGGGTACTAATAGTTTATTTACATCTAATGAAAAAGAAATGCGACTGCTTTCATTAGGGACTGATGTATATGAAATTCCAGCACCCAAATTAGCAGGTATATAGTCTTTATTCAAGGCATCGTTTGTATAACCTAATTTACCACCCAAATTGCTCAATGCAACACCCCAACTAATTCCTTCCCCATTTTCGCCTGGAGCATTCTTAAACAAGGATATATCGCCAGCTACAGATGTGCCAGTTTTATAAACGGTTGTTCCAACAGTATTTGCTAAACTACTAGCTATGTAACGAAGGCTAACACCAAGGCCCAAACGGTCTCCAAGCTTACGGGTGTATCCAAAGTCGAAGGCATATTCTTTTGGAGAGAACTTTTGTAGTTCAGTTCCATTATCGTCCGTAAATTGTATTTCACCTAAACTAAAATAACGTATTGACGCAGCGATAGAGTTTAATCCATCAATTTTGTGGTATCCTGAGGCACAAAGCAAATACACATCATTGAGCCCTAAAGCATTCATCCATGGTGTATAAGTAGCACCAATTGCATTGTCATTTTTAGTGAAAGGGACTTTTGCTAGGTTCCAAAAGTTGGAATTTGCATCGGGTGCTGTAGCCACACCCACATCTCCCATACCACCAGCACGAGCATCGGGAGAAATTCTTAAAAAAGGTACCGAGGTAGTTACAATATTAATTTGTGCATTAACACAACTAACTACACCTACTACCAACAACAATAGTGATAAACGCTTAACTGATGAATTTTTCATCTAATTGATTAAATTTAAAGTTCTGCAAATAAAGTAAAGAAAACTACAATTAAGTAAAAAACGATTTCATTAATGTAGTTAAGCGTAGAGATGTATCCTATAATGTCTATGTTGTAAGAAGAATTTATACGGTGACTGCTTTGTAGCACCTGCTGCAATGATACGGTATTTGTTTTTATTTCTTCACAATGCCACCAAACTTTTATTACTATCCCTCCATTTTAACCGAGCTTTTACAATTGTTGAACATTGATTTTAGAATCTGCGGATAGAATTAGTTGTCGTTTTACTATATCATTTTCCTGCAATCACCAAAGTAAAAAAGGATTATTGACTGATATTAAATAATGTCAGTCAATAATCCTCTGTGTTTTTCTTCTTTCTCTATTATTTTCCTACTACCAATACTTGAAATGTTCCAGGAATTGCTTTGGGTCTTTTACCTGTGTTAGTTGCTTCTAAGTCTGCAGTTGGGGTGTATAATAAATGAGTCTTTTCATCGAGTGCGATTGTTCTAGCACCTTTTTTTGTAACAGCATTTTCAACTACTGAAAACTTATTTGCATTATACTCATGAATCACGGTTATCGTTCCGTTTTCGCCATTGGATGTATAGATGTTTTTGGTAGTTTCATCAAACGCATTGCCATCGCAACCTCCGCCTATAGGTAGGTTTGCTACAATTGCTCCTGTTTCTGCATTCAATATAATTAGCATTTTATTATCGCCACAAGCAGCAAATAATCTTTTTGTCTTCGTATCAATTGCCAAACCTGTTGGCGCTTCTCCCGGGGCAATAGACCAATGTGCTAATACTTTATATGTTTTTGTATCAATGGCTACAACCTCACTTTTATCTTCTAAGTTTACAAATATTTTCCCAGCACCATTACTCACAGCCGTTTCTGGAGCACCACCTACTGCTACTGTAGCTACAACTTTGTCGTTTGAAGGATCAATAAAAGATAAGTCTTTACTCTTACCATTACAAACTACTACTTTCTTTATAGATGCATCATAAAATATAGCATCTGGCTTTTCGCCCGTAGCAACTGTACCAGTTACTTCAAGTGTTTTCAGGTTGAATACTGAGGCATTGTTAGTTTTGCCATTGGTAGTGTATCCCTTATTTAGTTCTGGAACAAAAGCAATTCCATGAACACCACTTGTATTTGCAATAACGCTAATAGAATCTCCTGTATTTTTATCAATAACATTTACTTGGCTAGAATGCGATACAAATAGTCGATTACTATTTGGTTGTAAAGCTAAATAATCCCAACCTCCTGGGCCTCCAATTTTAAGCGTTTTTACTACTTTAAGTTGTGCATTAGTTGCAAAAGAAATGGCAACCATTAAACTAATAGAGAGTACTTTTTTCAATATAATAATTTTATTTTGGTGCAATATATCGAGTCAATATTGATTAATTGTAAACAAAAAGGTGAATACAACTCGAGAAGCTACCCATTAGAATGAAATCGAAGAGAATAAGCGAGCAGATAAAGAAAAGTCATAAAACAATGAAAAGAGATGGAATACGCAACATTGGCGTTATAAAGCATTGTTTTTTGGCAACAAAGTTCAACTGAACAGAAGATAAGTTCACCTGAATCAAAAAAAGATTCAACTGGATGTAAAGATGATTCAACTGGATGGAAAGATGAATCAGGTGAATGAAAGAAAGATTCAGTTGGATGGAAAGATGATTCAACTGAATGGAAAGCTGATTCAATTGAACGGAAAATAAATTCAGGTGAATGGAAAGATGATTCAGGTGGATAAATGACCATTTCTTAATGGATTTAGGTAAATCCAGACAATAAAAAACCCGATGTAAGAATACATCGGGTTAATCATTATGAAAACCTAAAACCAATTTATTAAATATCAGTTGCTTCACCGTAAGCTACTGCTGTAGCTTCTTTAAAGCCTTCACTCATAGTAGGGTGAGGATGTACAGCATTCAAAATTTCGTGTGCAGTAGTCTCCAATTTCCTTGCAGTAACTGCCTCAGCTATCATTTCAGTTACGTTTGTACCAATCATGTGAGTACCCAAAAGTTCACCATATTTAGCATCGTAAATAACTTTCACAAAGCCATCTGTATTGCCAGAAGCACTTGCCTTACCACTAGCTATAAAAGGAAATTTACCCACTTTAACTTCATAACCAGCGTCTTTTGCTGCTTTTTCGGTCATACCAACACTCGCAATTTCTGGTGTACAATAAGTACATCCTGGAATGTTGCCATAGTCTATAGCGTCTGGTAAATGGTGCAATTTCTTTTCATTATAACCAATAAATTCAGCAGCATTAATGCCTTCTTTACTAGCTACGTGAGCCAAAGCCTGACCAGGCGTTGCATCGCCAATGGCTAGTATGCCAGCCACATTGGTTTGACCGTATTTGTCAGTAACAATCTTTCCTTTTTCAGCCTTAATGCCCAATTCTTCTAAACCAATGTTTTCTATATTAGCTACAACACCTACAGCACTTAGTACGATGTCGGCTTCTAGTGTAACATAACTACCATCTTGTAGTTTCACTTTAGCTTTAACGCCTTCTCCTGTTGTATCAACGCTTTCTACAGAAGAGTTAGTCATTATTTCAATGCCTTGTTTCTTGTAGCTTTTTTCTAGTTCCTTGCTGATATCTTCATCTTCTACAGGAACTATACGTGGCAAAAATTCAACGATGGTAACTTTTGTTCCCATGCTATTATAGAAATATGCAAACTCAACACCTATTGCGCCACTACCTACTATAATCATGCTTTTTGGTTGAGTAGGCAAAACCATTGCTTCTCTGTAGCCAATAATTTTAGTGCCATCAATGGGTAAATTTGGTAATTGACGACCACGACCACCTGTAGCAATGATGATGTATTTTGCTTCAACAATAGATTTGCTACCATCAGCAGCAGAAACTTCTACCTGACCCTTGGCTTTTATTTTGCCATAGCCCATTATTACATCAATCTTGTTTTTGCGCATCAGGTATTGAACACCCTTGCTCATTTTATCTGCTACACCACGGCTACGTTTTACAACACCCGTAAAATCGTGTTGAATACCAGTAGAAGTGATACCATAATCGGCAGAATGTTTTAAATACTCATATACCTGAGCACTCTTCAACAACGCTTTTGTAGGGATACAACCCCAATTGAGGCACACACCGCCTAAGCTTTCTTTTTCGATAATAGCTACTTTAAACCCTAGCTGAGAAGCACGGATAGCAGCAGGATAACCACCCGGACCACTTCCTAAAACAATTACATCGTATGCCATAATATTTTTTTGATTACTTTAAAATGAAAGGAAGCAGTTTGTTTGGCCGCCAATCCAATCGTGTTGCGACGGCGAAAATAGTTGCTTATCTTCAAACAGCAAAGGGTTGTTTTGTACGAAATCGTTTGAAGGATGGTTTATTTTTAAGAATGATAAAATGATTTGAATGAAAGAAATGATTTTTTGAATTATTTCAAGTAAATATCAGTCATCTTCATCCTTCAATCAATACAGATTTGACTTGATTTTGGAAGTCCAACCACAATTTGATTCAATTATACTCAGAATCTGAAAATCCAGTCACAATTCTATCATTTTGTACCTAGATTTTAGAAATCTAGGTTTAATTCAAACCTATTATACTCAGCGTTCTAAAACTCAGCTTATTTCTTTTGGGATTGATTGTAAAAATGCCAACTATTTGAATTTTTACATCTGCTTTAAACTAAGAAGAATACTTGTCAAAGAGTTGAAGTATTTTATTTGAAGGCTAAGGATAAACAAAAAAGGGCTGTCTGGAAAGACAACCCTTTTATCAAACAAATCCTCTCTTATAGTAAGTTTAAAAATCTATTTATTGAAAATGATTGAACTGTTTTGATATTCGGAACTAGTGTTTTTGTACCAATCCAAGTAAGATACTCCACCCGATCCTGTCCAATCGAAGAAGTGCAAGTAAGCCTTATATATTGGTGTCATCTCGGTAGGGTATTTAAATGAACTAGCAAAGTTGATAGCAAACGGATAGTTGTTTTTTGTAACGTAATAAATACCTTTACTTACACTAGAAGCATCATCTCCAGTTCCTAGTAATGTTTTATCCGCAAGATCCGTAGGGTTGAAGCCTGGCAAATGCACTTCATAACTTCTTCTTCTATTGCTAATTAAGAATGGATTGAAGGTTGCAGGGTCTACGTTACTTTGAGGTGTAGATAACACAATATCAATGTGTGATGTATCACCAAGTATCTTAGGAAGTGATGGATCGGTGTTTACAAATGAATTTCCGCCTGCATTTTGTATCATTTGTTTTGTGCCATCAAATGGAATGAAAACTGCATTTGTTTGTCCCGCCTCAGTACCATTGCTATTTTGTTTGGTTATTCCATTTGTCAGTCTTTGTCCTGTAATAGAACTTACTGCAGAACTCGCAAAAGGTAGTTGAACTCCAAATGAGTTTTCGTAAGTAGCTCCTGCTGCAATTGGTGCAAAGTCTCCTTCTATTTCTACAACTTGATTCTTCGCATTTGTAATCAAATTGTAATGATAGCTAACCACTAAATCATTCATATCATAATCTCCTTGTAAAGGCCAGTTATCTTCAAAAGCAAGTGTGCCATGCTGATTTACACTAGGATAGTGGTTATTGTAAGCACGAGTAGCATCATTAGGATATTCGTCTAAAGCATCACAAACACCATCTTTATCAGAATCTAGAGGATTAATTACTGGCTTAATGCCCGTTCTGTTTACAGCAGTTGCAGGATTTGTAGTTGCATAAAAAACACAGTCATTAAAGTCATTATCACCGCCTCCATTAGTTCTGTTTATATCTTCAAACCCTACAAGGTAATAGTCAAGCTTTGTTTTTGGGTCTGTGTATTGAATAAGTACAGTATGTTTTTTACTACCAGTTTCTTTTTCAGGGTTTAAATAAGCATCTGAAAAATAAGCGGGGTTGCCAGTTTTAACAACAGGTGTTCCATTTTTATCAACACTACTCCAAGCATCAGCATACAAAACAAAACCTATAGTTGTATCTTTTCCAATTCTTCCTAGATAAACTTTGTTTCCAGATACTAATTCGCCTCCGCTTCCTTTTAAGCTTGCATTGGGATATACAAAGGTTATGTTTTTAATGTCAGCTAAAGAAGTAGGGGGGGTATTTGTCGCATATTTATAATAGCCAAAGCTGTTTCTGTATCCAGCACCTTCGTATACAAAAGTTATCCAAACATCAGCATCTTCGGTTAAAATTATATTCGAAACAGCATTGCTGCTCACATAAGATGATCCACTTACTGACGTAGCTAAGTTTTTACTTTCAGGTAAAGTATTCGTTAAGTTAGTAAGCAAATCTGCAGTTATGGCATCATTTGTTTTTTCTAAATAGTTGGGTACTCCTTGATCATTTGCTGTTCCTAAATAAGAGAAAACAGTAGATGTTTTGGTGCCATTTATGTCAAAACTTGATTTGCCACTTGGTGTTGTTGATTCAATTATCGTATTACTAACCGCATCGAATGTTCCAACCACATTACCTTTAAAACCAGTTGATCCTCCTAGTGTACAAGTGAGCGAAGTTCCGTTTAAGGCAATTTTGGCATTGTTTAATACACCAATAAAGTTTGGTGCAACAATAAAAGTATCCATGTAAGAAGGTGCTGCAACGGAATAATTAATTCTACCAGATGCATCAGTAACTGCTGTTGCTATTTTATCTCCTTTTGTTTTGTTGGTGTAACCATAAATAGCCACAGGAACATTAGCAATAGGGGCATCAGTATTGGTAAGCAAGGTTACATCTACAGAAATCTGACGAGTAGTTTTGTACGTAAATCCGTCTGGCGCAATTTTGCCAGTAGGAATGTTTGTGTTATTACTGTTTACGTCTTTTTTTGCACAAGCACCTAGTAATAGTAAAGATGCTAAAGGGATGAATAATTTTTTCATGTTTGTACTTTTTTGAGAGTTAATTATTGTTTGTTTGATGAAGCAAAGATGCGGCTATGTAAAAACATATTTTACCCTTTAAAAAAGGGGGGTAGTGGGTATGTGTTGTAGGTACAGTTTAAAGTAAGTAATTATTTGAATAATTGTTTTCTTATTCAAAGATATATTCACGTTCAGTTGTTTTTTGTTAATAAGCTACATAAACCAATAAATACAAAATTTATTTTGCTTAATTATCAAATTGATGATTAATGTCATTAATTGCAAAAAATATTATAGCCTACTTTTGCTATTCTTACAAAAACAAAACACATCTTACTACCATTTACGCTTTTACGCATCAAACTTTTTAAATAATTAAAGGCAAAATAATACGCCTATTCTGCCAATTGCAGAAATAAGGTCTTGTCTCGGTTCTGTCGGTTTTTTGATTTGATTCACAAAAACAAAAGAATATGAACAAGTTTCTTTTTACACAGCCAATTGCAGAAAAAATTGCAGTTTCGCTTTCACCAACCACTCCAAACATTCTTTGGAGAAAGAGTTTAGTTTTAATTGCAGTATTTACCTTGTCATTGATTATTGTTTGTACTAACAATGTCATCTCACAAAACCTTTATTGGCGTACTGATGGTGCATCACAATCTTGGACGGGTGTAAATTGGAGTGTAACACCCACCACCGTTGGTGGAATAGGTTGGACAAATGGTTATAATGCCATTTTTACAACTAACTCATCACCAATCTTTGTTACCAATCAGCAAGTGGGCAATATTACTCTATCCGGCACAACTACTACCGTTTCATTAACAAAAGCAGGAACATTTTCCACTAATGGAAAAATTATTTCCATCGATGTTTGTGGTGGCTGTACTTTTAATTGGGGTTCTCAACTTGTATCAACAACCGCTGGAACTGGATTTAAAAAAGTTTCTGCAGGCACATGGAACATTGGAGGCTCAATGAATGCTTCTGGAGCTCCCGCTGGTATCACTATCAATGCCGGTACTGTAATCGTTACTTCTTCTAATAGTTTAGGAGGGGGGCCACTTACAATGAATGGCGGAACGCTACAATCCACAGGAAATGCATTCAATATTAGTCAAATGAATATTGGTGGCAGTTTTATTTTTTCTGGTACAGGAGCAGACACCTATGGCTATCCAATTATACTTTCAGTAACACCAACTATTACAAACTCTACAAGTAGTGGTGCCATCAGGCAACTAACAGGAGGCATATCTGGCAATTTTGGTTTAAATTTCAATGGGGCAGGGGCAGGTGTGATAGCAATGGGAGGTGTAAATACTTTCACAGGACCATTAACCTTGGCTAGTGCAGAGGTTTGCTTTGCTAATGATGCTAGCTTTGGTGCAGTGCCTAGCTCTATTACACCTGCATCTATTATAATAGATGGAGGCAAAATGACTGCAATTGGAACAGATAATAGTACTACAGTAAATTATACACTTGATAGTAAAAGAGGTATTCAAGTGGGAAGCAGTGCTGCTTCTGCAATAAATGTAAACACAGGAAGTACGCTAACCTATAATGGAGTCATAGCAAATAAACCAAGTGCAAATGGTACTTGGACAAAGTTGGGTAGCGGTACATTGATTTTAGGTGGTTTATGTACTTACACAGGAGCCACCACATTAAAAAATGGAACACTTAGGCTTACTTCTAATGCACTGCCTACAGCAACCATTTTAAACATAGGTCAACCCACAAGCACCAATCTCGGATTGTTTGATCTAAATGGAAATTCCCAAACTATCGCTGGACTAGCTTCGATTGTTGGTAATAATGTAAGTGCCTCTAAAAACACAGTAACTTCCTTAACGGCTGCAACTTTAACCATTAATTCTTCTACGTCTAATGTTTTCGGAGCTGCCTCTACTATAAACTCAGGGATAATTTCTGGTGCTATCTCGCTTGTTAAAGATGGATCTGGTACTCAAACTTTGGGGGACATAAATACTTACACTGGTGCAACTTCAATAACTGCAGGTACATTACTCATGGCTTCTACTGGATCATTATCTGCAAGTTCAGCTGTAACTGTTTCAACAAATGGTATCTTGAGTGGTACTGGTTCTGCTTTAGGAAGTGTTGATTTATTCGGCACTATTAGTCCTGCTGCTACTGGAACTATTGGTACTTTAACAACTGGAAATCTAACGTTAGAAGCTGGGGGCTTTTATCATTTTGATGTTAATAAAACTTCGGGCACTCCTGGAACTGATTGGGATAATTTAGTAACAGGATCATTAACCAATAACACAACTGTTGGTTCAAACTTTACTGTAGCAATAAATGGTACAATTACAGGTTTTGTAAGTGCGAACGCAAATAGTTGGGTAATTGGCCGTTACACTGGCACAGCCCCTTCTTCCGCCAACTTAGTAGTAAATACAACAGGTATTACCAATAGTTTTACTGGTAAATTTACTATTGGGTTTTCATCAAATAACATTAATCTTAATTATTCTACATGCACATTAGGAACATGGCAAGGGGGTAATACTGCATGGTCAACTAATTCAAACTGGTGTTCATCTTTTCTGCCTATAAGTTCTACCAATGTTACAATACCTGTTTCATCTTTTTATCCAATCATTAGTGCCACATCCCCTGTTAATAATATAGTAATCGCTTCGGGTGCAAGTGTAAATGTTGCTGGCATATTGCAGGTTGCTGGTAGTATTAGTAATGCCGGATTGTTGGACATCTCGAAGGGAGCTCTTGAACTAAATGGCACTACTGCACAATCAATTCAGGGTACTGATTTCAGCGGTAGCACTATCGGCGGATTGATAATTAATAACCTAGCAGGAGTTACTATTGGTGGTCAATTAAATATCACCGATTCAATTATTCCTGTATCTGGCATACTTTACAGTGGAGGATTTATTACACTAAAATCTTCGGCTACAAAAACTGCTCGAATTGCTACTGGAACAGGTACTTATCTTTTAGGAAATGTTACTGCAGAGCGTTTTATTACTGCAAAGGCGGCAAGAAAGTATAGTTTTATTGGAAGTTCAGTTTCGCAAACTTTTCGAAATGCTTGGCAACAACAAATTTATATTACTGGTATTGGTTCTGGCGGAACTCCTTGTGGTGCTACCGCCGGAAGTGGTGGTGCTACAGACAAATACAATAGTAGTGGTTTTGATGCTTCCCAAAACAATGCTTCTACAGTTTTATATTACACAGCAAACACCATAAAAGGCAGTCATTACGCGGGCCTTCCAAATACTAGTTCTCTTATTGTTCCTGGTATTGGTTATTGTGTAAATGTTAGAGGAGATAGAAATAGTAGCTCTGTAACTTGTACTAATCAACTAACCTCTTCGTCACCTATTGCTCCAGAGTCAGTTACACTAATAGCTACAGGAAGCGTTACTACAGGAAATATTTTAGTTACATTAAATGATACAGCTTCTCATAAATTAACTCTTTTGGCAAATCCTTATCCAAGCCAAATTAGTTTTTCAGCTTTTAAGTCAAGTAACACTATAATAAACAACAAAATGTGGATGTTTAGTCCTTTTGGTACTGGAAATTTTGCTACTTATGCAAATGGTCATATAACAAATGGCGCAGTAGGATATGACGATGTTTTGGGCGATAATATTGCCATTGGTCAGGCCTTTTTTGTGGAAGCAAACGCCAATGGAAGTGTCTCATTTGCAGAAGAGCACAAAACAAATGGTAGCATTCCAAACTCGCAGTATTTTGGGACTGCAGATAAAAGTGTTAGAATTGGATTGTTTAACACAGATAATATTCGATTAGACGAAATATTACTTCTGTACACAAAAGCAGGATCAACAAATTATAATGAAAAACTAGATGCTACATCAATGAGCCTTACTAGCCAAGCATTAGTTTTATACAAAGGGAATGATAAATTGGCCATTGCTGAAGTGCAAGATTATCCTTCACCTATTAAAACTCAATTAGGCGTGAGCATAAAAACAGGCCTTTATCATTTGGCATTTAGTCAATTAGAATCAATAGATGTAGCTAGAACAATCACTCTGGTTGATAAGTTTTTGGGCATTGCATCCAATGTTCGCAACAATCCAAACTACAGGTTTACAGTAACGTCAGATACTGCAAGCAAGGGCGGCAATAGATTTATTCTGTTATTGGGTAGTGCACAATCATTGCCTGTTAATGTTTCGAGTATTTCGGTGGTACTAAATCCAACTAATGTAATTGTTATCTGGCAGGTTGTAAATGAAGCCAATATTATTTCTTATGAATTGCAACGAAGTGTAAATGGGGTAAGCTTTACTTCCATAAACAGCTGTATGGCAAAGGGAGCCAATTCATATTCCTTGACAGACAATAGCTTGCCATTGGGAGCAGCTGTTATATACTATCGATTAAAAATAAAAGCAGAAAATGGAATGATTGAATACACAAAAGTTGTAGCGCAACAATTAAACGAAGAAAGAAATGTTGCCATCTCTCCAAACCCTGTTCATGCAGAACTCTTTGCAAAACTTAATAATACATTGAATGGTAATCAAGTTAAAGTGAAAATATCAACGATGGCGGGTAATGATATTTACAATCTAGGTAATGTGTCGATACTAAATAATACCTTTAAAATAAATGTAAGTGCTCTAGCGGTAGGTGTTTATCTATTAGAATTAACGGATTGCAGTGGCAATAAATTTATAAATATGTTTATCAAAGAGTAAGTAGCATCTTCCAAAAAAAATACAAAAGAAGTACAAGAACTTTATCGTGTGTTCTTGTACTTCTTTCTTCTATTTTTCCCTTCCTCCTGCCGGAATAGTAACGCCAAGACTTAGTATTAATTCGTAAGTGCCAAAATTTTGTCTGGCATGACCTTCATAAATTTTCAAGCCACTGTAGCTGGCAAAATCTACTTTATTAGCAAATTCTAAATAAACTGTTTTGTAAAACGTAGCACGCAAAGCACCTTCTACACCTATATTCCAACCGCCAAGCTGAAAATGTGGCTTATTTGCCATCGAATCACCAGTTGGTGTGTAGCCAAACATATTTTCTACGTGAGGGATAACAGGCCCAATACCAGCCTTTGCAAAGCCATCTAGTTTAAAATTGCTTTTCTCGTCCTGACAGATGTGCCAACGTTTGGTAATATTAAATAGCAGGAAGTTAGCGCCATTATTTAGGTAGTAATAATAGCCGTTCTTCTTAGCAAAATTCACGGTAGTATCAACCGGTTTATTATTCATTGTACCCACAATGTGTGCGTTTTGATCTGCAAATATGAATTTGGTATGATCGAAATTAATTTCCCATCCAAGTCCTCTTTTTTTATCAAATATGTAGCCTAGGCGATAATTATATTGTGGGATAGATAAGGCAATATGAAACAGGCCTTCATCCCATCCTGGATGATCGTGTCCTTCAATGTTTTTAAATTTATAGTCGTTACCAAGGCCTGGCTGAATAACGTGAACACTGCTACGCGTGTACCATTCTTTGTTATATCCCCACGAAAAATAGAATTCTCCCTTGCGCTCTTTCTTTTTTTGTTGTGCCTGAACGTTCAATACGGTAAATACTACTGCCACCAACACCATCACTCTTTTTGTAATCCTCATTTTATTATTATCAAGTTAAAAAAATAAATGCTCAAAATGTTTATAGGTATGCGGCAAGGCGGCGCAAATATAAAGTAGCTGAATGGAAGAATGGGTGCGGAAGGTTGGTAAATCGGTTATTGGCAAGTTTATCTAAAAGAGTTTCAGCTGCAAACTGGATATATTGGTAAGCCCAAGGGACCAGCTTTGCTGAACACTTGGGATAGGGTGTAAATCAATTTTTATTCCTTCTCAAAGCTGCTTACTTGCCAGCCATTATTGTCTTTTATTCGTACCGTATAAGTTCCATTGCTCCAAGAGTTAGTGGTAATGGCATCTGTGGCAGTGAATTTTTTGTTTTCATACACTAATTTACCAGCCATATTATAAATGAGTACTTGAACCTTACTTTCTGTTGGAATCATTAAATGGATAGCACCTCTTGCAGGATTTGGTGCAACGGTTAACGGTAATCGGTTAACGGTTAACTGCGTAACATTACTATAAAAGAACTTACCCGTTTTATCCACTTGTTGCAAGCGATAATAAACTGAACTTGTAGGGGTAACATTATCTGCAAAATGATAGACACTACCATTGGTAGCAGCCACTTGCCCTACATTATTAAAAGTATTACCATCCACACTGCGCTGCACATTAAAGGCTTTCGTGTTTTCTGTATTGGTAGCACTCCATTGCAAATAAGGCATTTTGTTTTGCCAAGAAGCAGTAAAGGAGGAAATTTGGATGGGAAGAGGTATACCAGAATAATAAGATGCAGTCCACCATCGTTTAAAGAGTATAGTATCACCTTGGAGAAATGAATTATAGGATAAAGTCATCAGAGAATTATATATTCCATTCTTTAAAAACAAATAACTATAACGCCCATTATGTGATACATACATACAAACTACACTATCATAAATAGCATTTGGAAGTTTTAAAGTACCATAACCAACTCCTCGAAGTGTGTCATGACTGGTGCCTGAAGTAAAAGGTGAGGGTAAACTACTACTACCAGTACTATATATACTAACGTTATTGGTATATGTAATACTGTAAGACATTGGATATTTAATAATATTAGTTGCAGGTGAAACATACCCCACTTTCGATTGCTTGCCAGAAATAACACTATAACCACCTAACTGACCAAAAATCGTATCGCTTGTTTTATAGAAATAAGTTTTTGTATAGGTAGAGGTTTGATTCTGAACTGATGCAATAGTAGCGGATGGAAAACTATCAGAATTAGCCAATCCAATGGGCGAAATATATGAATAAACATTAGCAGATCCACTATCTTTCATATTGCTGTAATCCCATACTATATTGGCGCCAGTATCAATATTCGGCGGGGTAAATGTATAATAATAAGTAGGCTGAAACTTATAACTATACCCAATCACTGGGTTAAACCCCGCCGCATTTATCACAGGCCCTTGAGCCTTTGCACCTATTGTTCCCAAAAGAAAAAGGAGAAGAAGGTTTTGTAGTTTTTGTTTCATAAAAAGAGATTTTGCAGTTTATTATTTTGTTTTACAATGATAGAAATAAAATTGGGATAAAAGATAAAATGGTTTTGTATGGAAGAAAAAAGATTGGGGAGAAAGGCAATCTTATTTGTTTTCGGGATGAATAGAGAGGTACTCAAAATCTTATTTTTCATAAAATTAGTTTATATCGAATTTTTAAGTGAGTTTCACCGTGTGCTAAACAACCATATCGTTGCCCAAGTCAAAAACCCTTCCGTGGCGATTAGTACTACCAAGCCTTCTTTAAAAAATAGGATAATAGCTGTCAATATCCTCCTCCTAATCATAAATTTTAGCCGCCTAAAGTGTTTCATTAGCCTCCTAATCATTTGTAAAAGCCCCCTAAAATGTTTCATAAGCCCCCTAATGTTTTATAAAAGCCGCCTAATCTTTTGCATAAGCCTCCTAAAATATTTTGTAAGCCTCCTAAAATATTTTGTAAGCCTCCTAAAGTTTTATAAAAGCCTCCTAAAATAGAGTTTATGTCAGTTTAATTACAGGGTAATTAAACGGCTTTCTTTCCACCCTAAAGTTATGCAAGGCGGCACAAATGGCAAATATCTTGTACGGATATTTGTTTTTTCTTAACCTGCATTCATCCTTTACAATTCTGTACCTTT
>CANCVE010000036.1 GCA_947381435.1 Chitinophagaceae bacterium
CAAGTACACTTAAAATTCCTCCAATACTTAATTCCCAAATTCTACTTGGTAATAAATAAAATGCATAATCTTTTTTTGTATTCAGAAAATACACATATAATCCAAAACTTAGAATAGTAATTATTACTAATGGAGTGAAATAATTCTTAAAGTATTTATGGCTAATAAATAAAAACAAAGGATAAATTAGATAAAATTGCTCTTCTACAGAAAGTGACCAAGTATGAAGAAAGTATGACTTTTCTGCCGAGACTCCCCAATAGTCTCCAAAATGTTTTAATGCATAAATATTAAAATAAGAAAATATTGCAGGATTTATGTCTGTAGAATAAGTTCGAATATTTGGTTTAAATGCATAAAATGGATATAGTAGTAAAAAAAATAAAACTACAACCAATAATGCTGGAAGGAGTCTTCGAACTCTCCTTGTCCAAAATTCGAACATACTAAAATTGCCGTCTGAAATTTTAGTTATAAGTAATTTAGTAATTAAAAAACCAGAAATTACGAAAAATACGTCTACACCCAAAAAACCACCCTTTATCCAACTATATCCTAGATGAAACAAAATCACAGGCAAGATTGCTAAAGTTCTTAGTCCATCTACTTCAGGTCTATATTTAATCATATTTCAATTTGTAGCTTTTAATTTTTAAAATAAACTAATCGTAGTGTAATCCAGTTCTGGAATATAAATTATTATGTTTTTAATATTTTTTTACACTTTTTGATCCAAATATATGGATTGATATTCATTGTAATAAATAATATTGTTGATATTTCGTTTATTATGTCTAAATCTTATTCACAAACACTTTGATTGATCCATGAACAAAAAATGTACATTACTACTAGACCTCTTCGACAATTGGTTAAAGTACTAAACGATATCCTTTTTTCGTTATAGGAAATAAAAAAATGTACTGGCATTATCTACAAAAGTTCTCAGCACCGTCCTTCAAACGTGCTACAGGTGTTTATAAGGAAATCTTTTTGGAATTGGTTGACATTGTTGATTCCTACAAACGATCCAATCGGAAGCATCCAAACTCAGGCAGCAAGGCAATTTTGGATACACCGGACACCATATTGTTGATGTTAATGTACTATAGGGAGTATCGAACCCCGTTCCATGTCGGCATTTGTTATGGATTGAGTGAAAGCAGAACCTATGAACTGATCAGGGAGACAAAGTCCATTATCATGAATGATAAACGCTACCACCTGACTGGAAAGAAACAATTGTTGCGTACGGACAGTGGAATCGAGGTTGCTATTGTCGATGTAAGCGAATGCAGTATTGAGCGTCCTAAAAAAAACAAAGAAGCTACTATTCAGGCAAGAAAAAGCGACACACCCACAAGGCACAGTTGATTGTTGACAGACATACAAAAAAGATTATTTGTGCCGCCTATTCCAAGGGCAGGAAACATGATTTCAAGTTATTCAAACAAAGCAATACACATATACACCCATCCATTAAAACTCAGGTGGACACTGGATTCCAAGGTTTGCAGAAAGTTCATGGCAATACAGAAATTCCTAAAAAAAGAAGTCAGAAAAATCCATTGACAAAGGAGGACATAAGGTATAACCGGAGGATTTTATCAGAAAGAGTGATTGTTGAAAATGTAATCAGGGAGCCTAAGATATTTAGAATCAATGCGGAGATATATAGGAATAGAAGGAAAAAATTTGGGCTAAGATTGAATCTGATTGCAGCTTTACATAACAGGGCAATCGACTTAAACCTCAAATGAATTGTCGAAGAGGTCTATTGTTCCTTTTGGGTAAAAATACCCCCTTTGTTTTTATAAAGAAGATATATTTAGCAATATCAAATTGT
This sequence comes from Chitinophagaceae bacterium, assembly GCA_947381435.1. Classification (GTDB taxonomy): domain Bacteria; phylum Bacteroidota; class Bacteroidia; order Chitinophagales; family Chitinophagaceae; genus Parasediminibacterium. The sequence continues at coordinate 1,847 of CANCVE010000036.1, forward strand.
AGCGTTTCGGGATATTACAAAAAAGCCCTAAAAGCAATTTGCTTATAGGGCTATACTATAACTTGTTATACTAATTAGCACTTAGATAATGCCTGTTCTATATCGTTGATGATATCATTTACATTTTCTAATCCTGCAGAAATACGTATCAATCCGGGAGTAATACCTACTGAAAGTCTTTCGGCTTCAGTAAGCTTAGAATGTGTAGTGCTTGCAGGGTGCGATGCTATGCTACGAGTATCACCAAGGTTTGGTGTCATAGATAACAATGCTAAGGCATCCAAGAATTTACGTCCACTTTCTATACCGCCTTTCAATTCAAAACATAATAATCCACCACCCTTTTTCATTTGTTTGATGGCGATATGATATTCAGGATGGGAGGGAAGAAATGGATATTTTACCCAACTAATCTTTTCGTTACTTTCTAACTTTGTAGCAATGCTTAGGGCATTATTGCAATGTCTTTCCATACGCACATCCAAGGTTTCCAGGCTTTTAGAAAGTACCCACGCATTAAATGCACTTAAGCTTGGACCTGTATTTCTACAGAACATATAAATTTCATGTACCAAATCCTTTCTTCCTAAAACTACTCCACCCAAAACACGTCCTTGTCCATCAATCCATTTAGTAGCACTATGGCTAACTATATCGGCACCGAATTCTATTGGATTCTGAATAATTGGCGAAGCAAAACAGTTGTCAATATTAAATATAAGGTTGTGTTTCTTGCAAAACTTGCCTGCCCATTCTAAATCCAATATTTCAAGTTGTGGATTGGTAGGTGTTTCTAAGAAAATCATCTTAGTATTTGGTTTTACAGCAGCTTCCCATTCTTCTGGTTTGTTTGCTTTTACCAAGGTACATTCTATGTTATATCGAGGCAAAAACTTAGTTGCCAAAGCATAAGTACTTCCAAATACGGAACTACAACAAATAAGGTGGTCTCCAGCTTTTAGCAAAGCAAAGATTGAATTGAATACAGCAGCCATACCAGATGCTGTTGCAAAACCAGCTTCTGCGCCTTCCAATACACACATTTTCTTTACAAACTCATCAACAGTAGGGTTACTGTAACGGCTGTAAATGTTATCATCAGTCTCATCGGCAAAAGCTGCCCTCATATCTTCTGCAGTATCAAAAGTAAAGCTACTGGTAAGGTATAATGGCGTAGAATGTTCCTTTTCGGGAGACTGTTCTGCTTGTATTCGTATTGCTTGTGTTTGTTTATGCATCCTTAATTAGTTATGAGTTATGAGATATGAATTATGAGTCACAAAATATGATTGTATTAAGTTGATTCCGAGCTAAATGATTTACTCATAACTCATATCTTATAACTCATAACTTGCTTATTCGTGTACAAATGTTTCTGTGGTAATGGTTGTTCCTGAACCAATGAGTGTGGCTGCAACAGAACAATATTTATTGAGCGATAAGTCAACAGCTTTTTTAGCCTTGTCTTCATCAACCTTACCGTATATATGAAATTCAACAACTATTTCTTTCCATAAAGAAGGCTCTTTTCCGGCTTCTCTATTTCCTTTAATAATCATTTTATAATCCCTAACTTCTTGGCGTTGCTTTTTTAATATCATGATTACATCAATGGCACTACATCCTCCCAAACCCATTAATAGCATTTGCATTGGGCGCACACCATAGTTTTGTCCACCACTTTCTGGGCTACTATCCATCTTTACTACATGTCCATTTTCATCTTTTGCTTCAAAACCAAAATCACCACTTACTCTCGCTAATTCAATTACTGGCATCTCTAATTTTTTTAATAAGGCGGCGAAGTTATTTTATTTTGTCTTATGATTGATACTCTTTACAGATGTTGTTTTCATCAATATAACTTTATCTGAATTAGTAAAGTGAGAACAAGTCATTTTGAAGAAATGAGCTCATATAAAAAAGAAGGCCATCCTAAAGGATAGCCTTCTCTATTATAATTATTTACGGGTATTATCAATACTTAGCGTGCAATTCTACTCTTCTGTTCATTCCTCTTCCTTGCGGAGTTTTATTGCTAGCAATTGGTTTATCCTTACCATAACCTATTGAATATAAACGGCTTACATTAATACCCTTGCTTATAAAGTAACTCTTTATGGCATCAGCTCTTTTTTGAGACAGTTTCTGATTTATTATTGGATTACCAATATTATCGGTATGCCCTTCAATCTCTAAACGGAAATCAGGATATTTATTCATAATTTCAACAACTTTGTCGAGTGTTTCGTTAGCACCTTTTGCAATGATACTACTCTTAGTATTGAAGAAGATATTCTTTGCTAATTCATTCATTTTACCTTGAACATCAGGACATCCTTTGTTTGCAGCAACACCTGCTTCATCAGGGCATTTATCCTCTTCATCATTTATGCCATCACCATCTCTATCAGGTATCGGGCAGCCTTTATATTTTGCAATACCTGGAATGTTAACACAAGAATCTTCTTCATCGTTAATACCATCCTTATCCGTGTCAGGAATTGGGCAGCCATGATATTTAGCTAAACCAGGCATTAATGCACAAGAATCTTGTTCATCATTTATGCCATCCCCATCAGTATCAGGCACTGGGCAACCATTATATTTTACAAATCCTACTACATAAGGACACTTATCAATACTATCAGGAATTCCATCATTATCTGAATCAAGAGCTACAATTGGTTTAGTAACAATTGGTTTTCGAGGGGTACTTTTCCCTAATGGGAAAGAAACTCCAACAGAATAGTTTAGGTTCTCTTTTGTCTCATTAACATTGCCAGTCTTTAATACTTGGTGTACTAATACTTGGGTATATAGATACTTATCATTACCTAAATTAAACTGCAAACCACCGCCCATAGGAGCATAAGGTAACAAATAAGAACCATTATATAAAGAAGTGCCTACCCCAAGAGATACATAAGGAACTACTGGCTTGTCATTTGTTAAGAATTTATAGCTAACATAGGCACTTAGTTCAACTAACAGTCTTTCTTGCCCCTTATAAATTTTGCCACTGTCATAATAGAAAAAATGACCGGTAGAATTTTTAACTTTGGAATTACAAATACCAAATGTAGTTGTGAAATCAAAATTGGGAGAAAGTCCTATTGTGTATAATCCATTAATGCCCGGGGCTAACTCCCCGTTCCATCCTAGTTTGTTTAGTCTAAATGTACTAAGACACGAAGGATAATCTTTTAAGAATAGTGATCCTCCAATCGAAGCTGGCTTTACGAGACTTACAGACTTTTGAGCAAAAGACATTACTACAACTAAAACTGCTAGATAAGATAAAATTGTTTTCTTCATAATGTATGTGAGTGAAATTTGACAGGCTACAAAAATTGAAACGTGTTTTTGTCAGATTAAAATTAACATTGAATGATAATCAGCACAATGGCAATAGACAAACAATGTTAAAGAATGGCTGCAACATTATAAAAAAAACAGTAAAACCAGCTTATTTTATTAAATATTCGAAGAATCAGTATTCAATTAAGCCCAAATTGTCTGATTACATTCAAAATATTCGGACTTGATGATTAATTTCCCAAAATTGATTTAGTTTATTGAACGTACAACTCTGATATGAATTAGATGCTATTTAAGTATTTTTTTACGAGTATCAGAAGAATTAAAAAAGGCTACAACAATTTTTTTTTGTGTAGCCTCTTTTTAAATATTCGAATAAAAGTATTTACTTAATCAAACGCCAGAAATCTAACCCAAGAGCATAAGCCATCATGCTGAATAAAATAACCATACCTACTATCTGAGCATACTCCATAAACTTATCGCTAGGTTTTCTACGAGTAATCATTTCTATAATAGTAAACAAGGCATGACCACCATCTAAAGCAGGAATTGGTAATATATTCATAAATGCAAGTATGATAGAGAATATACCCGTAAGCGTCCAGAATCTTTCCCAATCCCAAACACCCGGAAATGTATTCCCAATGCTTATTACACTTCCTACACTATCATTTGCGTTTACTTTACCTGTAAATATTTGTTTTAAGCCTGTTATGTAGTTATCTAATGTTTTTTGGCACCTATGTAGGCCAACTGGAATTGCTTGTACAAATGAGTATTTTTTTATTACCGTACCAAACATTGCTGGTGGAGTAATTGGTAAGAAACCTACCATTCCATTTTTTAGTAAGCAACGTACAATAACAGTGTCTTTACCATGCAAAACAGTAACATTTACAACCGAATCTTTGTATTGCTCTCTTAGGGTTACAAGTTCATGATAGTAAGTAAACTTATGTTCATTTAAGGCAATCAATGTGTCGCCCTTAGATAGTTTACCTGTGATTATTTCGGCTGTTTTAGAAACAGAGTCAACAACAACTGGAAACCTAGCATCTACAAATGGTTCTGCTTTCTTTTTTTCCTTCACCAAATCCTTTAAAAGGGTAGGAGGGATACTTACACTTACTGTGTCATATCCTCTTTTTAGCTGTAAGGTCTTAGCATCATTTAAGATGATGTCGGCGGTGATGTTGCCAAAATTATCCACTGGTTTATTATCTATAGAAAGTACATTGTCTCCATCTCTGATGCCAATACTTTTTGCTAGACTATCAGCATAAACACCATATTTTAAGTTCTTTGCTGGGAGGTATTCATCTCCCCAAAAAGCAGTGATGCCAATAAATATAACAATAGCCAGTATTATGTTTACAATTACACCTCCAGTCATTATAATCAATCTTTGCCAAGCGGGTTTACTTCTAAACTCGTAATCTTCTGGTGGCAGTTTCATTTGTTCCTTGTCCATGCTTTCGTCAATCATGCCAGCAATCTTTACAAAGCCCCCAAAAGGAATCCATCCGATACCGTATTCTGTTTCTCCCTTCTTTATCTTAAAAAGACTGAAATATGGATTGAAAAACAAGTAAAACTTGTCTACTCTGCATTTAAATAACTTTGCGGGTATGAAATGTCCAAGTTCGTGAAGTACAACCAAAATTGAAAACGAGAGGATAAACTGACCTGCCTTAACAGCTACGGTACTAAAATCAATTGCTAATAATGTCATGTTCTATTTTCTAAATTCTGCAAGCAATACGCTAGGTATTGAGGTTAATATCATAAGGAGAAATCACTTTAAAAAGCATTACATTCTTATGATTGAGGCGGTAAATGTACGTGCTGCCGCGTCACTATCAAAGTAATCTTGTAGAGTTGGATTTTCTATAAATGGTATTTTATTCAGAGTTTCTTCTACTACCGCTGTCATATCCAAAAAGCCAATCCTATTTCTAAGGAAGGCATATACCGCTATTTCATTGGCAGCATTCAAGATACAAGGCCAGTTTCCGGCTTTATTCATTGCTTCAATAGCTAAAGAAAGATTCCTAAATGTTTTATAATCAGGCTCTTCGAAGGTTAAAGTATGTGGTTTCCTGAAATCGTATCTCGGAAAGTTATTAGCAATACGTTGAGGGAATCCCATAGCGTACTGTATAGGCAACTTCATATCTGGCAATCCCATTTGAGATTTGATGCTACCGTCTGTAAACTGCACCATACTATGAATAATACTTTGCGGATGTATGATAACTTGTATCTGATCGGGGTGAAGATTGAACAACCATTTGGCTTCAATCATCTCCAAACCTTTATTCATCAAAGTAGCAGAATCAATAGAAATCTTTGCTCCCATCTCCCAATTAGGATGTTGGAGTGCGTGTTCTTTCTTTACATTAACCAGGTAATTTGGCTTTCTTCCCAAAAAAGGACCACCACTAGCCGTAAGGATTATCTTTTCAACCGCATTTCTTCCTTCTCCAATCAAGCATTGAAAAATAGCAGAGTGTTCACTATCTACCGGCAATATGGGTACACGCTTAGCAACAGCTTTTTGCATTACCAATTCCCCCGCTACTACCAACGTTTCTTTGTTTGCCAATGCAATAGGTTTACCTATTTCGATGGCCTGTAGTGTTGGTTTTAAGCCTGCAAAGCCTACAATTGCCGCCAACATCATGTCGTAACAATCAATGGCTGCAACTTCTTCTAATGCTTTTTCTCCTGCAAACACTTTAATGTGTGTGCTCGAAAGTGCTTCCTTTACTAATAAATACTTTGCTTCGTCACCAATTACTACACAATTGGGATTGAACTTTAGTGCCTGTTCGATCAACAATTCGTGGTTGTGGAATGCGGTAAGAATCTCCGCAGAAAATTTGTCTGGGTTAGCTTCAATAACGTCCAAGGCTTGAGTGCCGATTGAACCAGTGGAGCCGAATATAGCTATGCGTTTTACCATGAGGTGTGCAATATAACTAAAGATGTTCTAATTGATGATTGTAAATGGTTTTAATGCATCTGCAAGTACTCGATCATTACTAAGTCTAGGCACTTTATTTTGCCCTCCAAGCTTGTTGATACTCTTCATGTAATCAATAAAACCATTCTTCTTCATTCTGTTTATGCGCAAGGTTTGTAAAATATTGCCTGCTATCAAATCATCATAATAAACATTCTTTTTTCGGAGGTTAGCATCAACTTTATTAGTAAAATTTGCTAGATTTTCAGGTTCGTTTTCAAACTCTACAAACCATTCATGATAGCTTTTGCCTTCTCCCTGTTGCACAAAAGGAGCTACAGTAAACTCAGTTATTTTCACATTTTCTTCTTGTGCTGCTGCCATTAGGGCTGCTTCTACTTCTTCGCCTATAACGTGTTCTCCAAATGCAGAGATAAAGTGTTTTATTCTTCCCGAAACGATGATTCTGTAAGGATTCAAGCTAACAAACTTCACCGTGTCCCCAATATTGTAGCCCCAAAGTCCTGCATTACTATTAATGATTAATGCATAATTCTCACCTAGTTTCACATCCTTCAAGCTAAGGCGAATAGGATTTTCGGAGAATATCTCACCGGCAGGAACAAACTCAAAATAGATCCCACTATTAGTATTAAGCAGTAAACCTTCAGACTTCTGAGTATCTTGAAAAGCGAAGAAGCCTTCACTTGCAGGAAATAATTCGATGGTATCTACTCTTCTGCCAATACTTTCAAACAGTTTGGCCTTGTACGGCTCAAAGTTTACGCCTCCTTGAACCAACAGGTTGAAGTTGGGAAATAAATCACCCACTTTTTTTCCGCTCTTTTGGTGCAATCTATCAAAATACATCTGTACCCAAGGTGGAATACCGCTTATAAGGGTCATATCTTTCGATATAGTTTCTCCTACTATTTTATCTAGTTTTGTTTCCCAGTCGTCAATGCAATTGGTTTCGAAACTGGGTAACTGATTGCCGCGTAAATATTGTGGAATATGATGATTTACAATGCCACTAAGCCTACCAGTAGGAATGCCGCCTACACGTTCTAGTTCTGGCGATCCACTCAAAAAGATCATTTTGCCGTTCACAAATTGCTTGTTGCCAGTCTCTGCCAAATAACAAAGAAGGGCATTTCGTGCCGAATTGATATGGTTATGAATGGAATCTTTGGATATTGGAATATATTTTATTCCACTTGTAGTTCCACTCGTTTTTGCCAGATAAATAGGCTTCCCCTTCCACAATATGTTTTGTTTTCCTTCTTTTACCAGACTGATATATCCCTTAATTTGCTCATAATCTCTTACAGGTATTGCTTTAGAAAACTCTTGATAGTTATTAACTTCAGATAGGTGGTGTTCCTTGCCAAAAACAGTTTTTCTACCTGTTTCTATCAATTCCTTAAGTATTTGCTCCTGTGTATGCAGTGCAGTAGCAGCGTCTTTTTGTATCTTCTTATATATGTTGTTGGCAAATGAAACCGCCAAAAGTGATTTAAGATTCATGCAGAACCGTTTATTTTAATGCGGGCAAAAATAGTGTTGTTGGCTTTGGATAATTGCTAAATATTATTTTTTAGCAAAAAAGAGAATAAATCAAATGCAATTTAATTCAAGTTATCACCAATCAGACCCCACTTCAAAGCAACTTTATAGCACTTAAAATCAGTCTATCTTACTTCAAAACCAGGTAGATTCGTCTTGTAACCAATTGGTTACAACTTAAAACAACGAATATTGATGCCGAATTTTAGCAGAATAAAGCCAGATTCGATAAATAAAGAGCATAATGCGAGAGAATAGTTCCATAAGACTCGAAGATGTAAGAAAGATTAGGGCTGAATTGTCGGTGAATAGGCTGAATTGGGCTCAAAACCACTTCGTTTTACCTTGTAACCAATTGGATCAGAGTTGTAACCAATTGGTTACAAGGTATATCCTAGTAGTTTTAAGCTGTATTTAAATGGTTGTAAATGGTATCTAATTTATTGAATATTAATAATTTGCTGTTAAATAATACTTTTGTTAATAAATAATAAAGTTATGAAAATTGACTAATTTAAAGTAGTACTATCTCTTTTAAAAAGTAGTATCACTATTTGCAACGAGCATTCTTATTTTTTTCAATTCCCAAAAAATATATCTTTGAAACAAACGGTTGAGAAATGACTAATATAGATGGCATGAATAACGATTTTTTGTTAAATTACTTTAAGCTTTCCCCAACTCCTAGTTTGATACTAATCCCGCGATCTGAAAAATTCATCATTTTGGAGGCTAATATTGCCTACTTATCCTTAATTGGCGTAAAGGTTACCGAAATCTTAGGTGAAGAATTCATAGATACGTTTAATAATAATGTCATTGCAGAGAATAAATATTCTATGCAAGCATCCTTGCAAAGGGTTTTTACAAACAAAATAGCCGACTGTAGTGGAGTTCAACCATTTAAACTTCATAGCGATAAGGATTCTGAAGATTACTTAGTTTACTGGCAAATAGACAATAAACCTTCCTTCTCCAAAGATGGCGAAGTGGAGTATATAATACATACCATTACAGATAAAACCAATGAACAAATAAGAGAAATTGCTTTAAAAGAAGCTGAACAAAAGGCAAACTTCCATTTTGAGAATAATCCTTATCCCATGATCATTTGGGAATTTGAAACCCTTAAAATATTGAATGTAAATGAAAATACTTTAGAGAAGTACGGCTATACAAAAGAGGAATTTTTAGCGCTAGATATTACCCAGATAAGACCAATAGAAGATATTCCTCTTATAAAAGAAGCCACTCAGGATATAGAACATTATGGGATGAAACATAAGCGAATTTGGCGTCACTTGAAAAAGAATGGCGAATTAATGTATGTTGAAGTAAATGCGCATCTAACACAAATGAACGGAAGGACGGTGTCAATAAACCATATTCAAGACGTTACAGAAAAATTTAAAGCAGAAAATGAATTGAGGGATTCGGAACAGAAGTACGAAGCCTTGTTTGTAAGCGCAAATGATGCAATATTCCTTGCTGATGCAGAAACTAGAATTTTAACAGACGCTAACGATAAAGCTTGCCAATTGCTTGGCCGAACTAGAGAGGAGGTTATTGGGATGCACCAAAGCCAACTACATGCATCAGAAGATTTAGAATACATCTCTATGCAATTTGCACGTTTTGTAAATGATGATACATTAAAAAGCGTTGAAGTAGATATAGTTCATAAAGACGGATATAAAATACCAGTTAAAATAAGTGCAGGCAATACATTTCATGTAAATGGAAGAAAATTTGCGGCGGCTTATTTTACTGATCTTACTCAAACAAAAGAAGCTGAAAGGTTGATTGAAAAAACAACTCGATTATTATTGAAGGCAGAAGGCATCGCAAAAATAGGTAGCGTAGAAGTTAATACTGAAACAATGGAAAGCCTTTGGAGTGAGGGCTTTAAGCGTATAGTTGGGGTAGATAAGGATGAAGTTGCTTTTAACATAGACGAGTTTTTTGATATCATTTTACCGGAAGATCGTCAAGCCTATTTGGATTGTCAAAAACGATTAATGGACGGACAAGCAGAAAGTACCATTAATGAGATTAGAATAAAGCGGGTAAATGACAACAAAGAGCGTATTATTTCTATTAATGGTATTGGAGTAAAAAATAGGGAAGGAAAAACAATCAAACTATTTGGCGTAATAAGAGACATTACAGACAGGAAACAACTAGAAGCAGAGATATTACATAGTCATAATCAGCTTAAAAAGCTAACAAATGAAGTTCCTTTAGGTATACTAAAATTGGATAGCACAGGATTTGAAAAGCCCACAGTAAGCTTTGTAAGTAAGGGAATAGAACGCGTACACACCGGTTTAACCGCGGAGTCTGTTATGGAAAATGCTAATCTTTTGTATGAAAGAGTTCATCCAGATGACATTGAAATGGTGATAACAAGTAGTAATAATAGCATATCAAATATGAAGGATGTAGACATAGAATTTAGATCTATAGAATCTGATAATCATATTAAATGGATACGCCTTGTATATCACCCAGAAAGAAATGAAGATGGAACTATTTCTCAATATGGTTATTGTCATGATATTACCAAAGAAAAAATGATGATGCAGGCATTGACGAATCAAAATAAAGAATTAAGAGAAATAGCCTGGATACAATCTCATATACTCAGAGCCCCTGTAGCAAAACTGATGGGCTTGGCTGATTTGATAAGTAGAGGACTTGTAACTGATAACCTCGACTTTTTTATGGAATCTATAACCGCCACCTGCAACGAACTAGACGAAGTTGTTCGTGAAATAGTAGCTAAAGCAAATAAAATTGAGGAAGAAGATAATTTTATATAAAGTGATGACAGATAATTATTAATGGCCATTGGATTTGTATAATGGCAATAAATTCAAGTTATTAGCATTCCCAGATTTTTAAAAGTAGAAAATCTTGTAAACTAATTTCAAAACATGATTGTTCAGGCTTAAAAAAAAATTATATGACGGAGTATGACAGTTGAATAAATATCGGACACTATTTTGCCCGCCAAATACACGATTGTTATGGCTATTTTCATGTCAAAGATTAAATATCAGGTTGCATCCCTTTTGGGACTCATTACTTTTATCTCCTCTTTTGCTCAAGTGAGTTTGCCCGCAGTTTTCTCCAACAATATGGTTCTTCAGCGAGATAAACCTGTTGCTGTTTGGGGTAAAGCTACTGCCGGAGATAACATTTCGGTATCCTTTGGTAAACAAAAAAAGTCTACCGTTGCTAGTAATGAAGGTAAATGGCAAGTACAGTTAGATGCCATGCCTGCAAATGCTAATCCATCCACATTAACAGTAAAAGGAACAAATACTATTGAGCTGACCAATATTTTGGTGGGTGATGTGTGGCTTTGTTCTGGTCAATCAAACATGGAATATACCTTCGACAGAAAGATTAAAAGGTATGCTCCACCTAAAAAAGGTATAGATAGTGCAGCAGAGGAACTGACTGCTACCAAACCCGATGCCATCAGGTATTTATATGTAGAAAAGAACTTAAAGAAGGAAGATTTACCTACCAATGGTTGGGTGAATGGTAATGATACCAATGTGCGTTTTATTTCTGCAATTGGTTATTTTTTCGCTAAAGAGATCTTTGCCAAAACACATGTCCCAATTGGTATCATCTCTTCTTCATGGGGTGGAACAAGGGTAGAACAATGGACACCAGATTGGGCTTACAAACAATCACCAATATTTAAGGATTCAGCAACTACGCCTAAGTTCAAAATAGATGGCATGCACCCTGGGCAAATGTTTGATAAAATGATGTTACCAATGATGCCTTACACCATAAAAGGAATGTTATGGTATCAAGGAGAATCGAACTGTATGGTGGAAGACCAAGCAACCTATCCTGTTAAGATGGAGTTGATGATTAACACTTGGAGAGACTTATTTCACGATAAAAAAATACCTTTCTACTTCGTTCAGATTGCTCCACACAAATACACTTCAAGACTAAAAGATGCAAAACCTCATACAGTAGAATCATTACCACTAACGTGGGAAGCACAAACCAAAAACTTATCCATTCCCTATACTGCAATGGTGGTTACAACTGATTTGGTTGATGATTTGACCAATATACATCCATCGTACAAATGGACAATTGCTCATCGGTTGGCTTTGTGCGCCTTGGCAAAAGATTATAAGCAAAAGATTGTTTATTCGGGTCCAGCCTATCAATCAATGAAAATTAAAAAGAATACCATAGAACTAAGTTTTAACCATGTGGGAAGTGGATTGATTTCAGGTGATGACCAACCATTAACCTGGTTTACCATTGCAGGTGCGGATAATCAATTCGTGCTTGCAAAAGCTACTATTAAAGGAGATAAGATTATTGTGGAAGCTGATTCTATTGCCAAGCCAACGCAAGTTCGTTTTGCGTGGGATGAATCTGCACAACCAAATTTGTTTAATAAGGAAGGCTTGCCTGCATTGCCTTTCAGAACATCAACAAATGTTTCTATTCAGGAGGATTTTAACCACAAAGTGCACTAGGAAAAACAAAGGACACTTAGGTTTGAATAGCTATTTTACAAAAATATACCCTATAATCCTAGTGTTCGTGGAGAAAACCTTGTGTTCCTTTTGGTAAAAATACGCTTAACTAATACCTTACTAATTATTTGAAATTTATGAGAAAAAGTTTGTTTGCTTGTGTTTTGATGATGATGTTTAGCGTGCAAATTACTAACGCACAGAACTTGGATTGGGTGCCTAAAGTAGGAGCTAAATCTTTTCCTTCGGTTAAAAAAGTCTTTTGGGTGAATGATTATGGTGCAAAGAATGATGGCGTAACCGTAAACTCTGTCTTTATTCAGAAAGCCATTGAAGCGTGTTCTAAACAAGGTGGTGGTATCGTAAGTTTTAAATCGGGTACTTATGTAAGCGGTTCTATCTTTTTGAAAAGTAATATTCAATTGAGAATTGATAGTGGCGTAACCATACTTGGTTCTCAAAACTTTGATGATTATCCAGAGATTCAAACACGTATTGCAGGGATAGAAACTAAATGGCCTGCGGCTTTAATAAATGTAATTGATGCTAAGAATGCCGCAGTTACCGGTAAAGGAATTGTAAATGCAATGGGTAAGTTTTGCTGGGATAAATACTGGTCGATGCGGAAGGATTACGATAAAAGAGGCTTGCGTTGGATAGTAGATTATGATGCAAAACGTGTACGCACACTCCTTGTGCAGAATGCTTCGGACATAAGCATCAAAGAAGTAACGTTTAAAAACGCTGGCTTCTGGACGGTTCAGTTATTGTATTCTCATAACCTGACTGTTGACGGGGTTATTATTAAAAATAACGAAGATGGCAGTGGACCAAGTACCGATGGTATTGACATTGATTCTTCTACTTGGGTGTTGATTCAGAATTGTGATATTGACTGTAACGATGATAACTTCTGCCTGAAAGCAGGTAGAGATTGGGATGGATTACGGGTAAATAAACCAACTGAATATGTGGTTATCAGAAAGAGTGTTGCCAGAAGAGGAGCAGGTTTGGTAACGCTTGGTAGTGAAACATCGGGAGGTATACGCCACATTTTGGCTACTGATTTAAAAGCAACGAATACCGACAATGGCTTGCGCATTAAGTCTGCCTTTACAAGAGGTGGCACTATTGAGGACATCTATTTTCAAAACACAGTGATGGATTCTGTGAACAATGCCTATCAGTTTAACCTAAATTGGTATCCTGCTTACAGTTATTCTGAATTGCCAAAGGGGTATAATTACGATTCTGTTCCCGCACATTGGAAAGCCATGCTGCACAAGGTTACACCTGCGGAGTTAGGTACACCTCATGCTAAGAATATCTATATCTCCAACGTTAAGGTAACCAATGCAACCACTGCTTTTGTGGGTAATGGTTATGAGAAATCGTTGTTGGAGAACTTCGTATTTACCAACTGTAGCATACAGGCAACTTCTTTGGGCACGCTTGAATTTACTAAAGGATGGAAGTACAACAATGTAACCATTGATGTAGATAAAAAGCCTGCGCCAGTGAAATCTGCTGATGGAATTGAGCACTCTGAGCGTTTGAAATAAGTACCTGTAAAACAAACATTGGTAGGTGTTGATTCAACATTGATATTTGTGACTTCTACATTGATATGTGTGAAGTAAACATTGGTATGTGTGAAGTAAACATTGGTATCTGTGACGTCTTCATTGGCATGTGTCGAGCAAACATTGGAATGTGTGAAGTAAACATTGGTATGTGTGAAGTAAACATTGGCATCTGTGAAGCAAACATTGAACATTATATGGTAAATATGAAAAAACAATTACTTATCATTTGTGCATTATTATGCTGCATGGTTGGATTTGGTCAATCGAAATTGTCGGTTGGGTCACTCACTTGCGAGTATAATATGAATCCATTAGGGATTGAATCATTACAACCAAGGTTAAGTTGGATTATTGAATCATCCATTGCCAATACTACTCAAACTGCGTATCAGATTTTAGTATCAGACAGTAAAGAAAAGCTGCTGAAAGATCAAGGGAATATTTGGGATAGTAAAAAGGTGTCGTCAAATCAATCAATTCAAGTTCAATATAAAGGCTTGCCTTTAGCATCATCCAAAAAATATTACTGGAAAGTAAAAGTGTGGAATCAAGAAAACATTGCTTCTAGTTGGAGTACTATTGCTACTTGGCAAATGGGATTATTGACTGCTTCTGATTGGAGTAATGCTAAATGGATTACGATGAATGAGCTGGATGAATCCAAATATCCTAGCCTCGATTCTGCCCTGAAAGTTCCTGCTTTAAGATACATTTCGCCTCAGTTCAGAAAAGATATTCAAATTAATAAGCCCATCAAAAGTGCAACGGTCTTTGTGTGTGGATTGGGTCAGTTTGAAATGAATATCAATGGCAAAAAGGTTAGCGATCACTTTTTAGATCCCGGTTGGACTACTTATGAAAAGTATAGCCTGTATGTTCCTTTTGATATTACCAATCAGCTGGTGAAAGGGGCAAATACAATTGGAGTTATTCTTGGTAATGGCTTTTATTTTCTTCCTAAAGGTCGGTATATTAAGGGGCATATCATGCAACATGGCTTGCCCAAAATGATTGCAAAAGTGGTGGTAGAATATACTGATGGCACTAGCCAAACCATTGTGAGCGATGAAACTTGGATGAATAGTAAAAGCCCAATTACCTACAATACCATTTACGGAGGCGAAGATTATAATGCTACACTAGAACAAACTGGTTGGGATAAGCCGGGTTTCGACGATAGTAAATGGCAAACTTCTGTGGCAGTAAAGGGCTCGCCTTTGTTGAAAGCGCAACAAGATGCCCCCTTAAAAGTGTTGGAAACCTTTCATCCCAAAGCTGTCTTTAAAAACGGTAAAGGAAATTGGGTGTACGATTTAGGTCAAAATGCTTCTGGCATTGTAAGCCTATCTGTTCAAGGTGTAAGTGGAAAGCAAGTAAGGGTTTTTCCTGCCGAACTGATTGATGCGGATAGTTCTGTAAATCAATCTGCAACAGGTAAAGGTTATTGTTTTACCTATATTTTAAAAGGTGGGGCTGAGGAAAAATGGCAACCACGTTTTTCTTATTATGGTTTTAGATATGTACAATTGGAAGGTGCGGTGCCTGAAGGAGAACCAAATCCTTTGAAACTGCCCGTTGTGAAAAACCTTGCGGGATTGCATACTAGAAACTCTGCTGAAAAATCGGGTAGCTTCCATTGTTCAAATCAGTTGTTTAATAGAATTGATACTTTGATAAATTGGGCGATAAAAAGTAATATGGCTAGTGTTCTAACCGATTGCCCACACCGTGAAAAGCTTGGCTGGCAAGAACAAGTGCACTTAATGATGGCATCCAATCAATTCAATTTTAATTTTTCTGGCCTGAACAATAAAGCTGTAGCCGATTTGCAATCTGCCCAACATGAAAGTGGTTTTGTGCCTACAACTGCCCCAGAGTTTGGAAGATTTGGCAGTGAACTTAGTGCTTTTGCAGATTCTCCAGAGTGGGGTTCTACTTATGTAATCTTGCCTTGGTATATGTATGTATGGTATGGCGACACAAAGGTTTTGGCTGATAATTATGACGGTATGAAAAAGTATGTGGCTTACTTACAAAAGCAAGCTGGTACTAATAATATTGTCTCTTATGGCTTGGGAGATTGGTTCGATATTGGTCCAAGCAAGCCCGGCGTTTCGCAACTTACATCGCTTGGGGTTACAGGAACTGCAATATGGTACTATGATGTAAATATTTTAGAGAAGACAGCCAGATTATTGAATAATGAGGCTGATGCCAACTATTATAAAACATTGAGGGCAAGCATTAAGGAGGCGTTTAATAAGAAGTATTTTCATGCCGATACCTACCAATACGATAGGGGAAGCCAAACTGCCAATGCAATGGCTTTGTATATGGATTTGGTTGATTCTCAAAATAGGGAGAAGGTTTTGGCTAATATTATTCAAGATCTTAAGGCTAACAACAATGCATTAACTGCCGGTGATATTGGTTACCGCTATTTGGTTCAAGCCTTAGAAAATGGCGGTGCATCGCAATTGATTTTTGATATGAACAACAGAAACGATGTGCCTGGCTATGGTTATCAGTTGGCAAAAGGCGCAACCTCACTTACAGAATCTTGGCAAGCTTTGCGTAATGTTTCCAATAATCATTTGATGTTGGGGCATTTGATGGAGTGGTTTTATAGTGGACTTGCAGGCATTAAACAAACAGAAACTTCAGTTGCATTTAATGAAATATTGATTCATCCAGAGGTTGTTGGAGATATAAAAGACGTGAAGGCAAGTTATCAATCTCCTTATGGAATCATCAAAAGCCAATGGCATAAGGATGCAAACAGTTTTGAATTGATGGTTGCCATCCCTGTTAATACCACAGCTTTAGTGGATGTTTTTGGAGATTCCTTGCAATCAATAAACCTAAATGGTAAAGAGGTGTCAACATCTACTTTGGTAAAGTTTGTTGGGAAAACCAATGGGCGATTGCAATACAAGATTGGTTCTGGAAACTATACTTTCAAAACAACAATTTTAAATAAATAACTGATGTTCGGCAGGCATACCCATATTGAACAAAAATTACCACATAGGCACAGTAGGCACATAGTGTTTGATATTAGATTGGAAAAGAAGACATAGCAAAAAAGTTTCACTTTTTAATGTACTCAGCTATGTGTTCTTAAAGTGAAACTTTTCTTGCCTTATTTTTTCTATGTGCCTATTGTGGCTATGTGGTAAATAATTTGGCGTAATCAAGGTGTTGACGAATATGCGTAAGGTTAATAAATAACAAATAATACATGAATATGAAGTGGCATTCTTTCAAACAAATCATTCCTATTACAGCCTTAGTCTTTGGCAGTTATCAAAGTTTTGCGCAACGTAGCATCATTTCTTTCGATGCTAATTGGAAGTTTATAAAAGAAGATGTAAGTGGTGCAGAAAAGACCGATTTTAATGATGCAGCTTGGCGTTCGTTGAGTGTGCCGCACGATTGGGGAACTGAATATCCTTTCGCCCGTACCAATCCTTCTGGTAGGGGAGGAGCTTATGCTGAAACAGGCATTGGTTGGTACAGAAAGGCATTTGCCATTGCTGATGCTGATGCCAAAAAACGTTTCTTTATTGAGTTTGATGGGGTGATGATGAACAGCGATGTATGGATAAATGGCAACCATTTGGGTAAGCGTCCTTATGGCTACATTAGTTTTCAATATGAGTTGACAAAGTATTTAAAAGTTGGTGCAGGTGCTAAAAATATTATTGCTGTAAAAGCAGATAACTCCCTACAACCTGCTTCACGTTGGTATAGTGGTTCGGGTATTTACAGACATGTACGCTTGATTGCTACCGATAATGTGCATATTGATAAATGGGGCGTTTTTGTAACTACACCAAGTGTGAGTGATGCAAAAGCTACTGTTCATGCACAAACTGAAATTATCAATCAATCAACTAATAAGACTGAACTAGTTCTACAAACGGATATTGTTGCCTCAGACGGTAAGGTTGTTAAGTCTATCGAATCGAAACAATCCCTTGCGGCTGGTAAATCGACAGTTATTAATCAAGACCATACTGTAGATCAACCGCAGCTTTGGAGTATCGATAAACCTAACTTGTATAAGGCAGTTTCTACCGTGAAAGCGGGCAAGGTTGTTTTGGATAATTACACCACAACCTTTGGCATCCGTACCATAAAGTTTGATGCAGAAAAAGGTTTTTCATTGAATGGAAAGAACATTAAAATAAAAGGTGTTTGCTTGCATACTGATGGAGGCGCAGTTGGTTCTGCCGTGCCTTTGCGTGTTTGGGAAAGACGTTTGGAGTTGTTGAAAGGCATTGGTGTTAATGGTATTCGCACTTCTCATAACCCTCCTGCGCCAGAGTTTTTGGATTTGTGCGATAAGATGGGTTTTGTGGTGATGGACGAAACTTTCGACACATGGAATGCTGCAAAAAGTAGTGCTACTTATGGCTATAACATGTACTTCAATAATTGGTGGGAGAAGGATACACACGATCAATTGGTGCGCGACAGAAATCACCCATCTATAGTTATTTACTCTGTTGGTAATGAAATTCATGATAACTTAAATGATTCTAGTGGCTTTAGGAAATATAGAATGCAACAGGACTTAGTTCATTCTTTAGATCCAACTAGACCTGTTACGATGGCATTATTCCGTCCGGGAATGTCAAAGGTTTATGAGAATGGTTTTGCGGAAACAATGGATATCGTGGGACAGAATTACCGTGAGAATGAATTGGTTGCTGCGCATGATAAGAATCCAAAAAGGATAGTAATTGGTACGGAAAATAGACCTGAATTACAATCTTGGTTGGCATTAAGAGACAAACCTTTTATGTCTGGTCAATTTTTATGGACTGGCATAGATTATATTGGCGAAAATGATTGGCCTCTAGTTGTTGCCCCATTCGGACTGCTAGATAAAACAGGTACTGAAAAGTATATTGGCTATCAATACCAAAGTTGGTGGAGCGATAAGCCAATGGTTTTTGCGATGCGTAAGGAACAAAATGCGGGTGCTGGCAACTGGATAAGCGATTGGAGCCCTACGGATATTGATACGTATGATGAAGCGAAGGTGCAAGTGTATAGTAATTGTGATGAGGTAGAATTGTTCTTGAATGACCAATCAGTTGGCGTAAAACCAAGACCAGATGATAAGGCTTCGGCTAGAGTTTGGAGTTTTACTTTCCACAAAGGAACATTAAAAGTAGTTGGTAGAAATAAAGGACAAGTAGTAGCTACGCAGGAACTGAAATCTGCCGGAACTCCTGCAAAGATTTTATTATCTGCGGATAAAAAGTCAATAGAAAACTCTTGGGATGATGTTAGTTATATCACAGCAACAGTTGTGGATGAAAACGGTGTCCCTTGCCTGAATGCAGATAACCAAATTTCCTTTACTGCCAATGGTTCGGGCGTTGTTGCCGCTACTGATAATGGAGATTTGAATGCCTCTGAAGTATTTACTTCTCCCAAAAGGTTTGCTTTTAAAGGATCATGTATTGCCATTGTAAAGGCAAATGCTAATGGTTCAATCAAGATTAAGGCTAGTGCTGATGGATTGAAGGATGGAGAAATAACCTTGGAAGCAATTCCTGCAAAATAATAATGTGAATATTAAGAAACTATCTCTGTCTCTAACGGTTGCTACTTGTTTGTTGGTAAGCGGTAAACTACTTGCTCAAGCAAAAGATAATGCCAATATAAGCGTGTCCTTGGCAAAGGAAATTGCACCCATGACACCAATATGGGCATGGTTTGGTTACGACGAACCAAACTATACCTACATGAAGGATGGCAAGAAACTGTTGAGCGAATTGGCAGCTTTAAGTCCTGTGCCTGTTTATGTGCGTTGCCATAGTTTGATGAGTACCGGCGATGGCGTGGCAGCTTTAAAATGGGGAAGTACCAATATGTACACAGAAGATGCCAATGGCAATCCTATTTACTATTGGAAAATTGTAGATAGCATATTTGATACTTATGTAAGTCATGGTATGAAACCATTGGCACAATTAGGGTTCATGCCAGAAGCATTGTCTATTCACCCACAACCATACAAGCACAATTGGAAGCCAGGCGATGCTTATAACAAGATAGAAGGCGGTTGGTGCTATCCCCCAAAAGATTACACAAAGTGGGGTAATTTGGCTTACGAATGGGTGAAACATTGTGTGGAGCGTTATGGTAAAAAAGAAGTAGAAAGTTGGTATTGGGAAGTTTGGAATGAGCCAAATGGTTCATCCTATTGGAAAGGTAGTGTGCAGGATTATTGCAAGTTGTATGACTATGCTGTTGATGGCGTAAAACGTGCTTTACCAACTGCCAAGATTGGTGGTAGTGATGTGACAGGAGGAGGTGAAAAGTTTCAGAAAGTATTTTTAAAACATTGCTTTAGCGATACAAATTATGTGTCAGGTAAAATAGGTACGCCGATAGATGTAATTCTTTTTCATGCCAAGGGTTCGCCTCGAGTAGTTAATGACCATGTTAGAATGGGTATCAGTAATCAGTTGCGTAATATTAATGATGCGTTTAAGTTGATAGCTTCTTATCCGCAAGCAAAGAATATCCCCATCGTTATAGGAGAATCAGATCCGGAAGGATGTGCAGCGTGTGGCATGAAGACCAATCCTCAGAATGCCTACCGTAATGGTACGATGTATTCCAGTTATACGGCTGCGTCGTTTGCCCGAAAGTATGCTTTGGCTGATATGTATAAGGTCAACTTTAAGGGGGCAGTATCTTGGAGTTTTGAGTTTGAAGACCAACCATGGTTTTATGGCTTTCGGGATTTAGCGACTAATGGGGTTGACAAGCCTGTGCTAAACGTATTTAGAATGTTTGGTATGATGTCTGGCAATAGGGTAGAAGCAGTGAGCGATAAAATGTATAGCCTACAAACTGCAAAAGATTCTGGCATAAGGGGAGCAACTACTGATATTGGCGTTTTGGCTTCAAAAGATAAAGCCTCTGCTGGTATCATGTTATGGAATTACCATGATGATGATACTATTAGCAATGCAGCAAATGTTCAATTATCCATTAACGATGTTCTTTCTAAAAAGGTAACCATTACGCAATATCAAATTGATGATAAACACAGCAATTCTTATGAAGCTTGGAAAGCAATGGGTAGCCCGGAGAGTCCATCAACAGCGCAGATTAAAACATTAGAAAAAGCTGGTCAACTGGAACAAGTGTCTTCTAAGGTAATTGCAGTAAAGGAAGGTAAAATCATTCTAACAGTTGATTTACCTTGCCAGGCAGTTTCGTTTATTAAATTAACTTGGTAATTATTTCAATCATTTATCATACTTAAAACCCATGTCACGCTTAAAGTCAAATTCCTCAATCCTTATCTTTTTTATGGCAATACTGCTTTCTAATAAAGTGTTGGCACAGTATCCTCCAAATGCCACGAGGTACAACGATGCTTACGGAAGTGCAAAGTCATTAACGGGTAAAATAAAAGTGATAGATATTTTTATTTCAGATGATAAAAAGGGATGGAGCGACGAAGACAAAAAGCTGGCTTTGGCAAAACAAGAATATGGTCATCGCTGGGTTCAAGAACAAGCAAGAAAGTATAACCCAGAATCAAATATTGAATTTAATGTTTCTGTAATAGGGGAAGAACATGACATTAAAGTAAAGGAAGTTTTTGCGAGTAGAACACCAGGAGGTATTAATTTAATATCGTGGATATTGCCAGCCATTGGATACAAGTCTTCTAAATATTTTTATGATTCCTTGATGATAGCCGATAGTTCTGATAATGTATTTGTAATGATTTTTGCCAAGAAAACAGGACGTGCGTTCTCACAGCCATTGTGGTATAAAGCTGATAGGAGCGCTGAAAGATTCTTGGAAGCTACCATTGTTTACACAGAGGGCTATGGCGACGAAATATTAAACATTGGCACCATCGTACATGAAATGCTTCACCTTTTTGGTGCCTGGGACATTTATAGTGATAAAACCAGTGGGCAAACCTATCAAGTTCAAAAAAGTGCAATTGATGTGTTTGGAAACAGTGTAATGATTAACTCTCATAAAGTCATTACAGAATTGAACATTGACAAGTTAACGGCATGGACAGTGGGGCTTACTAATAATTATATGGGATGGTTTGACTTTTTCAGACCGAGAGTTGACCCTAATGCACCAAGAATTGGTGAGATGCACTAACCTAGTTTAATGCTAGTGTCTATTAAAATTTGAAATGAGTATGATGAGAATAAGTTTACATAAAGCTATCTGGATACAATTATTGGTACTTACTACCTTCTCGCTTGCCATGGCACAAAAGCAAAATATTGCTTCAAAGCCACTATTCGAAGATCCTATTTATAATGGAGCTGCCGATCCTGTGGTTGTGTGGAATAAACAAGTGAAAAAGTGGTTTATGTTCTACACAAATCGCCGTGCAAATGCAGAAGGTTTGGATGGCGTTACATGGGTGCATGGCCCTCGAATAGGCATCGCATCTTCTGTTGATGGAGCTAAATGGCAATATATAGATACGGCAGATATTCAGTATCGTCCAGATAGTAATTACACCCATTGGGCACCAGAAGTATTTGAAAATAAGGGATTGTACCACATGTTCTTGACTTATGTGCCGGGTGTGTTTAAAGATTGGAATCATCCAAGAGAAATTATTCATTTAACGAGTAAGGATTTATTGCATTGGCAATATGATAAGACATTAGCACTCGCTTCGCATAAAATTATTGATGCCTGTGTTTTCCCTTTGCCAGAGGGTGGTTGGCGTTTATGGTACAACAATGAAAAGGACAGGAAAAGTATTTACTATGCCGATAGTAAAGATTTGACCAATTGGGAGGATAAAGGCAAAGCAGTGGGCGATAAGGGGGGAGAAGGACCAAAGGTTTTTAGATGGAAAGATAGTTATTGGATGGTAGTGGATAATTGGATGGGTATGGGTATTTATAAATCTGATGACTTGAAAACTTGGAAACGCCAAGAAAAACGCATTCTGGAATTTCCGGGTAAGGGCAAAGATGATCAAGCCATTGGCGGGCATTGTGATGTGTTGGTAAATGATGGACATGCTTATATCTTCTATTTTACACACCCAGGTAGGGTAGGGGCAAAAGGAACTTGGAAGGACGGCTTTGAAACAAGACGAAGTGTAATTCAATTAGGAGAACTAAAACTTGAAAACGGTGAAATATCCTGCGATAGGGATGTGCCAGTAAATATTCGATTAAAACATTGAGGTAGTTATTAATACTGTTTCCAAGCATTTTCATATTCTGCCATTAACCTATTTGTCAATGATTTAGGTTGCAACACTTTTACATTATTACTATAGGAGAGGAGTTCCATAATAAAATCGTGGGTTATGTAAACCTTTAGCTTTATACGCAATTCATCATCATTGTCCTCTAATATCTCCTGCGTTTCATGTAATGGCAGGCTTTTGATGTACTTCCCTTGGTCAGGGTCAAATGATAAAATCACTTCTTCTGGCTGTTGGTCTGTCGGAGTAATAATGCCATAACAATACCTAAATAGTTCGTGCATATCAAAGGAAGCGGGTATTGAAAACCTAATATTGGTAATTTCTAAATCCGTCATCCTATCCAAGGCAAAGGTTTTAGGATATTTACCATTACTGTCTTTTGCGATTAAATACCACCTATTTTTAAATTCCTTTAGGCAATAAGGTTCTACCAGTCTATTGGTTATAGTATCCTCCCAATATTTTTCGTATTTAAACTTTATCTGCAACCTATTCTTAATAGCATGAATTAATCCATAGAGGTTATCTGTTCCTTTTGGTCTGATAGGTTCCAAGTGAATGTATTTCGACAAGTCTTCAGTCATATTCAGTACATATAAGGTATCAAAAGCTTCTAATAGCCTGTCGCTTTTAGTTGGGTTGCCTTCATCTTCTATAAAGTAAACTTTGTCTGTGAAGTTGTATTTAATCTCAATAGAATAGAGACTCAATATATCTTCAGTATCTCGCTTGAAGGTACGAGTGGAGATAGTAAAATCATAATCTTCCAACACAGATTGACGTTCTAGATAAGTGGCAATTTCATTAAAGCTAGATGGTTTCCGCCTAAGCTTATTTATAATGTGTTTTTGTCTGATTATTGCTTCTTTTCGTGACATGGTTGTTTGTTTTATTATAATGCAACAGGATATGTTTCTTTAAACCATTTAATATCCCTTATAGCAACAGGAGTATCCTTGAAATTGAGTAAGGCCTTTTCTTTTGTTACAATTAATTCGCTATTGGTTTGTATGGCAAGATCGAATAGAAAATTATCTTTTGGGTCAGGGCTTAGATTATAAGTAGCACTGGTTTCAAAATTATTTGTAGCAGCTATAATTGCATCCATAATTAGTATTGGTTTTATTGCTTTGTTTTGTAAGGATGATTCTAGGTTTCTTTCTATCTCATCTAGTAATTGGTTATTTATAAAAACTACCAATTCGTACTTGTAAAATACAGCCAATAGTCGATATAGTTTATTATACATGGCGTAAGTGAGATAAACAGATGTATCAATGACCACTTTCTTGTTCATAACTTATTTTTCTATTTTCACTCACCATAGAGGCAATTTCGTCTTCATCCATTTCTTTGAACTTACCTTCAAATACCTCATCTGCCTTCTTTGCGAGCGACAATGCTTTTTGCATCCTTATCTTCTTTAAAACTTCTTTTTTCTCCTTATCATCCATTGTGTCTATTTCATCTACTATCAACCTTAATAGTGAAGGCATATTGGTATATGTGGACGATTGTTGTGTTACTCTATTCATAATAACTGTATTAATTATCTGCAAGTTAGGTAAAAGAGGGCAATATGATTAAGTGAATTAATACTTACCAATTATAAATCCATCATTATTTTCTTTCCTTTTCCTTCATCTTTCTTTTTTACAGATGCCTGATAAGTGTACCATTTTCTTGGCGGAGTTCGTTTTTCCCTTTGTTTGTTCTCACAAGTATATCCTTACCACTAAACTTTGCACTTACAGCATCCCCATTACCGATATGCCTGATTAGTGTACCATTTATTTGGCGGAGTTCTACTTGTCCTTTAACAGTGGTAACCAAAACTAGAGAATCGGAGCTATTCAAATTTGCTTCAATAGCATCTCCATTCCAAATATGCCTTATTAGTGTTCCGTTTGTTTGACGTAATTCTACTTTTCCTTTGTTAACTATTAGAACGCTCATTTTGTATATGTTTTATTATGTTATAATTTCCTCAACGCTACTTATTGTTGTGAATTCTGGAATTCCATTTTCCTTAAAGTAACTGACTAATTCTTCTGTTCGTTTTCTTGCTTCATCAGCATTTATAAAACTAGACAGATTGAACGATTTTACAAGCAAAACCTCATTCCCAACGGTGCTTTCTTTTTTTTCAATAAGTTTAGTTTTTTTTAAGTTATCAAGAAAATCTGGAAAGGATGTATGCCAAATGTTTTTGCCAACTACAAAAATTAGCTTTGTAGCTGATTCTTCAACGCTTGAAAACGTTTCAACATTCCTTTTGTCTTTTGAATCTGAATCATAAAAACCAGTATCAGAAACGAGCCAAACAGAAAATTTTATTTTACTTCCATTAATTTCTTTGAATCCAAAGTGGAATTCATATGTGTAAAGATTTAACCAATCCCAAGCCCATGAATCAAGAACACCCTTGCCATTTTTAGGACTGGGATCGCTGAACTTACACCAACCACCTTCATAATTCCAAGTAGTTAAATACCCAATAAATTTCATTAAGTCTAGTACTTTTCTCTGATAGCTATACAATAGTCGATAAGCTTTTCTAACATCAAGCAAAATATTCTCAACTTGTAAAATATTGTTTTTGTTTTCCATTTTAATTAATTTAGTTATTAATATCACTTGTTTCAAATGAGAAAAAAGGATTCAGAGTTGTGTATTTAATTCGGGTCTGTTTGTGAAAATCATCATCTTCTAACCAAGCTCCCGATAAATACCCATGGATATAGAATCCTTTTATAATATCGTTTAAGATTATTAAGGAAGAATCTATGTTATTTAATAACCCTTTACTTTTTTCAAGGTTATTAACCGTTCTTTTAACCTCTTGTAGGATATTTATCCAGCGACATTTTATAATAGTTATGCTTTTATCTTTTATATTAACAGGTTCGGGAAGTACGTTTTCTATACCCCCAATAGCTAAAAGAATTACCCGTTTTGAATCTTCCCCATATTCGTTCAAATATCCCTGAAACTCATTTTGCCATTGATCTAGCTTTTGTGGACTAGCAGCATTATCATATTTTTTTGCTTCGACAATTATGTCTAAATTTTTAGTCCGTATAAAAACATCTGGCTCAACCAATCTACTGTTGTAAGATTCGCTACCAGACCAATGTGGCCAAAAATCGAATGAAACAATCTTAGGGTTATCATCTGTCAATGAAGTAATGTAACATGATTTATTTATTATTTGCCAGAAAAGCTCGACGGGCAAATAAAAAAGGCTTCCAAAGATTGTAGAGGTTAAAGAATCTTCAGACGCGGCAAATAGTTGCCTCCAATTGACTTCGCCACTTCCTAGACTTCTTCCTGCCTTGTTTGTAATGATTGCATGTAACATTTTTATAAATTTATTTATGCTTTTAAATTATTATAGTGTTTTCCTTTTAGATACTTGATAAGCAAATTTATGGGTTGGCTTTACAACTTGCCCATATTCGTTCGTGGAGAACACTTTTTTTATTGGGGTATTCTCTTTTAAGTATCCAGCAAGGTTTGTTCCATCGGGCATGGTCAATGTTTGCAACCTTTTCAGTTTATCATTTTGCCCTGTTTTTAATGCCCGGAGGTAATCATTTATATTCGAAGGTGTTTTTTCAAACACTGGCAAGCAGATAGATAAAAGGCTTGTAAACTGATAATCGAATAGCATTTTTCCATAAGTATCTTTAAAGATAGAAGCTGCAAAAGGGTACTTGAAGTTTGCATCTATTTCAAAGACGCCATCAAGTAAATAGTTATCCTTTCCCATCAATGCAAATAACATTGCTACATCTGTTACACATAATGATGGTAACTGTTTTAGATAAAACAAGTAGGAAGTTTGCAGCCCTCTACCCATCGGTTCGCTTGAGGTGTCAAAAAATAATACACTATCATCTCTTTGTTCCCTAAAGGCAGCGGCATATTTTAGGTTATACTTCTCCCAATCCTTATGTCCCACCCTTATTAATTGCGTCTTTAATTTCTTCATTAGCCGATGGCTTCGCTTAATCATGAAATATTCAAAATTGAAGCTTTCAAGCATCCAATAGTATTTGTCCAAAGTCATTGTAATTATTTTAGATATAATAGTACTCAGGAATCTGTTTTTGTTTCATTATTCAATAAATTAATCGTCATCAGGCATTATTAAATCCAATACTCCTTTTTTGTTTTTGCCCCGAAAAGTCTTGCTCATCTTGATTATATATTTCTGTCAAAGTCATTGGGCGGGCTACAATGCTATCAAAACCCAATTTATAAGAGAGTGCTTGTGCTTTTGTAGCCTCTAGCTCCTTAAATTCATATTGGGCTATCAATCTTCCTTTGCGCAGTAGTGCACTATCCACTTTAGAAATATCAGTATTAAAAGAACAAACAAGCTGAATATTCAAACAATCGGAAAGTAAACCATCTGATATATTAAGAAGGGCAGAAACGGGTGATGCACCGTTCTTTTCCCTATCGACTACAATGTTTTCGGCATCTTCAATGATAAAAATTGAATTTGGGTTTTCAATCAATACTGTAATAAGATCGGGATTGGTGATGGCAGAAGCCATATTAGGGGGCAGAAAAATAACCTGCTTCTTAACAGATGCAATGAGATAACGGATATAAGATGTTTTGCCAGTGCCAGGCTTGCCGTGCAACAGTACCAACCCCTTATCATTCTTTTTTGATAGCCTTTTTAAAATTGTTTGATGAATCTCACTAAAATCGTAGTTGTAATTATCATCTATAGATAATTTAGGTTTAGTTATTTCCATAGACCTTGTTTGGAAGCCAACTCTTGTATTAACCAAAAGGGATATTTCTGGTTTTACAAAGTTCCTTTTCCTTTCTTTAAATAATTTAATTCCTTCAACTACTTCTACAACTTTGAGTATTGATGTGTTTCGGAATAAGAAACTTACTTTGCTTCTATTCGTATTAAAATAAACAAGCAAGTCTTTATCTAGAAAATAATAAATATCATCCAATTCTGTTTTATTGACTTTATCCATGCAACGCTTGAAAAAATGACAATCAGTAATTTCGTTTTTATATTTATCCAAGAACCAAGCATTTGCTTTTGTACAATTAATATCTTTCAAATAATCGTGATTGGGCAAATAATTGAAATGAGATAGATAAAGATGAAATTCACTTTAACACCTTGTAGAGTCATTTATCACTGCTCCCAAATTTACATTACTGCTTGTTTCTCCAAAAGTTGATTCCCCTTTTTGTAGTTTACTTAGTTGTTCAATTGAAACTTCCATTTTTATTAATTTAGGATACAAAGCAACACACCCACTCTGCCAAACTATGGCAGAGTGAAAAAGAAAGTTTTTAAAAGTTACATGATGCTATTTATTATCTCATTCAAAATAGAAAGCCTCTACCATTCAAAAAATAAACAGATCACTTTTTAATTTCAAATTGCGCTTCATTTATAAATCACAATCTAACAATCTAAACCTACTCAAAACTAGTTCGGGTGCAATTCCCCTCTCGAGGGCTACCGTGTACACACATCTTTTTTTAGTTAATTCAAGAGGCTCAATTTGCTCATATTTTTAATACCCACGAGCAACAAGGTATGATAAATTCAATACATTACCAACCTCATTTATATGCTTTTTGGTGCGAAAACCACTTTCATATGGATACAAAAAAGATGTGTGTACACGGTAGCTCTCGAGGGATGGCCGATAGGCCGGGGTGGTATAAAACTTAATGCTACAGCAAGCTCACCACAAATTCAAAGTTCAACAAGGTGTAAAGCGGTAACAGGATTATAAAAAGTAGGGTATGAAAAGCTGGAATAAAGGGCATTAATGACAAGAAAAAACAGGAATAAAACAAAGGGTGAAAACAAAAAGCAGGAGTAGAAAACAAAGCTGTATTCTTGCACAAGTAATAACCCAAATCACAGTAAACTAATAGTAATATTAACACCAAAAACTGTCAAGTAATTTCAGGAGGGGTGGCACACAAAATTTAAAATTTCTTGGAAGCAGCCATCTTTTGCATGTTATACAGAGTTCTCTTCATGTCGTAGAGCATTTTTTGCTTGTCGTAAAGCATTTTCTTCATGTCGTAAAGCATCTTTTACTTATCGTAAAGCATTTTGTTCATATCGATGAGCATCTTTTGCTTGTCGTAGAGCGTTTTGCTCGTATCGTAATGAATCTTTAATATGTAATACAGCATTTTGAAAATAACGATAATAATCCCCATCCATAGAAAAAATGTTCAGCTACTGCTTGTCACTTGTTTCAATCTGTTTAAAGAATTTATAATTATATAGAACTTGAATAAAATGTTGGTCAATCTTACAATGAAGTATTTTCTAGTTGCTCTTTTCTTTTTCACTTTAAAAGAGCATACTTTGTCCCTCATGTCCCTATTTGTTGAATCTTTGTGCTTCTCACATAACTTAGAAACATTACCCGCCTTAATTTGGTGCTTCGTCAATTTTTTCTCTAGCTATACAAAGCCTTAACATCTACCATAAATCGATGTTTTTTATGAACATTTAAACATTTGTGGTGTGTAGTGTTTCTGGCAGTAGTACTTTCGCAGTATGGCTATATTCAATTTTCCACAACAAACAGCTTTCTATAGCGGTAAAGTGAGGGATGTTTACACCATTGGTGAAGATGTACTTGTGATGATAGCGAGTGATAGGATTTCTGCTTTTGATGTCATCTTGCCAAGAGAGATTCCTTACAAGGGACAAGTCCTTAATCAAATTGCTGCTTATATGTTGGAAGCCACTGCCGACATTTGTCCTAATTGGCTTGAATCTGTTCCTGCACCAAACGCTGCCATTGGCAAACGTTGCAACCCATTCAAAATAGAAATGGTGGTTCGTGGCAACCTCACAGGGCATTCATGGCGTATTTATTCTGCTGGCAACCGAACTATTTGTGGCGTTACAATGCCTGAGGGTATGAAGGAGAACGACTTTTTTCCAACACCATTAATTACCCCAACAACTAAAGCTTCTAAAGGACATGACGAGGACATAAGCAAGGAAGAGATAATTTCGCAAGGATTAGTTTCGGCAGCTGAGTGGGATGTATTGGAAAAATATACCTTGGCACTATTTGCCAGAGGAAAAGAAATAGCCTCGAAAAGAGGATTGATTTTGGCAGATACCAAATATGAGTTTGGAAAGACAGGAGATACCATCGTTTTGATGGACGAAATACATACACCTGATAGCTCACGTTACTTCTATGCGGAAGGTTTTGAAGAAAGGCAAAGGGTAGGAGAGCGTCAGAAACAATTGAGTAAAGAGTTTGTAAGGGAGTGGTTAATAGCAAATGATTTTATGGGCAAAGAAGGACAAGTAGTTCCAGAAATGACCGATGAATGGCTAAACACCATAAGCAAAAGATACATTGAACTATATGAAAAGGTAATTGGTGAAGCATTTAAACCAGTAGATTTAAAAGATGAAGAAGTATTTGAGTTGATTGTAAAAAAATAATTTAATCACATTACAAATATTACTTACTTTGCATTAGGCTGTTGAAGAATTCCTTACAAGAAAATTTCAAATTGAGGCAGCGGTAATGAAAAGATGTTAATCTTGGCATCAAGGATTTAATAAACTGTTTCAAATCAAGATTGGATGATTAACAATTGTATTTTGAATATTACATCAATAAAACAAATTAGCGTATAAGGATAATTTTACTTTTTTATTTTGAAGCTGCTTGTGTTAATACATGGGCTATTATTTAAAGATTAAAAATTATCAGTTCTGGAAACGCTAAAGAAGACGAATAATAACCTCAGCAATCTTCGTACAATTATATACGAAGGGAGTTGGTATGGAAGAAAGAAAAGGCTGAAAAAAGACGTTAGAAAGAAGACGTGCCTAATAGTGAACCCAGATACTTTAGCGAAACAATTAATTAGAAAACCACTATTCAACAAAAACTTCTCTTACAACTTCTGGAGTGGTCCTGTAGATATCCGATTAATAAAATACCTAAAACAGAATTTTTATGACTTTGTTGTAATAGATAAATGGACAGGTGAAAAGATATTGAACCAGTTTCTGAGCTTAGCTCAGTTTTACGATATTCCGGCTAAGAAAATAATAAACATAGTAGAGTTCTACGAAAAAACCACCTTCTGTTGCCCAATGATTCATGCAGAAGTAACAGAAGAGAAAGTATTTTCGATGGTAGAAATGCCTTCAAAGAAGTTCCTTGCTGTAAAACGATTTATGGATTGGGCAATAGCTGTTATTTTTTTACCCTTATCGTTACCTGTAATTTTTATAGCAGCAATGCTTACCAGACTAACTTCACGAGGACCATCCATCTTTAAACAAGAACGAGTAGGAATTAATGGTAAAATATTTACCTTGTATAAGATAAGGACGATGATTTATAATCCGAACGAGTATCAAGAGCATACCGTTCCTGGAGACAAGCGAATCACTAAATTGGGGAAGTTTTTTAGAAAGACCAAAATAGATGAATTACCTCAACTTTGGAATGTACTAAAAGGCGAGATGAGTATTATTGGTCCTCGTCCAGAAAGATCTGATATTGTAGAGCAATATGCTTTAAAAAACAATTTTTATAGAATAAGACATATCATTAAACCCGGCATTACAGGTTGGGCACAGGTAAATAACCCGACAGCAACACCAGAAGAAACCATTGAAAAACTAGAATACGACATGTTTTACATCAATAACCTTTCATTGAGACTGGAACTTCAGATTCTGCTCAGAACTATTGGTGTAGTATCTTCTTTAGAAAGCTTATAAAGCAGGCATTTATACATATCATTTCCTAAACTCTTTTTTAAAATATTCAGGTCTATTTTCTTTAAAATCAAACATTTATCTAATAATATTTAATTAATTTTAAGTGTAATGTGAACCTCCTGTTCTACAAACCCACAACTGTGGATAAAACAAAGCCATTAAGACTTCAATTTATTATTGTTTACACTATTAAAAAACTATCTTCGCTTGCTCACTAAAATGGGTTTTAGATGATTGGGGTAGCATAATGATACTATTTATTCGCGCCAATTAACCTAAACAAATTAAAAAATTGAAGTAAAAGAAATGGAAGAAACACCGCAACAATTGCCTGAACAGACTTCAGATAACGATCGCATAATACTGGTGAACATCGAAGAGCAGATGAAGACTGCCTATATTGACTACTCAATGTCTGTTATTGTGGGACGTGCATTACCTGATGCAAGAGATGGATTTAAGCCAGTACACCGCCGCGTTCTTTTTGGCATGTACGAATTAGGTAACAACAGTAATAAACCTTACAAGAAATCTGCCCGTATAGTTGGTGAAGTAATGGGAAAATATCACCCACATGGAGATGCTTCAATTTATGATACATTGGTTCGTATGGCTCAGCCCTGGACGATGCGCTATAAAAT
Organism: Chitinophagaceae bacterium; assembly: GCA_947381435.1. Lineage (GTDB taxonomy): Bacteria > Bacteroidota > Bacteroidia > Chitinophagales > Chitinophagaceae > Parasediminibacterium. Next base: position 34,484 of record CANCVE010000036.1, read on the forward strand.
GGTAGACAGTCAGGGAAACTTTGGTAACCAAGATGGAGATCCACCGGCAGCAATGCGTTATACAGAAGTAAGGCTAGAGCGTTTTGCCGAAGCAATGCTTGAAGATTTGGAGAAAGATACTGTGGATCATCAATTAAACTTTGATGATAGCTTACAGGAACCAACAGTTTTGCCAACTCGTATTCCTCAGTTATTAGTAAATGGTTCCTCAGGTATCGCTGTGGGTATGGCGACCAACATGATGCCCCACAACTTAAGTGAGGTTGTAGATGGTTGTATAGCCTATATAGATAATACAGAAATTACTTGCGAAGAACTTATCGAATATGTAAAGGCACCAGACTTTCCTACAGGTGGAGTTATTTACGGAATGGAGGATGTAAAAAACGCATTCCTTACTGGACGTGGTAGGGTAGTGGTACGTGGTAAATGCCATGTGGATACCAAGCCAAGCGGTAGAGAACAGATTGTAATTACGGAGGTACCTTATCAAGTAGGTTTAGATGCGTTGACAAACAAGATTGGTCAATTGGTAAATGATAAAACCATTGACGGTATTGCGCATGTAAACAATGAAAGTAACCAACGTGAAGGAAATAGGATTGTAATTGATTTAAAGAGAGATGCTGTAGCACAAGTCATAATCAATCAGTTATACAAATTTACTGAACTACAGTCTAGCTATGGCATCAACAATGTAGCTATTAGTAAAGGACGTCCAAAAACAATGAACTTAAGAGACTTGATTGTTGAGTTTATTGAGTTTAGAATGGACGTGATTATTCGTAGGGCTAAGTTTGAGCTTAGAAAAGCGGAGGAAAGAGCACACATATTAGAAGGATATCTAAAAGCATTGGATCATCTTGATGAAGTAATTAAATTGATTCGTGGCAGTAGAACACCGGATGATGCAAAAGCTTTGTTGATTGAAAAAAGTAAAGAAGAGAACTGGTATATCAATCAGTCTGTTTTTGAAGAACTTACTGATGAATTATACAGGCAAGAACAAGGTTTATCTGATATACAAGCGAAAGCTATCCTTGAATTACGTTTGCAACGTTTGACTGGAATGGAAAGGGATAAAATTGTTGATGAGTTCAATGTTTTATTACAAACCATTAAAGGTTTAAAAGCACTGTTGGCAAGCGAGCATTTACGTTATGAATTGATCAAGACTGAATTATTAGAGATTAAAGCGAAGTTTGGTGATGTAAGAAAGAGCGAAATTCAATTCTTATCTAGCGAAATGAGGATGGAAGACTTTATCAAAGAAGAAGATGTTGTTATTACGATTTCTCATTTGGGTTATATTAAGAGAACAACTGCTGCTGATTATAGACAACAAAAAAGAGGTGGGAGAGGAGCCATTGGTACTAAAACGCGCAATGAGGATTATGTAGAGCATTTGTTTGTGGCGTCTACCCATCATACAATGTGTTTCTTTACTGAAAAAGGACGTTGTTTCTGGTTGAAAGTATATGAAATACCAGAAGGTGAAAAGAATACAATGGGGCGTGCATTGCAAAACTTAATGCAAATTCCACAAGACGATAAAGTTAAAGCAATCATTGATGTAAGAAAACTTGATGATAAAGAATTTGTAGATAGCCACTATATCATTCTTTGTACTAAACAAGGAATTATCAAGAAAACACACCTAGCAGACTTTAGCCGACCTCGTGCGAATGGCGTAAATGCAATTACAATTAATGAGGGAGATGAATTGCTTGAGGCCAAACTTACTGATGGTGAAAATGAGATTATGATGGCCATTAAAAGCGGAAGGGCAATTAGATTCCCAGAAGCTAAGGTTAGACCAACAGGACGCGGTGCGATTGGTGTGAAAGGAATTGAAGTTGATGATACTAAAGATGAAGTGGTAGGTATGATTTGTGTTCATGCTGAAGATAAATCTAGAAACGTCTTAGTAGTAAGTGAAAACGGTTATGGCAAAAGAACCGCTGTTGATGCTTATCGTATCACTAATAGAGGAGGAAAGGGGGTTAAAACAATCAGTATTACTGAAAAAACAGGTAGTTTGGTTGGAATTATGGATGTAAATGAAACAGAGGATTTAATTATTACATGTAAATCTGGGGTTACACTTAGAACATCTTTGGCAACAATTAAAGAATCT
>CANCVE010000037.1 GCA_947381435.1 Chitinophagaceae bacterium
TCAAGAACATAACCTGTCATTGCAACAAAACGAATTGGGTTTCTTGACCAATTTTCGTACTTACCTAATTCCATGCTAATTTAAACGATTCATTAGCCAAATTATTTCGCATGTGAGTATAATATTTCTAATTGATATAAACTCTATTGACTCATACTATTACTTTTGCTTCAATGGCTAAGGATAAAGCAACAAAAAAGGTATTTGATTTTAATTTACTCGGACGGTTATTCAAATATGTACGTCCTTACAGTCTGTTTTTTTATACAAGTTTGGCATTGGCAATTTTGATGGCTTTAATAACGCCACTACGCCCCTACCTCATCCAATTGACTGTAAATAAATCCATTAATTCTGCCTTGCCAATACCAATTTGGTTGCAAAAACTACTATCATTAAACACAAATAGTACAGTTTTTGAGTTCATCTTTCATATTACTATCTTTCAAATTGTATTCTTATTAATTGAAACAATCTTTAGGTTTCTATTTTCCTTCATAACATCATGGCTCGGTCAAAACGTAGTAAATGACCTTAGGGTAACTATTTATGAAAAAATAATGAGCCTGAATTTAAGCCAATTCGATAAAACTCCAATTGGTACACTTACCACCAGAACAATTAATGATATAGAAAGTATTAACGATATTTTTAGTGATGGATTAATACCTATAGTTGCCGATATGCTTACCATAATCATTACCCTAATAACCATGTTTTACATGAATTGGAAGGTGGCATTAGTAAGCTTATTACCTTTTCCAATTCTTATAGTTGCTACCTACTACTTTAAAGAAAGCGTAAACGCTAGCTTCATAAAAGTAAGAAATGCCGTTGCCTCTTTAAACGCTTTTGTACAAGAACACATTACTGGCATGCACATAGTACAGGCTTTTGCTGCTGAAGATAGAGAGTTTAAAAAGTTTAATAAAATTAATACCGAACATAGAGATGCAAACATTAAGGCCATTTTTGCCTACAGTGTGTTTTTCCCTGTTGTAGAACTAGTGCTGGCACTCAGCACAGGATTACTAGTTTGGTGGGTAGCAGATAACAGGTTGGATGCGGGATTGCTTGTAGCTTTTATTCTTTATCTGAACCAAATTTTCCGCCCTTTGAGAATTATTGCCGATAAATTCAATGTTCTACAAATGGGAATGATAGCTGCAGAAAGAGTTTTTAAAGTGATGGATAATGAGGATGTGCTGCAAGAAAATCTAAAGTCAAAAGTCGAAAGTCGTGAAGAAGAAATATCAATTAATAATTATCAATTACCAATTAAAGGAAGCATCGACTTTAAAAACGTTTGGTTTTCGTATATAGATGAACAATATGTACTAAAGAATATATCCTTCTCTGTAAATGCAGGCGAAACCATTGCCTTAGTAGGTCATACTGGTAGTGGTAAGACTTCTATTATCAGTTTATTAAACAGATTATATAGCATACAGAAAGGAGAGATATTGGTAGACAATATTGATATTGATGATTATCCAATTGAGAAATTGCGCAGTAATATTGGTGTTGTTTTACAAGATGTATTCCTGTTTTCAGGCTCTGTCATGGATAATATTACACTACGTAACCCATTAGTTTCTAGAGATAGCGTTATTGAAGCAGCAAAAATGATTGGAATGCACGACTTTATTATGCAACTTCCTAATGGTTATGATTATAATGTAATGGAGCGTGGTAGTACACTTAGTCTTGGACAAAGACAATTAATATCATTTGTAAGGGCATTATTATACAATCCTGCAATATTAATACTTGATGAAGCGACCTCTTCAATAGATACTGAAAGTGAAATATTAATTCAAAAGGCTATTGAAACATTGATTAGTGGAAGAACCTCTATTGTTATTGCGCACAGATTATCTACGATTAGAAAGGCAAATAAAATTATAGTACTGGACAAAGGGGAAATAAGAGAAATTGGAAACCATGAAGAACTTCTTGCCCACAAAGGGTTTTATAGTAAACTATACGAGATGCAGTTTGACAAATTAGTAAGCCATTAGATACAACTGTTTATCTTTTTGAGAAAACAGTTTAGAAACAATAGTTTACTGACATCTGTTAATAGTTTTTTCAGGCGATTTTTTCTGTTGTCTTTCATTATTAAGCTCTATCCCCTTATCTTCGCCGAAATTTTAGAAGGAAATGGTATTGAAAACTAACTTGAAATCTTTATTGGTAGCGGCTTTCAGCCTTTTTATAGTAATTTTTTCAAATTCAACTTTCGCACAAGAAAACAATCAAAATACCGAATCAGAAGCGAAAAAAGCGGAAGAAAAGTCGGAAGGTCTCAAGCCTAGTGAGTTGATAATGGAGCATATCATGGACAACCATGAGTTTCACTTTGCAGAAGTAGGTGGAACACATATTTCTTTACCACTTCCTGTAATTGTCTACTCTCCACAACGTGGTGTATCCGTATTTTCTTCTTCAAACTTTAATCATGGAGAAACTGCTTATCAAGGATATAAATTATCTGAAAAAGGCATCATTGAAGCTGTAAAAGAAGACGGTTCTTTAGATGAATCTGTAAAAGCTTATGATTTTTCTTTGACGAGAAATGTTGTTCAAATGTTTTTATCATTAGGATTGCTTCTATATTTAGTTATTGGAGTGGCAAACAAATACAAAAAGAATGGTGCAAATACTGCCCCTTCTGGTTTTCAAAATGCATTAGAACCTATTATTACCTTCATTCGCGATGAAGTTGGCAAGAGTAATTTAGGTCACAAATACGAAAAATACATGCCTTATTTGTTAACTGTATTTTTCTTTATCCTTATCAACAATATTGTTGGATTAATACCTGGCACTGCAAATGTTACAGGTAATATTGCTTTCACACTAGTTCTAGCTGTTATATCACTTTTGGTTATACTATTTAGTACAAACGGTCATTTCTGGATGCACATTTTTTGGCCTCCCGGGGTACCTTTCTTAGTGAAATTAATCTTAATTCCAGTAGAGTTATTAGGTGTATTTATTAAACCAGCTGCCTTGATGATTCGTCTTTTTGCCAACATGGTGGCAGGACACATCGTAATAACATGTTTCATTTTATTGATATTCATCTTTGGTTCAATGAGTCATGTGGCAGGATGGGGCTTTTCTCCTGTTTCAATTGCCTTTACAATTTTCATTTATTTCATCGAGATATTAGTAGCATTCATACAAGCATTCATCTTCACCAATCTTACAGCTGTATTTATTGGTCAAGCCTTAGAAGGTGCGCATGATGAAGCACATCACTAATTATTAAAGAGTCTTTTATTTTTTATTTATAAACGCAAACAGTTATGTCTTTATTGAACGTTTTGTTAGAAGTTGATGGTCTTGCTCACTTAGGTGGTGCAATTGGTGCTGGTTTGGCAGCAATCGGTGCTGGTGTTGGTATCGGCCAAATTGGTAAAGGTGCTGTTGAGAGCATTGCTCGTCAGCCTGAAGCATCAAATGACATTCGTGCTAACATGATCCTTACAGCAGCTTTCGTTGAGGGTGTTGCCCTTTTCGCAGTTATTGCAGGTATCCTTGCTGTATTAAAATAATACACAGAGTTAGCAAGAACAAATTTTTTAAAGTACCCAAAGCACAGGGCGATGGGTACTTTACTAATTACATCTAGAAAGTTTATTAGCAAAAGAGATAAAAAAGTTATCTCATTAAAAAATTAAATAAAAATGGAATTATTACAACCGGGGTTAGGCTTATTAGTCTGGACTTTAATAGCATTTATAGTTGTTTTCTTTATTCTTAAAAAGTATGCATGGACCTCAATCCTAACAGCTCTTAAAGAAAGAGAAACTGGAATTGCTGATGCAATATCTTCTGCTGAAAAAGTAAAGTTAGAAATGGCTTCTTTGAAAAATGAAAATGAAGCATTAATGAATCATGCTCGTGAAGAAAGAGCAGTAATGATTAAAGAAGCAAAATTTGCATCTGACAAAATGATTTCTGAAGCAAAAGATAAAGCAAAGGCTGAATACGATAGGATTATTGCTGAAGCACAACAAGCTATCAACCAACAAAAAAATGCAGCACTTACAGATGTTAAGAATCAAGTGGGTGCTTTGGTTATAGAAGTGAGCGAAAAAATCTTAAGAAGAGAACTTGCCAACAAATCTGAGCAAGAAAGCTACATCAAACAATTAGCAGAAACAGTGAAGCTTAATTAATAATTTATAATTGACAATTGATTTAAGCAAATTGCTTATAATTCAATTATCAACTAAAAATTATCAATTATCAATTAAAAGAGATTATGTCCAACACACGTTTAGCACATAGGTACGCCAAGAGTATTATTGATCTTTCGATTGAAAGAAATCAATTACAAGTGGTGTATGCAGATATGAAATACTTGCAAGCTGTATGTAAGGCAAGTGCTGAGTTTAGAACTTTATTGGCAAGCCCAATCATAAAGGCCGACAAAAAAGAAGCTATCATTAAGGCAGTTACTTCTGCAAATGTTAGCGAACTTACTAATGGCTTCACCAAGCTTTTAGTGACAAAAGGAAGAGAAGGAGATTTATTAGAAATATCAAACTCGTTCATTGCTCAATACAATGAATTTAAAGGAATACATACTGTAAAGTTGACTACAGCGGTAGAGATAAGCGAAGAGTTGAAACAAAGTATCCAAGCTACAGCAAGCACTGCAAATACAACTGGATCGATTGAATTGGAAACTATTATAAACCCTGATTTAATAGGCGGCTTTATATTAGAATTTGATAATAAACTGGTTGATGCAAGTATATTGAGAGATTTAAAAGACGTGAAGAAGCAATTCTTGAAGAACTATTATGTTTCAACTATGAAATAAATGATTCTTCCGTTTATAAATCTATTTACAAATACATTTCTTTAATAATTAGTACATACATAACCAAATTCTTGAAAAAGAGTAACAGGTTAAAAAAACAAACAATATGGTAGAAATTAAGCCGGATGAAATCTCTGCGATTTTAAGGCAACAATTAAGCAATTTTAATGCTTCCGCCGACCTAGAAGAGGTTGGAACCGTATTACAAGTGGGTGATGGTATTGCCCGTGTTTATGGTTTGAACGGTGTGCGTAGTGGTGAACTTGTAGAGTTTGAAAGCGGTGTAAAAGCTATCGCCTTGAACCTAGAAGAGGACAATGTGGGTGTGGTATTGATGGGTGAAAGTGGTGACATTAAAGAAGGTTCTAAAGTAAAGCGTACAGGACAAATCGCTTCTATTAAAGTAGGTGATGGTTTAGTTGGTCGTGTTATCAATACTTTGGGTGAACCTATTGATGGTAAAGGCCCTATTGCTGGCGATTTGTACGAGATGCCTTTGGAGCGTAAAGCACCGGGCGTTATCTTCCGTGAACCAGTAAAAGAACCATTACAAACAGGTATCAAAGCGATTGATGCAATGATTCCTATTGGACGTGGACAACGTGAGTTGGTAATTGGTGACCGTCAGACTGGTAAAACAGCTATTTGTGTTGATACTATCATTAACCAAAAAGAGTTTTACGAAGCTGGCAAACCAGTTTATTGTATATATGTAGCAGTTGGACAAAAAGCTAGTACTGTAGCGGGTGTAATGAAAACATTAACCGACAACGGTGCAATGGCTTACACTACAATCGTTGCTGCATCAGCATCTGAACCAGCTCCATTACAATTCTATGCGCCTTTCTCTGGTGCTGCAATTGGAGAATTCTTTAGAGATACCGGTCGTCCAGCATTGATTATTTTTGATGATTTGAGTAAACAAGCGGTAGCTTATCGTGAGGTTTCTTTGTTGTTGAGAAGACCTCCAGGACGTGAAGCATATCCGGGTGACGTATTCTATTTGCATAGTCGTTTGTTGGAAAGAGCCGCTAAGGTTATTGCTAATGACGAGATAGCTAGCCAAATGAACGATTTACCTGCTTCTATCAAGCATTTGGTGAAAGGTGGAGGTAGCTTAACTGCCCTTCCAATCATCGAAACACAAGCTGGTGACGTATCTGCTTATATCCCTACAAACGTAATCTCTATTACCGATGGTCAGATATTCTTGGAAGGTAACTTGTTCAACGCAGGTATTCGTCCAGCTATCAACGTAGGTATTTCTGTAAGCCGTGTGGGTGGTAATGCGCAAATTAAATCCATGAAGAAAGTGGCTGGTACACTTAAACTTGACCAAGCACTTTTCCGTGAGTTGGAAGCATTCTCTAAGTTTGGTGGTGATTTAGATCCTGCTACTAAGAATGTAATTGACAAGGGTGCGAGAAACGTGGAAATATTAAAGCAAGCACAATACACACCGTTTACCGTAGAAAAGCAAGTTGCTATCATCTACTTAGGTACACAAGGTTTATTGAAAGATGTTGCTGTTAAGAAAGTAAAAGAGTTTGAAGCTCATTTCTTAATGGAAATGGAAAACAAACTACCTGATGTATTAGCTGAATTTAAGAAAGGTCAATTGAATGATGCTAGCATCAAGAGAATGGTTGACTTAGCTAAAGGATTAATCCCTGGTTACAAATAATAGATTATATATCTTTATAATAAAAAGGCTAACCGATTGGTTAGCCTTTTTTATTTTCATAAATTCTTAAGATTTAACCTATAATAACGTTTAACTTTCTAGTAGTATACTAATCACGATTTATTGCTCTATCCAAACGATGGAATTGCCTGTACTGTATTCATTTTGTTCCCATAGTTTATTGTAAGGGTCTTTAATCCACTGTCCATCTACAATAAACTTATATAAGTGCTTACCAAGATTAAGGTGCAGTCTAAATACCCATTTGTTACCCTCTCTTTTCATTGGTAATCCATGAGGATTCCAATTATTAAAATCACCCGCTATTGAAACTGTTTTAGCTGAAGAATAGCCATTTAAAGAAAAAGTATAATTAGGTTCCAATACCAAATAACCATTTATTTTACCGTCCTCTCCTATTATATTTAATGGATTACTTGGGTCGCCTATTTCTTTATTATCAACAATAAACCTATACTCATAATTGCCCGGCCCCAATACATAAGGAATTTGCCACCCAGTACTTGTTTTTACAAGTGACAACTCATTATCCTTCCAGAAATTAAATGAACCTACTAAGGTTACTTTATTAGCATTTGTAAATCCTTTTAAAACAAATAAATGGGGTTTACCTATAGAAAGTACTGAGTTAAAATCATTAAATTCATTGGGAACTTTATTTGGATTTGATGGGTCTGCAAACCAATCACTATTGTTTACCACAAACCGATATGTATGTGTTCCATTGGCAAGATAAATAGGTAATTGCCATCCGTAAGAAGTTCTGATCATCATTAATTGTTGCGACTGCCATTTATTAAAACTCCCTGCCACACTTACTTTCCGCGCTTTTTCATATCCATTCAAAGAAAAAACAATGTTAGTTTTATAATAAACAGAATTTATATTTCCTTGGTTATCATTTTCATTCTGTGTATTGTCATGATCAATTGTCCAGTTTCCGTCTATTATAAATTTATACCAATATTTTCCAACGCCCAACCTTACATTGGCAATCCAGCCACTATCCTTTTTTATCATTGATAATGCATTTGGATTCCAATTATTGAAACTTCCTGCAAGCATTACTTTTTTTGCTTTGACATTGCCTTTAAGGAAAAAAGTTACTATAGAATCATTGACTTCAAAAGGGTTTATATTCTTAAATTTATTATATCCAAAGATAATATTACTACTTACTGCCGGAAAAAGACCTGTATGTTCGTCTTTATTCTTTTGTGAAAACATTAAGTTCTCCGCAGGATTATTAAATCTGTCGAATGAAGAAAACGACATACTGAGTATAAACAGTTCTTTATTTCCCTTATCAATTTCCTTCCAACCTTGCTTGTGCAAAGAATCGGTGGCATGTTTTTCAATAAATCCTTTCAGTCCTAGATTCTGTAGATTATGTTTAGTAATAAAGTTTTCAAGTGAAGCGGTGGAAATGTTTTTACTCAACTCAATCATCATTTTACCGTCCTTTACAATAATATGATTTATGGGTTGCTGTGCATAAAGCTGCTTATTGCAAAACAGCAATAGTATTGATAGCAAGCAAACTTGTACCAACGTAGCACGTGTTATATTGGTACTAACTATTTCCATATAAACATTTTATTGGTTACAAAGTTAAACCCAATTTTGTGTAATGAAAGAAAATCAAAACCTAAAACGCCGTCTACACATTCACCAAATGAAAAACAAGACTTCTCCAGGTTTGTAATTACCACGGGAAGATTATTAATAATATTAGTACCAATTTTAAAGTTTCGCATTTCTCCATATAAGGCTTCTACCTTTTTACTGCCCGATCCTGCTAATGAAATTCTTTGATTGATGGTAACTTGTTCAAATATTTTATTAGGTAATCTACTATCCAGAATATTTGTTTCTGCACCACAATCTATCACAAATTTCAGCTTTTTACCTGCCATTTCCGATCTTACAATTACTTTATTCTCTAAAATGTTAATTGGAACTGTGTTGTAAGCCAAGGAGTCTTTAAGCATATCTGCCTTGTAAGTATTCGATTCTTTCCTTGCAATATGGTGTAAATAAATCAGGTTCTTTTCATAGTCGATAATCAATTCGCATTGTTTAAACATCGCCATACCAAGTAATCCCAATATTTTTACGCCTTTACTATTTTCTATATGCCCAAGGCTAAGCATATCCGCCTCTACTTTATGGTAATGAAAACTTCCAAAAGAAAGATTGGGTAATTCTGTTCTGTTTACAACAGGATTTGTGCCCGAAATACTTCCTTGGTCTTCGTCATTGTGTGTGGTGGTAGAATAATTCCGAAAATAGGTAAGGTTCAACACTAGTCCGGGTGCGCCTGTATCTAAAATAAAATTTCCTTGAATGGTATCTGCTTTTGCCTGAATAAGAATCAGGTTTCCTGCGCGGCTAAATGGTATTATGCAAGATGGATTATCGGTAGTTATTACGGGATCATTATAGTTAGTAAAGATTTTATTTAGATTTAATTCTGCGGTATCTATTGCAGAAATATTCTTGCTAACAATCACTGGAAGCAAACTACTTTTTGTACTGCCCAAACAGCACAAAAGTAAGCAAATTCCCATAAGGCTTTTAGCAATCCCAAACATTCAACTAGTTTATGTTCACAAATATAAAAGGGGAAGGTTCTATGTTTAATATAATATTATGAAAGGCAAATAGTTTATTCTACGTAGTAAATAACGTATTTAGTTTCTACTTCATGTAAGCCATTGGGTTTTATGAATGAAACTCTAATGGGGACAATATGTTTTCCTTTTTCATTTGAAACCTGCATTTTATATCTAGCAGCTCCATCTGGTTCAAGCTCTAATTTCTTTTTGTTGATAATAAATTCAGGTTTTGCTTTAGAAGTAAAAGCACCGATTCCTGCTGTAATCTCCAATTTATCATTTGGTTTGAAACATGTAGAATTTTGCATAATTATTGGGACATACTTGTAATAACCACATGAACTAATATCGCATTGCATGTCAAAATAATGTACCCTATCAGCTTCGTCAATTAAAATTTTCTGTTTAAAGGAATTTAGAAGTCGTATAATTTTATCTTTGTTAACTCCATGAAAAAAATAGTCACGAAATTGAGCTTTACTCATATTTTGAATGTCATTTGTTGATTCAATTGAAAGGATTGATTTTTCAAATATTTGGTTAGCTCGATCATCAATTTTTGTCACATCAACTTCATACGCTTTTAATTTTTCAAACAAACTGTCATTAGCATTCCACATTTCATTTCTATTTATTCTTTGTAAAAGCTCATCTAGATAGTTAATTAACTTATTTCCAGCACTAATAACTGCATCAGCTTTTTGTTTATATACTAAAGTAGTGTCTCTTGCTTCAGGCTTGTTTAGTCGTTCTTCCATGAGTTTAATGGTTTTTCTTATGTTCCCTTCAACTACATATTGCGAAGCAATCAAAACCTCATTTGCATAACTATTTATATTAGCTTCTGCATCTTCTTTCTGCTTACAGGAGGTAAGAAAAGTAACGATGACAAACAATACGAGAACAGGTTTCGTGAGCATAAATATTTGAATATATGTTGAAAGTAAAAAAGTTTATTCACTTATGTTGCATTGTGGATAATTGAAGGTTACAGTCAGCAATAATAGTATCAAATAATTTCAATTACTGTAAAACCTGCTAGCTTTACCTCCACTTGGTTCCAATTACTGTAAAACCTACTAGGTTTATCTTCCCTTGGTTCCAATTACTACTAAACCTACTAGGTTTACCTTCCCTTGGTTCCAATTGCTGCATAACCTGCAAGGTTTACCTCCACTTGGTTCCAATTACTACAAAACCTACTAGCTTTACCTCCACTTGGTTCCAATTACTGTAAAACCTGCTAGGTTTATCTTCCCTTGGTTCCAATTACTGCAAAACCTAATAGGTTTACCTCCACTTGGTTCCAATTGCTATTAAACCTACTAGGTTTACCTCCACTTGGTTCCAATTGGTGTATATCCTTACAAGTTTTGCTCCCATTGGTTCCAATTGGTGTATATCCTTACAAGTTTCGCTCCCAATGAAAAATGAGATTATCAGTGCCGAAAATATTTATTTTTAGTAATTGTTCTAAATACCGTGTACTGTGCTTTTAAAGAACTACTTTCACCCAATAAAATTATCTAGATAAAGGACGACCTAATTACCCGCCCCCACATTTCCCTAGTTTCATAAGTCTATTCAAAAAAGATTCGTTCACTTTTTTAAAGCATTAATCATGGCAAAGAAATCGTATGGGTTGTTCACAAACCGTTTTGAATTGGTTACCCGTGGTAATCATAATGTAGCTGCTTACCTTTTTAAACAGCATGTTGACAGTCTATTTGCTGATAGCGCAATAGTACCTATAGCATTGACTTGCTACAACAGGGCTAATCCTAAGTATTTAGCTTTTACTGCTTGTACCATCACCCACAGTAGCCAAACCGGCAAACAGAGTGGTAAAGTGTTGAACATGGATACCATACTGAATAGTATGCCAGCCCATGTGGACGACTGGGTAGCTAAAATAAAAGGGGTTTATAAAGCGGGTACACCAGAATACAAGGCGCTCTTGCCTAAAGGCAAAACAAAGCTGAATCAGGGTAGCCAACAAAACAGGGTAGATGCTGTAGCTGCTTTATTAGAAACCATTGGTACCGATGCTAGTTTGGCAGCCGTAAAAGTTATAATTCAAGCATTCTACGATAACATGCTTGCAGCGTTTGATAATAAAGATGTATCGAAAAAATCAACTAAAACAGATAGTAAAGCAATAGAAAAAGCACGCAAAGGAATGTGCAATGTAATGCAGGGTAATTTTGGATTGATAACAGACGAATTTCAGGATGACCTCACTCAGGGCGAAAAGTATTTTGATGAGGCTTACATGAGTAACCCATTGCAGATGATTTTTAACTTGATGATAAAAATGCTCTCAACTAAAAAAATATTGAAACGCACATTTGCCAATCCACTCATACAACAATTACAGATTATAAACAACAGCAACACCACGCTGCACCTGTTTTTATGTGCAAGCAAATTGGGTGTTATGGGAACTGTGTTTGTAACCATATTACCCAATAGCAATAGCACACACTTATTAACAGCTTTTGGTGATCCTACCACAGAAACTTTCCTGAAAGCTTACAACACGGATGATAAGGTTAAAGCAGACATAACAGTGAAAGTACTTTAGTCAGCTATTAGATATGAGGTATGAGTTATAAGATATAAATTAAAAAGCCCTTGAAGCATACGTTTCAAGGGCTTTTTATTGCAACAACATTCATCATCATATAAATAAAACTAAGGTAATTCATTTATTCGGAAGCTATTACCCTTTTTGTTCCTTCATATAGCTCATATTCCATCAATCGGCAGTCGATGGTAGCATTAAAGAACTCTATCTTCCTGCTAGTTTTAAGCCTAATCTTCTTTGCCAATGATAGGTTTCCTGTAAAAATGTAACCTGTATATCCCTTGCATTTATTTTTGAAAAAGTCGCCAATGCGTGCATACACGGCTTCCAATTCTGTTTCTACGCCCAAACGTTCACCATATTCAGGATTCAACATCACTACTCCTCTCCCATCTTCGGGAATAGTTGTACGTTCAAAATCGCAGACTGCAAAAGTTATTAAATGTCCTACGCCCGCTGCGATGGCGTTTGTTTTGGCAATATCAATTGCCAATGGACTAATATCGGTAGCAATTATTTTTAATCCTTCTACTTTCTTTATTTCTTTATCCAGCAATGCCCTTTCTGTAGTATAATACTCCGGCTGATAGCCTACTAAGTGCATAAATGCATAGTTGCTTCGCAATAAACCCGAAGTTCTATGGGTAGCAATTAAAGCCGCCTCGATAGCCAACGTACCCGAACCACACATAGGATTTATGAAAGGTGTTTGCTTATCCCATTTGGTAGAAAGAATGGTTGCAGCAGCCAAAGCTTCTAACATAGGGGCTTTACCGGGCAACTTACGGTAACCGTGTTTGGTTAATGTTTCGCCAGAAGTATCTATAAAAACTTCGGCTTCATCATACTTCCAGAATAGGTTTATCACAATTCCTTTCAGTTCTGAACCCGTAGACGGACGTTGATTGGTTTTGTTTCGCATATAATCTACAATGGCATCTTTTACGCGTAGATTGGCAAAAAGATTATTGCTGATAGACGAATGCGACACATTACTTGTAACAGAAAAATAGCCATCGGGCGCCATAATCTTATCCCAAGCAATGGGCAACAAGGCATTGTACAAATCATCAGGACTATTGCAAGTAAACTTCTTGATAGAATACATTACCTGACTACCGCAACGCAAATGCAGGTTTAGCCGGATGCAATCTTGAATGGTACCCAATAGTGTTACGGACGTTTGCCCAATATCTTCTATCTCGTAGCCAAGGTCTATCACTTCTTGTTTTAGCGCAGGTGCAAGCCATTTGTGGCAAGTAATAACGATGCGGCTTTTTGTTGTAAATATTTGCATAAGGCACAAACATAAGCCAATACAGTGGTTAGATATTAGTTATGAGATATTAGTTATGAGATATTAGTTATTAGTTATTAGTTATTAGTTATTAGTTTGAGGTCTCATGAAATAGGTTGACGTTTTTTCTCCCACTTTCAACTTTTGTTGATAACCTCTCCAGTTAAAAAATAATTATTTCTCTTCTTTTGTTTTGTCAATGAGAAGCGTATGATGACCTTGTTCTGGGGAGCTCAAGCCATCTAGGAATATCTTTGACCAACGAAGAAGTTCTTTTTTAGAACTAAGCAGTAGTTTTTACAGTTTGTAAAACTACTGCTTTTTTATGTTGAATCCATTCAACTAATTTCATAGAACTTCTTTGTTGTTTATGCCTCCCAAAAGCTCCCCCTTCTCCTTGGGTTGAGTAAAATCATACATTTTCATCGTGGGTCTCTCTTCAACAGGTAAATCCTTAATCCAGTTCTCAAATTCCACTGGTGTTCTGTAGCCCAAAGCAGCAACGGGTCTTTGTTCATTTATCATTTTCTTTATTTTATCTAATACGCTATTCAGTTGTTCCACCGTTGTTATCTGCTCATTGAGCAAATAGTTGTTTTTTAGTACATCATTTAGCTGTTCTGCCATCCCATTTTGCAGACAATCACCTGCGATGCTTCTGCGTATCTGGCAATCTGCTATCAACTTCTTGTATGCCGTTGCCTTATACTGACTTCCTGCATCAGTGTGATGAATCGTTCCCATCAGGTTCTCTTTTTTTCTTAATGTTATCACCTGTTTCAGTGCCTTTATTGCATTATTTGCCAACATATTATCACTACCCACAAGCCCAACTATCATTTTACTATAGCCATCTTTCAGTGTAAAAACATAGAATGTTCGGATGCCAACTTGTATGATATAGGTAATATCGCCTACTATGACCTGGTTAATACCCGTTAACTCAAATCCGTTTATCAAATTCACATCACTATCCTCATGAAACCCTTGTGTAGTAATAATCCTTTTACGTTTCTGACTAATACTATACCCATTTGATGACAACAGTTTCTCAAACTTGTTTATGCCTATTCCATCCAATTTCAAGGCGTAAAACAAAGGTCTAGACCCCATCTTCTTGTGGTCTTTGCGCTTCTTGTCTACCAGTGAAAGGATTAATGCCGCGTCTTGTTGTGCTTTTGTCTTCTGTGACAAATGTTGGAAGTAAGCTTGTTTACTAATTCCAGCAATCTCGTACAAAAGAGTCTTGAAGTACTTATCCTTCATCTTCTCTCTGCTCATTTTGATTGCTTGGTATTGAACTTTTTTTTAAGATCCTCCCCTAATAACTCGTTGCCACATTCAATGACGGACTCCAAGAATAAAAGATTCACCTGTTGCCGACCTATCACGCCCTCCAACTCCGATATCTTCTTTAATAGGGAAAGGTTTTTCGCTTCCTCGCAATCCTTTTCCAATACGATACGTTCTCCTTTAGGCAAAGTGTTAAACAACCCAACCCATTTATAAATGGCGGATTTACTCACTCCATAAACACGGCTTAGCTCGGTGATGGTTATCTTTTTCGCAGCTAGCAACTCTACTTTCTCTTTCTTAAACTCGGTACTAAAATGTCTCACTTCTCGAAGTTTTACCTCCATAAAAATACGTTTTCTGAAAAGTTATCAACCAACTTTGCGTCAACCTATTTCATGAGACCTCAGTTTTTAGTTATTAGATATTAGTTATTAGATATTAGTGTTTCGGTTTACTCCAGAATATGATTGCATCATTAAACTTAGTTAATGTATCAATATCACGGTGTTTTCTTAGTTCATTAATGGGCATTATTGCAGGATTATAAAAGTCGTTGGTAAACCAGACTATATAGTTTCCATCGGTTTCATAATACTCTTTTAAATCAACTTTATGAACGGGTTCTGGTATTCTGAGCGCAGGCAGACCACTATAAAAGTAAACGGCATCGCATGCATTGGAGTAAATTTCTACATCGGGCTTAAAGTAATTGGGTTTGGCTTTTAAGAACTGAACAATATCACTTTCCTGCCAATCTAATTCTGTATAACCAGGAATGCCCGCATCTTTTGTCTGTCGTTGAAACTCGATAGTAGCCATTACCTGATAAAATTGCAAAGTCAAGAAAATAAGCATCATTGAAATGACAACCAATACTTTTAAGAATTTTATTTTGATAGATTTGATAAAAGAAGGTAAGAAAAAAGAAATACTTATGAGTAATGGAATGTATGCGGGCGATAAAAGTCGGTTATTAATTTTTTCGTAACGAGAGATGGTAGAAGTAAGCAGAATAAACAGGATGTAAACGATACAAAAAGCGATGTTGATGGTTTCGAAGGTGGCAATCTTATCCATTTTAAAATACCGATACCCTAAACTAACTGCTACCGTAATTAATAATATTACTGCCAAGGAGATACAAACAATAGA
Organism: Chitinophagaceae bacterium; assembly: GCA_947381435.1. Lineage (GTDB taxonomy): Bacteria > Bacteroidota > Bacteroidia > Chitinophagales > Chitinophagaceae > Parasediminibacterium. The sequence goes on from CANCVE010000037.1 coordinate 15,496, forward strand.
ATTGGTGGAGGTGATACGAAACCATTGCAACACAGTTTCTCCAAAATACTGAAGGTTTAGCCAGAAAGGAGTAATGCTTTTTTGTCTTACGCCAGTCATAGTGCCATTTACGCTATCATTACGAACTAAATTTAATAACAATAAAGTGATGCCGCCTGTGGCATAAATAACCAAATGCAATAGTTTTAAACTCCATTTCACTCTTTTATGCAAGAAAATTAAGAGCAACCCTGTCCCCATTATGCTTAATCCTGCAATACGCGTATCGCAAGCTAAAGCTGTGAATAAAGCAGGTAATACTAAGGCTTTAATAGTAGGATGCTTTAAATATCCCCTAATAGATAAGATGAAAAAACTAAGTAATAATAGAAAGAGAGTTTCGCTCCATAGCATCGTAAAAACATCTATTAAGCAATAACTGATGGGTAAAATACTTAAAATGCCCCATTTATACCAATACTCTATTCTGGAAAAACGTTGAATGATGCATCCGTTTACAAATAGAATAAGACCAACCAGAAAAGCATTGATAAAGGGCGCAATTACCAATACATCACTGGAAAAAAGCCAAGATAGGACGCCAAGAAATACAGGATAACCCGCGGGAAAGATGATGAGCGGGTTTTCATTGAACTCTAAAATCCCTTTACCTAGTCGAATATTTCTGGCTACACCAGCATAAGAAACAGAGTCGGGAGAGATACCAATTCCATGATAATTAGTGAAAATAAAAACTAGAGTTGCTCCAATAATGGCGGCAATTAGAGAGTCTAAATTGTGTTTTAATGACAGCACCCGCAATTTATCCCTCATGTATAGAAAAAATATGATATTGGCTAAGGTAGTAGGTTAGAAACGATTTAACAAAAAATATTATGAGACAGGTCGTTGAAATGGGATGTGCAAAACTAAATTTACCCACAAATTGGAAGAATCACTACTTTGGCGACAATAATAGTCTGCTAATCTTTTACATTTGCCGACTTACGCAATACAGTGAAACAAATTGCTTTTAGCATCGACATAAATAGGTGTTTAGACGAACACTACATAAAAAGATTGGTAAGTATGAAATGATTGGCAACTATGATTTTTAATTAGATTAATCTTTCGAAAAGAAATAGAACAAAGCTTGAATTGAAATTCATTATAAACACAAAGAAAAGCTTGATATATCAAGTATAGAATTATAATAAAATGGCAAGAATAATAGGAGTAGCGAATCAAAAGGGCGGTGTAGGAAAAACTACTACGGCAATAAATGTAGCGGCAAGCTTAGCTGTGCTAGAGTACAGGACATTGCTTGTAGATGCAGATCCGCAGGCAAATAGCACTACAGGAACGGGCTTTGACTTGCATAATATTACTAGCAGTTTATATGATTGTATGGTGAACAATGCAAGGGCCGAAGACGTAATATTGAAGAGCGAAATACCTCATTTGGATATTATTCCAAGCCATATTGATTTAGTGGGTGCCGAGATAGAAATGATAAATTATCCTAACCGCGAAAATGTGATGAAAAACATTTTAGCACCAATTGGCGATCGTTATGACTTCATTATTATAGATTGTTCTCCGTCGCTTGGATTGATTACCGTAAACTCTTTAGTAGCATCAGACAGTGTTATTGTACCTGTACAATGTGAATTTTTTGCTTTGGAAGGACTAGGAAAACTATTAAATACAGTAAAGATTGTTCAGAGTAGATTAAATCCTCCTTTACAAATAGAAGGTATTTTAATGACGATGTACGATGGAAGATTGCGTTTGTGCAACCAAGTAGTAAGTGAATTGAGAAGACACTTTGATGATATAGTTTTTGCAACCATCATTCATAGAAATACTAAACTGAGTGAAGCGCCAAGTGTTGGCAAACCAGTTATTCTATACGATTCTGATAGTAAAGGCGCAAATAACTACCTGAATTTGGCTAAAGAAATTCTTCAAAAAAATGAAATGACTAAGATGACCAATGAGGAAAGGGTTATTAGTGGATAGTTATTAGTGGTTAGTTATTAGTGGTTAGTTATTAAAGAAATAGATTTATTAGATAAATGAAAAACTTTTGCATTTAGCATGAGTTTGAGTAATAAAATAAGATGGCATCTTCCAAATTAAAACAAGATTTACTGGGCAAAGGGATTCGTTCTCTGCTGAATAATATAGATACTGATTTACAAACTACTGCTGGTAAATTAAAGAGTGAAGTTGTAGAACAAGTTACTACTTCTACTAGAGTACCATTGGATAAGATTGCGGTTAATCCTAAACAACCGCGTAGAGATTTTGATGAAACAGCACTAAATGAACTTGCCGCATCGATTAAAATACACGACATTATTCAACCGCTTACTGTAACTAAACTCGACAATGGAACTTATCAGTTAATTGCTGGCGAGCGTCGTTTTAGAGCTAGTAAAATAGCGGGATTAATAGATGTTCCAGTTTATATAAGACAAGCAAACGATAGTGAATTGTTGGAGCTTGCCTTGTTGGAAAACTTGCAAAGAGAAAACCTTAATGCAGTAGAAATAGGTCTTAGCTACAAGCGGATGATGGATGAACTTAGCTTTACACAGGAGCAAGTGGCAGAGCGTATGGGCAAAGAACGTAGCACTGTTACCAATTACATCAGATTATTGAAACTTCCCCCAGACATTTTATTATCAGTACGCAACGGTGGTTTAAGCATGGGGCATGCAAGGGCTTTAATAAACATTGATACTGTAGACAAACAACTCTTTGTTTTTCATGAAATAAAGACTAAAGAATTAAGTGTTCGTCAAACAGAAGAATTAGTTCGCAAGCTTTACAAAACAGAGAAAACCCCGAATGCTGCAAATACAAATACATTACCGCCTGCTTACAAGAAGATTGAAGACAATTTAGCCTCTCATTTTAGTACTAAAGTTAAAATGGTTGTAGGCAAAAATGGAACAGGCAGCATCACCTTAGAATACTTCTCACTAGAAGAATTGAATAAGATATTAGATCAAATGCAAGTGATAGTTAGTTAAATTAATGTATGCCTATATTCCGTATCATACTTCTTTTTGTTTTCCTTTTTGCTTCAAATAATTATTTGTCTGCACAACGAATTAGTAAAGCTGATTCCGCAGTTAGGTATCAGTTGGTAAAGGATTCATTGAAAGGAATGGAGGTTACAGATACTAGTAATAAGAAGAAACACATTCCAAGGCTTGCCACTATTCGCTCTGCAATTATTCCTGGTTGGGGGCAAGCTTACAACCATGAGTACTGGAAGATTCCGATAGTTTGGGCGGCAATAGGTATACCTATTTATACATATTTTTATAACGACAGCTATTACAAGAAGACGAGTTCTGCTTATAGTGCTTTATATGCCTATCAATATGGCGATACAAATAATGCTTCTATAAAAGCAAATTATAACAACATAGATCCTGAATTAAAAAAACTTGATTTATATTCTTTGCAAGTTTATAGAAACTCATTTAGGAAAGATAGAGATTACTCCATCCTTTGGTTTTTTATCCTTTGGGGCGTTAATGTAGTAGATGCTACTGTTTTTGCCCACCTAAAAGATTTTGATGTGAGCAATGATTTAAGTTTACATATTACCCCAAACTTAAATAGTACAACTGGAGCACCTAGTTTGAGCTTGGCATTAATAAATAAAAAGAAAGAACACAAACTAAGCAGTCTGGCATATAAATATTAATACGAATGAAAATAGCATTGATAGGATACGGAAAAATGGGAAAGGCAATTGAGGAAATTGCGGTTGCAAAAGGTCATGAGGTTATATTGAAACTTGATATAACCAACCCAGAAGAATTTACTACCGAAAACTTAACTAAATGTGATGTAGCCATTGAGTTTACTAGTCCACATAGTGCCGTAGAAAATTTAAAGAAGTGTTTTGATGCAGGACTTCCTGTTGTTTGTGGAAGTACAGGTTGGCTTTCTCATTGGGATGAGATTGTAGCCGAATGCAATCAAAAAAATGCATCAATGGTGTATGCAAGCAATTATAGTATTGGCGTAAACCTATTCTTTGAATTAAATACGTATCTGGCAAAACTGATGAATAAGTACACAGATTATGATGTGATGCTTGATGAAATTCACCATACTCAAAAGAAAGATGCACCTAGTGGAACTGCCATAACATTGGCCGAACAAGTATTGGCGGGTATTCCTAGAAAGAAGCTTTGGGTAAACCATTTGAGCGACAATGCTGACGAATTAGAAATTATAAGCGAAAGAATAGATCCTGCTCCCGGTACTCACAAGATAAAATATCATTCTGCAATTGATGATATAGAAATTATTCATACAGCACACAACAGACAGGGTTTTGCTGGCGGTGCGGTATTGGCTGCTGAGTTTATAGTAGGCAAAAAAGGAATTTATAACATGAAACAAGTGCTTGGGCTTTAACTGATTTTATTGTTAGTAGACAGCAATTTGTACCACGGTTAGAGCATATTTTATAAAAAGTTTTCAGTTTAGAAACAATAGTTAAACAAGATTTACAATGGGAAGAATTTTTGAAGTAAGAAAGGCCACCATGTTTGCGCGTTGGGATAGAATGGCCAAACAGTTTACCCGTATAGGAAAAGAAATAGTAATAGCAGTAAAAGCAAGTGGTCCAGACCCTGCAACAAACCCTGCATTGAGGCGTTGTTACCAGAATGCTAGAAGCGTTGGTATGCCTAAAGACCGTGTAGAAGCTGCCATTAAAAGGGCAATGGGTAAAGACACGGCCAACTATGAAGAAATTTTGTATGAAGGTTATGCCCCACACGGAGTAGCATTATTGGTTGAAACTGCAACAGATAACCACGTACGTACTGTAGCAAACGTAAAGAGCCACTTTAATAAGGGGCATGGCGCATTGGGTAACAGTGGAAGCGTAAGTTTTCAGTTTAAGAAAGTAGGAAGCTTTAAGCTTAAACCAGAAGGTCTAAGCCTCGATGATTTGGAACTAGAATTAATAGATCATGGTTTGGATGAAATAGGAGAAAGCGTTGGAGAAGAAGGAGAAGATATATTGGTATTGCGTTGCGCTTTTACTGACTTCGGAAACTTACAAAAAGCTTTGGAAGACAAAAACATTACACCAATTAGTGCTGAATTAGAATGGATACCTACTACTACAGTTCCTGTTACTGATGAGCAAGCAGAAGATGTAAGTAAACTGATAGAAAGATTGGAGCAAGACGAAGATGTAAATAAGGTTTTTCATAACATGGGATAAACTTATTAATTGATAAATGACAATTTATATTTGTCGGTTATCAATTGTCAATTTTAAATTATCAATTATCAATATTATTCTTTTTGATGGACTTTGCAATCTTTGTAACAGTAGTGTTCAGTTTGTAATAAAACATGATCCTAAAGCTGTTTACAGGTTTGCATCTCTTCAAAGTGAAGTTGGACAAAAGTTGTTGTTGGATAATGGTATCTCCATTACTAACAACGACCTTTCTTCTTTTATCCTATTAGAAAATAATATAGTTTTTACTGAATCCACAGCTGCCCTTCGTGTTGCACGCAATCTTAATGGGCTACTTCCCTTACTTTATTTTGCTATCATTATTCCTCTATTAATTCGGAATGCAGTCTATAAATTCATTTCAAAAAACAGGTATAAATGGTTTGGTAAAAGAAATGAATGCTGGATTCCTACAGTAGATTTGAAAAATAGATTTCTGGATTAATCAAATTTAGCCTCTCTCCTATTCCTTTAACTAATTTTCCTGAAAGTAATGTTTATACGTGCTTTAGCGGGCTTAGAACTCTTTGGAATCTGATGCAACCAATTGTGTTGTGTTTGGCCTTGCATCAATAATAAACTATTATTCTGTAGTTGCATGGTCTGTGTAGTTTTTGAAACTGTTTTGTGTTTAAATTGAAAGTTTCTTGTTTCGCCAAAGGATAAAGAGGCAATAACTGGGTTAATTCCTAGTTCGGCTTCATCGTCACTGTGCCATCCCATACTATCTCTTTCTGAACGATATAAATTGAGCAAAGCAGCATTAAACTCAAAGCCTGTCTTACTTTCTACAGCTTGTTTTAGTTCTAATAACATTCCTGTAAAAGGAATTGGAAGATTTACTAAGCCAGAATACTTATACACTTTTCCTTCATCGGCATACCATGCAGTTAGCCTCGGAAAATCAATTTGTTTGCCATACATCTTCATCCCTTCTTGTTTCCAAGCAGTAGTATCCAAAAGCTGATTGAAAAAATGATAAGGCTGCTCTTCTTTCAAAAAGTTACTGTAGAGATAAGCTTCTCCATCAAAAGGAAGTAGGTTATTTGATTCATCATTAAATATTGGAAGCTGCATAACTTAGTTTAGTTGTACAGCAGGTAAACGATAGTGTTGACTATCATAAACAAACAATTCCTCTACTTCATAATCCCAATATTTGTATAACGGAGACTTAGCCAATAGTCCAGCCACTTCTGCTTTGGTTTCACTATTAAAAGTCACCCAACTAGTCTGAGATTCCATACTAACTGCATAACTATCTATAATTCCCTTGTTCATTAAGTAATTAATGTAGGTACGATGTGCCGGGACTAAAGTCATAAACTCATCGTCCATTGAAAACTTAATAATTGCTTGGTACTTTTTCATTTTCTTCTTTTTACAACTGAATAATAACAACTATTGTGCAGAGTAACTAATAACACGCCAAAGTGACAATAAGTTAAAGGATAAATGGATGAAACAAAATAACAAAGGCTACCTTTTATGGCAGCCTTGTTATTTATTGAATATTATTTCTTACATAAAACTACACACTAAATGAAGTTCCACAACCACAGGTTTTACTTGCATTAGGATTAGTGAACGTAAACCCTCTGCTATTGAGTCCATCATGCCAATCAACCTGCATACCGAAAAGATATAATTGGTGGCTAGGATTCATAACAAATTCTAATCCGTCAGCATCATAAACTTCATCTTCAGGCAATTGTTGATCAAACCCAAGAACATACGTAAGTCCACTGCATCCACCGCCTTTTACACCTATTCTAAGCTTCTGTGTTGTATCAAAACCATCTTCCGCTACCAACCTCTTTATTTCGTTGATCGCATTATCTGTAAATTTTATGGGCGATTGTATTAATGTTTCCATCATAAATAATTTGTACAAATTTAAATACTCAAAGGTTTAGTGTAACATCAGACAGTATCGCTAAAGGGAATTTCCTAAAAAGCTACCTCGTTTGTTGTGCATTTATCCTATAACCTTCATAGCTATCCATAATGTATTGCAGGTACTTGTCCTTCGATTTAGCATCTAATAAATTATCAAACTCTTCTTCAGGAACATCTTCATACGCAAATGTGTAACCAGTAGCCACAAAGTGCACTTCTAATATTTTACTTCTCTCATTATAGCCCACCAAATCTGCCATGGTGGAATCTAAAGGCACGTATTCAATCATCTCGTTTTCATTTAGTGATTTAAAAAAATCTGTAACTCAGTGTATGAACACGAAAGATATAAAAAAATACAATCTGCTTTCTAAATATTTTTCCACTATGTTAGTTACTATAAATAACTAAGATTGGTATCAGGAGTTAGCGTCAATAATGTTTGATACATCAACTGAATGGTACTGTCAATATCATCCTTATGAAGCATTTCAACAGTAGTATGCATATAACGTAAAGGAATAGAAATCAACACACTCGGACAACCATCGTTTGCATAAGCAAAGCTATCGGTATCGGTTCCTGTACTACGACTTACCGTACGCATTTGCAATGGAATACTATTTTTTGCCGCTACATCTTCTACTATTTGCAACAACTTATTGTGTACTGCAGGTCCATAACAAGGCGAAGGTCCTTTGCCACATGCCACATCACCTTCTATTATTTTATTAATCATTGGGGTTTGTGTATCGTGGGTTACGTCTGTAATGATGGCAATGTTTGGCTTTATTCTACGTGCAATCATTTCTGCACCACGAAGGCCTATTTCTTCCTGCACTGCATTTACAATGTATAAACCAAATGGCAATGTTTTCTTGTTTTCCTTTAGCAATCTAGCAACTTCGGCAATCATAAAGCCACCAATTCTATTATCCATAGCACGGCCTATATAGTATCCGTTTGCTAGTTCGTCGAAGCCTTCTTCGTAAGTTATTACCGATCCAATGTGTATTCCCAAGTCTTCAACTTCTTTTTTGTTGCGAGCACCACAATCCAAGAACAAATTCTCTACTTTGGCAACTGGCTCCTTATTTTCTGCATTACTGAGGCGAGTATGAATGGCAGGCCATCCAAAAACCCCTTTTACAGCCCCTTTTTTACCATGTATCAATACTCTTTTAGCAGGTGCAATCTGATGGTCTACACCACCATTCCTTTTCACGTAAATCAATCCTTCGTTGTTTATGTAATTTACAAACCAGCTAATTTCATCACAATGTGCTTCTATCACCACTTTAAATGATGCTTCAGGGTTAATAATCCCCACCGCTGTTCCATAAGGATCTACATAATGCGTATCAACGAGTGGTTTAATATAATCTAACCACAATTTCTGTCCACCACTTTCAAAACCCACTGCCGATGGCGTGTTTATATAGTTCCTCAAAAAACCTACAGCTTCTTCAGTAAGCACAGTCGCAGGCTTGGTATCCTTCGTTTTAACTTCTTTAACCTTGTCTGACTTTTTAGCAGTTGTCACAACCTTTTCTGCCACTTTTCCCTTCTTTGTGTCTTTCTTAGTATTCGCCATAATATTTATTTATAATTTAATTTTTAATTAGTCAAAAGTTGAAAGTCGATAGTCTTAAGTAAAGAGTTAGTAGTTAATAAGATCAGTCATAACCTTAAAATCTATTTTTTTAAGTTTCATCTTCGGATAAATACCGCACAATTCGCCACTTTCCACTTACGACTTTTAACTTATCTCTACTTCTAACAACTAACCACTAATACCTAACAACTAGATTGCTCCTATCATCCCACACACTGCCTTCACCAACATTAATCCATCAATAACCGCAAGGTAATAGAGAATATGTTTCCTTTTGTATAAAGAATTTGCAACACTCATCATCAATACAAAAGGAATGGTATTCATTACAACCCTAAGCAAAGAAAAATGTTGCGAAAACGCATACACTAAAAATGTTCCCAAACCTACAGTAGATATTGGAAGTAGTATTGAATAAATGGTTCTACGCAACCCAATCCTCACCACAAACGTCTTTAATTGTCGATTATGGTCTTCCGCATAATCCTTTATATCAAACATAATACATAATACAGTTATAAACATGAAATTTTTGATGAATAACAATATTTTAAACAAACTGAAGTGATATTCCTTTCCTGCTGCCAAAGTAGAAAATACGACAGGATAAACCGATACAGCTCCAGCCCATACAAATCCTATTACAAACGGCTTTAACCAGCCAGTATCTCGCAGGTTATATTTTTGCAAAGCATGTGATTGAAACCCATAATATAGAAGTGCAACAAACGGAAATAGGAAGAATATTGACCAATAATAAAGTGGAATAGTAAAAAGATACGACCTTTGCTCAGCAATAAAAAAAACTAGTGCTACAGCAGATAACAACCAAAGAATTTTTTGTGAAGCCTTTACCAACCGTTGATTATTATAGTACCAAACCTCTCTTGCATTATTTACATCAGGCTTTCCCTTATCTGTATATGCATAAGTGTAATAAACCACCGTTGCCGAAAAAACTATCAGATAATATGCTAATGAATTTAATCTAGAACCCAATTGCACAGAAGACTCTATCGACAAAGCAACGGCACAAATGCCATAAAAGTAATTGCCAAAAAAGAAGGAACGAAAGAGGCGATATAACAAGCTAAAGATTATTATTTTACAAAAGTAATCTTACCAGATTTAATGGTATCACTAAAATGTCCCTCTTTATCTCCCAAACAAAATTTAAATATAGAGGTGTCAGCCCGAACGTTACAAGTGCCGTTAGATATGTTTACCGCCCCTGTTATGGTGGTATTGAAAGCAAATGAAACGGTAATTTGACCAGTTTGGTTATTAACCTGCGTAAAACTAGGTACTTTATAGTTGTAGTTATTTACATAGGTAGTACTATCGCACATCAGGGAGGTTCTTTTGATATATAATGTGTCTAGCGTACCAGATTTCTGAGTAAAATCAAAAGTAAATGTTAGAGCCTGACCACTCACAATTCTTGTTGCATTAACATTTTTAAAAATCAGTTGTGGGCGTGTGGTAAACTTATCTTTATTGCAAGAGTTTGCAATTATGACCGTTATCAGTAGCAGGAACCCTATTTTTGCCTTCATAATTAAATAATTGCTTCAAATTTACTCATAATACCCCAACAAATACTTGTGACCGATACCATCATTAACAATATTTTTTCAGTAACACCGCAAAGCTTCCATTCAGTGGCGGAAACGATTTATCGTTTTCAACTAGAGAACAATGTTGTTTTTAGAGAATGGCATTCAATGTTTAATGATAAACGATTAATGATTAATGAAAAAAATTCTCCATCAATCACTAACAACTCATCACTAACCCCTAACCACTATTTCCTTCCCATTTCCTTCTTTAAAACCAATAAAATTGTCAGCACAGAGTTCAATCCCGAAGCTATTTTTGAAAGCAGCGGAACATCGCAGACTATCAACAGTCAGCATTTGGTAAAAGATCTGTCCATTTATCATAAAAGCTTCTTCGAAGCCTTTAAATTATTCTATGGCGATATAAAAGAATGGTGCATCATCGGTTTGCTCCCCTCCTATTTGGAAAGGAATAATTCTTCGTTGACCATGATGGCGGATGAATTGATTAAGGCATCGAACCACCCCGACAGCGGATTTTATTTATACGACTTTGATAAACTGGAAAAAGTATTACTAAAACAAGAGGTTGCACAGCAGAAGACCTTGCTTTTGGGGGTAACATTTGCCCTATTAGACTTTGCAGAGCAACACACACTGAAACTAAACTACACCACAATTATGGAGACCGGCGGCATGAAAGGAAGGCGTAAAGAGCTTACCCGTGCCGAAGTTCATGCCATTATATGCAAGGGATTTGGGGTAACTAAGGTTCACTCCGAATATGGTATGACCGAGCTATTGAGCCAAGCATATTCCTTAGGTTATGGACGGTTTATTTGCCCCCCATGGATGAAAGTTTTAGTGCGCGACGAAGATGATCCGCTTACCATCCGAGAAACAGGAAGGGGTGTTTTGAACGTGATAGACCTTGCCAACCTATACAGTTGTTCGTTTATAGCAACCGACGATGTGGGTATTATTTACGAAGATGGCAGCTTTGAAGTGTGGGGACGATTGGATAATAGCGACATCCGCGGATGCAGTTTATTAGTGGTATAAACATGGCGTTTATGGCTTGATAAACACGTAAAAAAGCAGTCTGATGACGATTCAGGCTTTAAAAAAACCTTTTATACATTAAATTTCAGCGCGATAGGTAAAAAGGTTTCATTTATGCCTAAAATTTCAATGCGATGGCTAAAAAGATATATTTTATGCATAAAATTTCAGCGCGATGGCATAAAAGGTATCTTTTATACACGAAATTTCAGCAGCATAGGCAAAAAGAAACCTTTTAAGCATAAAATTTCAGCGCGATAGGTAAAAAGGTTTTTATAAAGGGATGATTACTGTTGTACAAAGAAGAATCTAATTTTTAGAACTTCATTTTCGGTAACGATTGCAAAATATTTTCTTGTAAATAAGCATTCTTTTTCTCCCTATTTCCTAAGTAAAATGGATGCCCTATCCTACCACAAACCTATATTTGTAGCTCTTGATTTATTCAGAAAAAACGATGCTATAATGAAAAAGTTACTTTTTAGTTCTCTCTTATTAATTATTCTAAATCAAACATTTGCAAATAAGATATTGGTTGAAAATTTGGAGAAGCTTTCCAAAGCAAATGCAGCTGCACAACCTGGTGATACCATCGTGCTAAAGAATGGTAACTGGAGCAATTGTATACTGAAACTTACCTGCAATGGAACGGAAAAACAACCCATAGTTTTTAAGGCCGAAAAAGCCGGAGAGGTATTGATAACGGGCGAAAGCAGCCTGCGGATTAGTGGCAGTTATTTGGTGGTTGATGGACTTAATTTTACCAATGGCTACGCCCCCGATGGTAGTGTGTGGGAATTTAGGGCAGGAAAAGAAGTGGGCAATAATTGCCGGATTACTAACTGCGCCATCAACAGTTTCAATGCACCAAAGAGGTTAAAAGAAAACTATTGGGTGTCTTTTTATGGTAAACACAACCGGATAGACCACTGTACTTTCTTCAACAAAACAAATATTGGTGTTTTGATAGGTGTAATCCTAGACGACGAAAGAAGCCGCCAAAATTTTCACAGTATTGATAGTAATTATTTTGCAATGAGGATTCCATTGGCATCCAATGCTGGTGAGATTATAAGGGTTGGTGTATCGCAACATTGCACGTTCTATAGTAATACAATCATCCGGAATAACCTTTTTGAAAGATGCAATGGTGAAGTGGAAATCATCAGCATAAAATCTTGTGGAAACTTTATTAAAAACAATGTTTTCAGGGAATGTCAGGGTGGTTTATCGTTAAGACACGGCAATAACAACACCGTAGAAGGCAATATTTTTCTGGGTAATAACAAAGAAGGCACTGGCGGCGCAAGAATTATAAACGAGGGAAACTGGGTGGTAAATAACCTGTTCTACAATTGCCGAGGGGTAAATTTTCGCTCTCCTTTAGCCATTATGAATGGCGTTCCCAACTCTCCCGCCTTCCGTTATCTGCCTGTTCGGGATGCGGTTGTTGCCAATAATACATTTATAAATTGTACACCATTTAGCCTGTGCGAAGGCAGCGATAAGGAGCGTAGCAAACCGCCGGTGAACGTTTATATCTTTAAAAACGTGTTTGCAAACAATAGGGATTCGATATTATATTATGTTTTTGACAAAACCGACAGCATCTATTTGGCAAATAACCTGGTTAGTAATACCATACAACAATCGCTGATGTATGGCTTTGAGAAGAAGGCAATTAGTCTCAATTTGTTGGAAAACGCTCCTCTCCTAGTCAGTAATCCAAAGAATATTTTACCAGATAGTATTTTAAAGCAAGCCTCATATCGATTGCCTGGTGGATTTCCTAAAACAGCGGGTTTTACTGGTTGGAATACCTTTAAAAAAGCATTGGCAAACCCTTATTTGGGCATGGGAAACAAATGGCAATCAAGAGAATCTTTAACATCCAAAAGAGAAATGCCTACCAAAACAATAACCAATTGTGCCACCGCCGATGAGGTTTATAAGGCTTTGGCAGCAGGAAAATACAACGTTTCGATAATATTGACTGGAAAGACATACCATTTTTCAACACCCATCATTGCGCCAGCTATTTTTTCTATTTCTCAAAGCAATAAGCAGCCTATTAGCATTAGTTCTAGCAATAACATGGCTGCGGTATTCATAGTGCAGGGTGGTTCGTCTGCTTTTTTTAGAGGATTGACTATTGACTTGACAAAAAGCAAAGCCACCAGTTTTATTAGTTTAGATACTAGTGGAAGTAGCAGCCATCAGAATGTTGTGATAAATAATTGCAGCATAAATAATCTTTCTACTACAAACTTCTTTACAGCACCAAAATATAGTGTTGCTGATAGTATTGTGGTGGGCAATTGCTCGTTTACCAACAATAATTGTAACCTTTTTGCCTTGCAAAACGAGTTGGATAACATCGGTTATTACAATGTGGAAAGAATGAAAGTGACTGGCTGCACCTTCGAAAATAACAATGGATTTATCCTGAATTTATACCGTGGTGGCCACGATGAAAGCACTATGGGACCTAATTTATCGTTCATTAACAACAAAATCCTTAATTGTAATGGAGATAATGAATTGCTGAGAATTTATGGTGTTCAAATTTCAACCATCAAAAACAATTCGTTCACTAACTGCAATACCGGGAAAGTTTTGATTAGTTATACCGATATAGTTAGGGCAGCACACTTATTAGAAGGCAATAAGATAGCAAATTGTGGTGTGATAAAGACAAACGAATTTGTATCGGAGCGATAAAGCCAAGAAATCTAACCACAATGAACACAAAGGTTTCACAATGAACACTAGGATTTAAAATAATACTCAATTAGAAAATATTATCCTTAATCCTAGTGTTCTTTGTGTTTCTTTTCCTAGTGTACTTTGTGGTTAATCTTTAGAAACTATCCTATTTACCGTAGTAAATTTCTGCGATAGTATTACCCTTTTCGTCTTTCAATTTCTCTAAGGCAGTTGCGTAAACAGCATCCTTATAGTGCTTCGTAGCCTGCAACATCAATAAATAGAAGTCGCTTTTCTTGTATTCGTGTATTTGTTGGTAAGTCCAAGGCTTTTCTCCCATCGCAAACGGCAATAACCAATCAATTGCCTTCTTAATGCTTTTTCCATCAGTGGTTTCATAATTCCAAATGTCTACACCAACATTATCAGCCAAATTAGCCGTAGTAAACCAAGCCTGCAAAGAAAAAGTACTGTAAGAAAGGGCGGCAGTACGCTCAAGTTCAAGCGGTTGTCTACCATCCAATTCTAACTGAACCGGAATGCGTGCAAGTGTAGTTTTAAGGTACTCCTTCACATAATCTTTCTGGTCTAGAAATAAACCTATCGCCAACATCTGCGTATCGAACCAAATACCATGATTGTTCTTCGCATTGCGTTCATCATGCCCATTCTTACTATTTTTCATCCAATCAAAATATTGTGTGAACCAAGCCTTCAATTGTTCTGCGTCTGCCTTCGTCCATGCTTTGCTTCCATCAAGCAACCCAACTGTACTAGCTACATCAGCAAAAGAACGCGTATCCAGAATACCCGTACCTCTGCCATCGTTTACGCCCTTTACATATTGTGCATAGTTCATGTTAGGGTTCATTTTGGTAGCTTCATCCAAGAAAAATACCTTCAAAAACTCCGCAGCTTTCTCTGCATAAGCTTCATCGTGTGTAAAATAATAGGCAAGGGACAATAAACTAACGGCTTTTTGCAGGTTATCTACAGCTTTATGATCGGATATATCCCGAATCTCAGGGTTACGTTCACCATCCTTCCTTATGTATGGCGCACCGGCAGGTTTTGATGGATCAGGCCAATAATAAGTAGCCATACTCATGTAATCGTGCTTACTCCCACTAGGTGGAGTTTGAGATTTATCCATCACAGAAGGGGTTTTCTCTTCCATTTGTTTATTAGCATCCTTCATTAGCTTATTCAATAATGCTTTCGATGCAGCATCACCAGACTTAATCTTGGTTTTCAACTCCTCCAAACGAGCTACTTTCACCAGAAACACTGTAGGTTTCTGCGCAATTGCACAATTAAATAATACGATGAGGAAGATGGCAATAACAATTGACTTTGTATTCATTTTTGTTGTTTTAAAGATAGATTTATTGTTTAATATCTAATTGAAGACTTAACAAATATCAATAAGTTTACAGTAACTTTTACTGGGGATGATGGCAAAATGAGGTAGATGCGTTTGTCAAACAGGATAGGGATAAGACTAGGTATGATAGGATGAATTTGCAACCGTTGCCGGTTTCGTTACCGAATAACTTGAAAGAATTTTGTTGGGAGATTAAAGAATTTGTTAAAAGAAATAAATTGGAGAAAAATGACTTAATATAAGCGAAACAAAGGGGCAACAAATATGGAAATTAATCAAAAGGAAGACGGAGTTTTCCCAAAGATCACAATGGTTTTATATTACTCCTTGTGTTCCTTGTGCTTTTCCCTTAGTGTTCTTTGTGGTAAAGAAATCACTAAAACGCCCGAACAGCTCGAACATTTAGTGGGAAATATTGCCTAAAATAATACTGATAGCCATTGGTAAAGTACTGCGCCCATGCATAATAACGTCCTTGCACATCCACGTATTCACTACTGCTCCAATAGGTAGCAGCCGACCAAGTACCCAAACCTTTGGCATATAAATTTTGGCGCATCAAGTTCAATTCATCTTTTGATGGCAAAAACCAATCGGTGTATCCTCCACCTATATAATTTTTACACTTCCATGCCGCACTTGCGCTGTCTTTATAGTAATGCGCTACAATTTTTGCCGTATTTGATGCCCCAGTTCCTATAGCAGTACCACTTGCAACCAAGGTATCATTACTACCAATATGCCGAGTAATACTATCACCAATATCTGTAGTATCAGCAACTAAACCATGATTTCCAGTAGAATCAATGTAAAATATCAATCCTCCAGCATAAAACTGCCCAAGACTGTAGGGAGAAATGGCGGGCGTACGAAAACTGATTTGTTTGCCGTAAACAGTCCCATTACGGTTACTAGCATATCCACGGAAATAGTACACAGTAGCGGGCAGCAACCCATTTATTAAAAATTTAAAAGTGCCGGCCTTGTTAGGGCTTATTTCATGTTGACTAGAATCGAAAGTTGGGTTTGGCGCTGTTCCCCAGCATAAACCTTTATTAATTATTGGTGATGCAATGCTATCGTCATTAAAGACTGTAACTGAGAAGGCAGCACTAACAGTAGATGAACTATCAAGTGTATTATTGACAACAAGGGATGATTTTATAGCATCAAACTTAGAACAAGCATTAAATATGAATAGACACATTAACAAAAATCCTGAAATCAAATTCGTTCTCCTAGTCATATTTATATTGTATTATGCAATTATAATTTTTACATTAAAGGGTAATGCTTACTTATTAATTTGTAAAATCCTAGCAAAAATAAGAGACTTAGCTCGATTCAAGTTTGAAAAGGAATGATAAGCTTAGAGAATACTGTAATGAAGATAATTTTCCCTTTATTTTCAATTAAAATATTGTAAACTGATAACAATTAAATTGAAAAATAAATAAAATCTTTATTATTCTGTTGCCAAGATTTTTTCTTTGCACCGTTCACAATTTAACTGGATTTATAACCAAATAAATGATTACAACGGTGAGAACTAAGCAATTTTATTGCAAGTACAAAAAAATAATGAGCCATTGAAAGAGTACTTACAATAAAAGTTAAGAACCATTCCCTGAATAAATAAACATGTTCATATACACTTAGAAGACATATTATTTAAGATTGAATAACTAAAACCAATTATTTATACATAGAAAATCTGTGTGATTGGCTAAAAACATTTAAATTATGTTTATCAAGTCAAACCCTATAACACATATTCTAAAAACCTTTTCCCCACCCATTGTTCTTTAGTCAGCATCCCTTTACATTCGCCGCCCGATTATTAATACAGGTTTTAACCACAAAGAACACAAAGAAAAACACACAATGGACACAAGGATTCACTTTAGACTTTGTGTTCCTAGTGATAACCCTAGTGTTCTTAGTTGTAAAGATTTTCTAGCAATAAAATAGAAGAAATAAGAGATATGAATCAATTTGAACAAATCATTGCAGGTAAGATGAACCTGAAAAGAGCACAAGTGGAAGCAGTCTTGGCCTTATTTGCAGAAGGTGCCACCATCCCGTTTATTGCCCGTTACCGAAAAGATAAAACAGGTGCATTGGATGAAGTGCAGATACAACAGATTCAAGATGAAATGAAAACCTTGACAGAATATGCTGAAAGAAAAGAATTTATAATAAAAACCATCACCGAACAAGGCAAAATGACGGTTGATTTGCAAGGAAGGATTGATAGGGCTATAACCATCACCGACCTTGAAGATATTTATCTGCCTTATAAACCAAAACGTAAAACCAAGGCGCAAACGGCACGGGAAAATGGCTTGGAACCTTTATCTGAATTGATTTTGTCGCAGGTGCCAACAGATTTAGAATCGGTAGCGATAGAATTCCTGAATGATAAGGTTTTAACAGTGGATGATGCCCTGCAAGGCGCAAGAGACATCATTGCCGAGCAAGTAAATGAGGATGCAACGGTACGTGCCAAACTGAGGAAGTGTTTTGAAGATACTGCTACGTTTCAGAGCAAAGTATTGCCCGAAAAAGAGGCAGAAGCCATTAAATACAAGGATTATTTCGATTTTAGTGAACCGATACACAAGATTCCTTCGCATAGGATACTGGCTACATTGCGTGGATTTCTTGAAGGGCATTTACGTATGAATATTGCTCCCTTGGAGGAAGAGGCCATTGATTTGATAGAAAATATCTATATAAAGGAAAGCCTGAACAGCTCTGTAGAACAGGTGAAGAAAGCCATTAAGGATTCGTACAAAAGATTGTTGCATCCTAGTTTGGAGACAGAATTTAGGACTACTTTAAAAGCAAAAGCCGATGAAGAAGCGATAAATGTGTTTGCCGAAAACCTAAAACAGTTGTTATTGAGTGCGCCATTGGGAAGTAAGCGTGTATTGGCCATCGACCCCGGTTATCGTACAGGTTGCAAGGTAGTTTGTCTGGATGAGCAGGGTGCGCTATTAAAAACAAGCCTTATTTACATTCATGAAGGTAATAAGCAACTTGAAGCAGGCTATATAATCAAGGATTTGGTGGCGAAATATAATATAGAAACATTTGCCATTGGCGATGGAACGGCGGGCAGGGAAACGGAACAATTTATTAAATCTCTACAATTAAATATCCCAATTTTCTTGGTGAATGAGGATGGAGCTAGCATTTATTCTGCATCTGAAGTGGCAAGGGAAGAATTTCCGAACGAGGATATTACCGTAAGAGGCTCTGTTAGCATTGGTCGTAGATTGATGGATCCATTGGCAGAACTGGTAAAGCTTGATCCGAAAAGCATTGGTGTGGGGCAATATCAACATGATGTAAACCAAAGTAGGCTTAAAGAAAAGCTTGACCAAACAGTGGTAAGTTGCGTGAACCAAGTGGGCGTAAACCTGAACACTGCTAGCAAAAACCTATTGAGTTATGTGAGCGGAATTGGCAATACGATTGCCGAAAACATCATAAATCACCGTAACGAGATTGGCAAGTTTACTAGTAGAGATCAGTTGATGAAAGTGCCTCGTTTGGGTGGCAAAGCATTCGAACAATGTGCGGGTTTCTTGCGCATTAAAGAAGGAACAAATCCATTGGATGCAAGTTCAGTTCACCCAGAAGCTTATCCCATCGTGAAAAAGATTGCGGCTGACCTGAATGTGGATGTGAAGGAATTGGTGGGGAATGAAACTTTGTTGAAAACAGTAGAGCCTAAAAAATATGTTACCGAACAGATTGGTGTATTAACCATTCAGGACGTATTGAAGGAGTTGAAGAAACCTGGCCTAGACCCAAGAAGTTCGTTGGAACAGTTTGAATTTGCGGCTATTTATAAGATAGATGATGCACAAGTAGGTATGATTGTGCCGGGTGTAGTTACCAACATCACGCGCTTTGGGGCTTTTGTAGATATAGGCGTTAAACAAGATGGATTGGTGCATGTGAGCGAAATTTCGCATACATTTATTACTGACCCCAACGAGATTTTAAAGTTGAACGATAAAGTAATGGTAAAGATTACGGAAGTGGATATACCGAGGAAACGTATTGCACTTTCCATCAAACAAACACAAGAAGCTCCTGCTAAGAAAGGAGGTAGCCGACAATATAATAATGATAGAACAAAGCCTCAACAACCAGTAGAGTCGAACAATATCAATGATGCTTTGTCGATGTTGAAAAAGAAGTTTGGGAAATAACTAGAATTTAATAAACTGCTGAGTAATTGTAGTATCTCCATCAACAATAATAAAATAATTTCCAGGAGCGTATTTACCCGCAGCTAAAGAAATTAAATTAATTCCCACATTCAGTTGAATACTTTTATTATAGACTTGCTTTCCTAAACTATTGATTATTTTTAAAGACACGTTTTGCGATTTTCTTGCATTCATCTCAATAGTCATTGTATTATGAACAGGATTTGGATAGGAAATTAAAGAATACGCCTTTTCTTCTATTGTTTTTACAACTATAATTTTGCTAAAAGAATAGGTACCATCATGATCAACAATCAAAAGTCTATAATATACATTTTGTATGTTGGAGGCAATTTGATCTTTGAAACTATAACTAAGTTCTCCTGCTTTATTTAAAGCATTGATTGATTTGATATTTTTAAAGTTAATACCGTTATTACTGTACTGAACGATGTAGTTGGACACACTAATATCATTAACAACATTCCAATTTAGATTAACCCGACCAGCATCATAATTTCCCATAAATGATTTCAAACTAATGGGTGTTGCAATAAAGCTGTCCACAATTTGAATTGGTATTGGCGTATTGGAGAGCGATACGGTATTTATACCAATTACATCTTTTTTTACTATAAAACTCAAGGTTAACAATCTGCTTGTATCGCTAACAGTATTGGGCGTTAATGATGCATCTGTCCAAAGAAAAGTTATGTAATTAGCAGCAACATTTACATCACTAGCAGTAAGTTTTATAGTACTTTCAGTTCCACAAGTAATTCCATTGTATAAAAGTGTAGTGGTATCCCAATTAAGCGATCCTTGAAAACCAACAATCCCATAAAATCCTTTTGTTCGTAGAGACACTGAAATATTTGTACCAGCTTTTACACCGTTTTTAACAGTATCAATGTATAAACTATGTTGAGCTTGTACTCTAATTGCAGTAAATAGAATTAGTAGAAGGGATAAAAAAGATTTAGTAGAATGATTGACCATACTATAATATGCCTTGTTATTGAGAAATGAACGTTACTTAAAAGAATTGTACAAAATACTATATTTATTGACAATGACATTAACTAAACTTTCGTAACCGAGAACCTATCAAAAATTATGAATTCAAATGTTAATAAGGTTATTCTAAATCTTGTGTGGGATATTAATTTTCCCATAATAGAACATCACATTAATCCTAAACCGTTCAAAATTTACAAATCCTCTTGCCTTTGCTATTAGGGACTGGATGTTTCCATTGATTCTTTCATGTTGTGCACTCGTTGT
>CANCVE010000038.1 GCA_947381435.1 Chitinophagaceae bacterium
AACTGCAAGATGCCTCTACGCAAGTTATATAACTTGGAAACAGTAACCCTAATTTTTTACTTAAAGCGAAGCGTTTCCTTACTGAACACTATGTGGCTATGTGACTATGTGGTATATTTTATCCAATTAATTTTAGTGCGTTTGCCCTGAGGGAGTAAAAAATAAGCATACCTAGAAAAAAGTTTTCTTTTATGTTTGCATCCACTGGCTACAAAAAATTTAATATTAATATATGTCATTAATCAAGAGTATTTCAGGTATCAGAGGAACCATTGGAGGACGTGTTGGAGAGTCATTGTCTCCCATTGATGTGGTTAAATTTACTGCTGCTTACGGCACTTGGATTTTAAAACAAGACGCGCTGAATAATAGCAAAAAGATTGTTATTGGAAGAGATGGACGTATTAGTGGAGAATTGGTGCAAGGACTAGTGATTAGCACCCTAAATGCACTTGGCTTAAACGTAATTGACCTCGACCTTAGCACCACCCCAACTGTAGAAATGGCGGTAGTATTTCATAATGCAGCTGGTGGCATTATCCTTACGGCAAGCCATAACCCTAAAGAATGGAATGCATTGAAATTATTGAATCATAAAGGAGAATTTATTAGTGGAGACGACGGATTAACCATACTAGAACTTGCTGCTAATGACAATTATAGTTTTGCCGGTGTTGATAGTTTGGGATCGTATTCATTAGATACAGATGCACTACAGAAACATATTACTGCCATTGTAAATTATCCTTTAGTGGATGTGTCCGCCATTGCCAATGCTAACTTTAAAATAGTAATTGATGCTATTAATAGTACAGGAGCTACTGCGGTTCCTGCTTTGCTTACTGCATTAGGACTTAAGGATTTCACTGTTTTGAACAGTGAAATAAATGGTCAATTTGCACACAACCCTGAACCACTTCCACAACACTTGAGGGGATTGTGCGATGCTGTCGTGAAACAAAAAGCACACCTGGGCATTGCCGTTGATCCAGATGTAGACAGACTTTGCTTTGTTTGTGAAGATGGAAGTCTTTTTGGGGAGGAATACACGCTTGTAGCTGTGGCTGATTATGTACTGAAACATAAAAAAGGTAATACCGTTAGTAATATGTCGTCTACTCGTGCACTAAAAGATGTTACGCTGAAACATGGTGGAGAATATACGCCAAGTGCTGTGGGAGAAGTAAATGTGGTAACCAAAATGAAACTAACCAATGCCGTAATTGGTGGGGAAGGAAATGGAGGAATCATTGTTCCTGACTTACATTATGGAAGAGATGCGTTGATAGGTATTGCTTTATTTTTAACACACCTGGCACATGAGAAAATAAGTGTACGTAAACTGCGTAATCAATATCCTAATTACACTATGAGTAAAAACAAAATAGAATTAGATCATGGTGTAGACATTAAGAAAGTATTTGCTCACATACAGAAGAAATACAAGAAGAACCCCATTAACACGGAAGATGGTTTAAAGATTGAGTTTGATAATGACTGGGTACATCTTAGAACGAGTAATACAGAACCTATTATTCGTATTTACTCTGAAAGTAGCTTTGAAACAACCGCCACTAATATTTCTAATAGATTGATGCAAGACATAAATGAGGCAATGCATTCATAGAGACAGACGTAAAACGTAAAAACGGGAATCGCAAGTAATATTCAGCTTACTTTCGATTCCCGTTTCTCGTTTTACGAATAAGACGCTAACTTCGAAATCATGAAAGAAAGAATATATCTAGACAATGCAGCTACCACACCTTTAGATCCTGAGGTATTGGCAGCAATGATGCCCTACCTTACGACGCAGTTTGGCAACCCTTCATCTATCTATAGTTATGGCAGAGAAAGTAGATTGGCTATTGAGAACGCTAGAAAGTTGGTGGCAAAGCTTTTAAATGCACATCCTGCCGAGATATTCTTTACTTCTGGTGGTACAGAAAGCACCAATATGGCATTGATGGCAGCTGTGAAAGATTTGGGGTGTTTGCACATCATCACCTCTCCTATTGAGCATCATGCCACTTTACATACTGTAGAATACCTACATAAAACTGAAAACATTTCGCTTTCGTATGTAAAGCTTTTGCCCAATGGACATATTGATTTAGATAATCTTGCTGCGTTGCTATCCACTATCACAGACAAATGCCTTGTGGCACTCATGCACGCAAATAATGAGATTGGCAACCTTTCGGACATTTACTCCATCGGAGATATTTGCAAACAATATAACGCCATATTCTTTTCCGATACTGTACAAACACTTGGACATTACCCCATCAATTTGCGTAATACGCCTGTTCATTTTATTACGGGTTCTGCACACAAATTCCATGGTCCAAAGGGCGTAGGAATTGTTTATATAAATGAGAATGTAAAGATTCATCCATTTATATATGGCGGTGCACAAGAGCGAAATATGCGGGCTGGCACAGAGAACTTGTATGGTATAGTTGGTTTTGCCAAAGCATTAGAGATTGCAAGTCACAATTACGAGGCAGATAGTACTTACGTTAAAAGCCTGAAACTATATATGATGGAGCAACTACAAAAACATATTGTAAACGTTCATTTTAATGGCGATGTGGCAGGCAGCAGTTTATATACAGTGCTTAGTATTAGTATACCTAGAACAGAAAAGAGTGAAATGTTGATTTATAATCTAGATATTAATAACATTTGTGCAAGTGGTGGTAGCGCTTGTACTAGTGGAGCAAATCAGGGGAGTCATGTAATGCAAGCCGTAAACAATGACCCTAATCTTGATACCGTTCGATTCTCATTTAGTAAACATAATACTTACAAAGAAATTGATCACGTTGTGAAACTTTTGAAGGATATGATATAATCATCTCAATCAAAAAAGTCTCTTGAAACTAAGTTGAAAAAAATAATTATTTTATTTGTTACTATGAAAAGTAAAGTTCATATTTGCATCGGTTTTTCATAGGATATTGGATTTTAAAACGGGGCTAGATTTCTATCTTGGCCCTTTTTTATTTTTATTACTTAATGTATCACCTAAAATCTAATTCGAGTCAACAATTTAACTAACCAATCAACCGATTTATACATGTATAATCTCCCACACTTTAAGGCTAATAATCAGGAAGAAGTTTATGCTTTTATGCAAGCCCACCCATTTATCACGATGTGTTGTGTTGATGCTAATGGGCATCCTGTAGCAACACATATACCAGTATTGTTTGAACAAAGAGAGGGAAAACTGTATCTGCAAGCTCATATCATGCGTAAGCAAGCACACGCCTTAGCAATAGAGCAGAATCCTAATGTGCTTGCAATATTTTCTGGAGATCATGCTTACATCAGTGCTAGTTGGTACACAAAACAAAATGTAGCCAGCACTTGGAATTATAGGGCAGTGCATGTGAAAGGGATTGTCCACTTTTTCAATAATGAGGGATTACTCGACTTGTTGGTTAAACTTACTAATCATTTTGAAGGTAATGCTGAAAGCCCCTCGGCTGTAAAGAATATGAGTGCAGACTATGTTAGGGAAAATATGAGGGCAATTGTAGGCTTTGAAATAGAAGTAACAACCATCGACCATGTATTTAAACTTAGTCAAAATAGAGATGAGTCATCCAAAAAGGAAATAATAAAACAATTAGGCAACGATAATTTGGTTGATTAATGCCCTTAAATAAGTATTAGGTTATAAGTACTAGGTCATTAGTAATTAACAGCTACTTCTTGTAACTTACCAAACGAAGATTTACTGCAAAATAACCATCTTCGTAATAACCAGCTTTAAACACGGGCGTATCAATTTCCGGTTGAAAGAAATAGTTAATAATATTTTTCTCCACTAACCCAACCCCCTTTGCATACACTTCCTTAGAATAGGTTTTGCTATTCGCTTTGTGTATATCAAAATCTCCAATCGAACTATCGGCTACTTGTTGCACACTAATAGTGTTTTGATAGGTACTATCCAACACCGTGTGTGGCTGATTGATGCTTGTATATTGATAGAGCCACCCAAAATAAGTAGTATTGTCTGAGATACGGAGCTGTGCTGAATCTAGATAGGTATTCCCATACCATGAAGTATTGAATGATAGCGGGTTGGCTAGAGGAATAAATCGAAAGTTTCTACCATCCACATATTCTATTCTGCTCTTGTCATAGACCACATAGTGTGTTTCGGAATATTGGTATGGCTGAATAGCAAGTGTATCGGTTAAATAACGAAAAACAGTATAACTCTTACGACCAGTTAAATCAATAAACGATGCTGCCACTGAATCTTTTACCAGATAATAAACTGTACCCAAACTAGTAAAATTCACTAGTCTTGTACTATCCATTTTATAAAAAAATACATTGCCAATACTCAGAGGATAATAAGAAGCCACATCTGCAATATCTAGTTTTTCTGTTTGTTTCTTACAACCAACAACAGAAAAAACTAATAGGACTACAACAATCAAATATTTCATATATAAATTTTTTCAGTGACCAGTTAAAAGTGACCAGTTAACAGTAATTAGTTATCAGTGCGAAATTACTAATCACTAATAAATATTGTCTGCTCACAACTCACTGTTCACTGTTTACTGTTTACTGTTCACTGATTATTGTTCACTGTTAAAAACTGTTTTCTGAATGATACCACCGCCTATTACATCGTTGCCTTCATAAAACACGGCACTCTGCCCTGGTGCAATTCCTTTTACATCTTCATAAAAACGAATCTTCAATCCATTATCGCTATTATTCAAGGTACTCAAACCACCTTTGTCCTTATATCTAATTTTGGTGAGTGCCTCCATTCCATCAGTGATACCATCATACTTCACCCAATTTATCTTTATCACTTGCACTTCGCTCTGATCCAAATCAGACTCCTCTCCTAGTGTAACGGTGTTAGTATCAGGATTAATATTGGTAACATAAGCTGGCCTTCCCAATGCTATTTCCAATCCTTTACGTTGCCCGATTGTATAAAAGGGATAGCCTTTATGCTTGCCTAGTCTTTTACCAGTTTTATCTACAAACCAACCGCCATCTACTCTTTCTTCCAACCCTTCTACTCTGCGTTTCAAAAAGCCGCGATAGTCATTATCTGGCACAAAACATATCTCGTAGCTTTCGTTCTTCTTAGCCAATTCTGGGTAGCCCATATCTACTGCCATTTGGCGTATCTCCGTCTTTCTATATTTCCCCAAAGGCATGATGGTACGGCTAAGTAACTCCTGATCCAGTCCCCAAAGCACATAGCTCTGATCTTTAGTTTCGTCCAATCCTTTGCTAATCACATATCTACCATTGGTATGTTGCCTCACTTCGGCATAGTGACCGGTGGCAATCCATTGGCAGCCCAAAGCATTCGCTCTTTTCAGTAATGCACGCCATTTAATGTGGGTATTGCACATCACACAAGGGTTTGGTGTGCGCCCGGCCAAGTATTCTTCTACAAAGTTCTCAATTACAAAATCACCAAACTCATCCCTTATATCTAGTATAAAATGTGGGAAACCATTATCTACCGCAGCTTGTCGGGCATCGTTAAAGCTATCGATGTTGCAGCAGCCAGTTTCCTTACTGCTAGCATTGCTTGTAGCATAATCCCAAGTTTTCATCGTGATGCCTATCACTTCATAACCTTCCTTATGCAGCATAAGTGCCGTTACGGTACTATCTATACCGCCACTCATTGCCACTAAAACCTTTCCTTTTGTACTCATTTAATCTATTGTTATCTATTGCTAATATTTTGATGAAGGGATATAGATACCCTTTATTAGTCAACAAGAAATCGAAGTTAATGGCTATTTTAAATATACTGCCTAGAAAATGGTTTCAGGCTTATAATGATTTCTTAAAACGATAAATTTGGAGTATTAAATCATAATAATAGACTTAAAAACAGAATAAGCTACCCATTTCTGATAATTATAACCATATAAAGGTATTGAAACTTTATAGGGTTTATCGGTTTCAATAAAAAGCAATCAAAATCAGTAAAATATAGCTTTCTTTTGATTGACAAAAGGCTATTCTAAACCAAAATAAAATAATTAGTATCAATAATGTGGCACATATAAATTAATTAAATGGCCTGTTAATGTAAACTGGTCATTTAAAAGTTATTTAAGAGACCTGTTTGCGTTAACAGGTCATATATTTCGCGTTATAAGTGGCCTGTTTGCGTAAACAGGCCATATAATTCGTGTGATAAGTGGCCTGTTAATGTAAACAGGTGCCTTATTTTCACTCAAAAGCCTTCCTCATTTTATTTTACAAGAATCTTATTCCGTTAAAAAAGTATCATTTTATTACTATAAAGTTTTCGTTCAAAAAAAAAGCTTTGCTTTGCCACCCGCATCCATAAGGATTGCTGGCATACGGTGGCAGCTAAGCAAAGCCACATAAAAAACATAGAATGATATATCGCAGTAAAGCGCCTTTACGTATTGGTTTGGCAGGTGGAGGCACAGATGTTAGTCCTTATAGCGACGAGTTTGGAGGTGCTATTCTCAATGCAACCCTCTCTTTATATGCCCACGCTTCCATAGAACCCACCAATGGCGACGAAATTATTGTACAGGCATTGGATAGAAATGAAGTAGAATCTTACCCGTGGACCACTACTTTACCCATTAATGGCAAGCTCGATTTGCTGAAGGGCGTGTATAACCGCATCCAAAAAGATTATGGCATAAAGCAAGGAGGTTTTAAACTGAGCACTTTTGTAGATGCGCCCGCCGGTAGTGGATTGGGAACTTCATCTACGCTTGTGGTGGCCATTATTGGTGCCTTTGTAGAGATGCTAAAACTGCCTTTGGGCGATTATGACATTGCTCATTATGCCTTCGATATTGAGCGTAATGATTTGCAACTTAGTGGTGGAAAGCAGGATCAATATGCGGCTACTTTTGGTGGTGTAAACTTTATGGAGTTTTATGGTAATGATAAAGTTATTGTTAATCCGCTGCGCATACGTCAGGAATATCTGAATGAATTAGAAAATAACTTGGTGCTTTATTATACGGCTACAAGCAGGGAAAGTGCTACCATTATAAAGGAGCAACAAAGTAATGTGACGCAAAAGAAAGTGGCTTCGGTGGATGCGATGCACCAACTAAAGGAACAATCCAAAATGATGAAGGAGGCTTTGCTAAGAGGAAAGCTTCACGAAATAGGGCATATACTGGACTATGGTTTTGAACAGAAAAAGCTGATGGCGAAGAGCATTACCAATGGTTTGATTGATGATATTTATAGTGCAGCCAAAGCGGCCGGTGCTAGTGGTGGAAAGATAAGTGGTGCCGGCGGTGGTGGATTTATGACATTCTATTGCCCTGGTAATAATAGATATAAGGTAATAGATACCCTCTTAAAATTTGGTGGCGAAGTAAAAAACTACCAACTAACTCAAGTTGGATTAACAACGTGGACAACACAATAAGAATTAATTTATTTTGAATTTTAAGTTTTGAATTTTGAATGATGAGACTTTAATTTAAAATTTAAAATTCAGAATATAAAATAACAACATGGATAATAAGATTAAGGAACTGATAGCTTCTTCTATCAGTGTGAAAGAAAAAATATTGCAGGATGAAACGATGCTGCAAACGCTAAATACGGTGGTGGATGTGATAAGTGATGCATTTGCGGCTGGCAATAAGGTGTTGTTTTGTGGTAATGGTGGCAGTGCTGCCGATGCGCAACACTTGGCAGCTGAGTTTAGTGGCAGGTTTTATAAAAATAGACGTGCCTTGCCTGCCGAGGCTTTGCATTGCAATACATCGTACCTAACAGCTGTGGCAAACGACTATAGTTATGATGTTATTTATGCCCGCCTATTAGATGGCATTGGCGTAACGGGCGATGTGATACTTGGTTTTAGTACTTCGGGCAACTCTGTAAACATCATCAAAGCCTTTGAAGTAGCAAGAGAAAGAGGGATTGTAACCATTGGATTAACGGGCGAAAGTGGTGGCGACATGAAGGCATTGAGCGATTATTTGTTTAACGTACCATCTACCATTACACCGAGAATACAGGAAAGTCACATACTATTAGGACATATCATTTGCGAACTAGTAGAAGAAAAAGTATTTGCCCCCAACCCCTAAAGGGGCTTTTAAGGGTTAACCACTAAGTCAACAAAGGTTTACCACAAAGGACACTAAGATTTTACTTTTTCCTTTGTGTACTTTGTGGTTAGATAAATTATAAAAAACTTTGTGTTCTTTGTGAATAACCCTAGTGGACTTTGTGGTAAAAGCAATAAATAAAAATCATTGTGTTCTTTGTGATAAACCTTTGTGTTCCTTGTGGTTAAAGCAATATAAATTATGAGTAATCTGAAAAATAATGAGCCTTCTTACTCCCCTTTAGGGGTCGGGGGGGGTGAGGCAATAATACTTGCCGGCGGACTAGGCACAAGATTACGAAGTGCCGTGCCCGACTTACCCAAATGTATGGCGCCCGTAAATGGCAAACCATTCATAGGCTACGTAATAGATTACCTGCAAAAGCAAGGTGTAGAGAAATTCATCTTGTCGCTTGGCTACATGAAGGAAGCTATCATAGATTATGTGGCTGAACATTATCCTACTCTTCAAGTTCAGTTTGCCATAGAAGAAGAACCATTAGGTACCGGTGGTGGCATTTATCTTTCTTGCCAAAAGGCTACCGAAAAGAATGTATTTGTGACTAATGGAGATACACTGTTTGATGTAAACCTATCTGCATTATTGGCAAGGCACACTGAAACAATCTCCGACTGCACACTATCTTTAAAACCTATGCAAGACTTTGAAAGATATGGTGTTGTGGAACTAAAGGAGGATTACAGCATTGCATCATTTAAGGAAAAACAATATTATAAAGAAGGATTGATTAATGGCGGTTTGTATGTACTGAATGTAGCCAACTTCTTGGCTGAATCATTACCCCAAAAGTTTTCCTTTGAAAAGGACTACATGGAAGCCCTCTACCAACAAAGAAAGATGAGCGGATTAGTACAAGACGCTTACTTTATTGATATTGGCATCCCTCAAGATTATTTACAAGCACAAACAGATTTTAAGGACAAACCGTGAGTCGTAAGTCGGGAATCGCAAGTATAGAACCCTAACTTGCGATTCCCGATTCCCGACTCACGACTGAATACTCTCGACTTATGACTTTCGACTCTCAACTACTTAAAGATATTGACAAATCCTGGACACTATTTATTGATCGTGATGGTGTGATTAATCATGAAAAGAAAGCAGATTATATCAGGAATTGGGAAGAGTTCAACTTCTATGATGGTGTGCTGGAAGCCATGGAGATACTAAACGAAAAGTTTGGCGTAATAGTGATGGTTACTAATCAGAAGGGCGTTGGCAAAGGTTTGATGACCAAAGATGATCTGGATACCATCCACAATAATATGTTGGACAACATAGTAGCCAATCAAGGAAGGGTAGATAAAATATATTACTGCTCAGATTTAGAAGACAATTCTCCCAATAGAAAGCCCAATCCGGGTATGGCTTTTCAGGCTAATAAAGACTTTCCCACAATAGATTTCAGCAAGAGTATCATGGTAGGAAATAAATTGAGTGACATGAACTTTGGTCGCAATGCAGGCATCAATACGGTATTTGTAGCTACTACTAATCCGGAAACCCATTTCCCTCATACAAGCATCGATTTTAGGTTTACCGACTTACTCGCATTTGCTAAAGCTTTATAATTAATCCCTAAAATTGTAGAATCCTTAGGGGCATGTTATTTTCAATGGCACAGCCTATTAACTTTGTTTCAATTCAACCGCAGAATGAAACAGTTACTAATTTGTATATTATTGATAAGTTCTATTAGTTTGGCAGTGTCTCAGCCTGCAAAACTAGATAGCAAAGCAGAGTTAAAACAACGCGAGGCAAAGCTGAAAGTCTTCTCTGAAGATATGATTAATGGCAAGCATTGGTACTTACGTTTTTATGCAGACAGCGTATTCACTCGTGGACTTGTACAGGCACTGAAGGTTAAGAACTCCTTCTCCTACCCTTTTGATTCTATAGAGACAATATCAAAACTATACGCCCCCGACAGTAGCTTCAGGATATTTACTTGGCAGATGATGAAAGATTACACTTACTATCGTCAGCGCGGTGCCATACAAATGCGTACCAAAAATGGTAGCTTAAAGTTGTTTCCATTGTTTGATGCCAGCTCTTTTACCAATGCCCCCAATGACTCCATCAGAGATATAAATAATTGGATTGGTGCTATCTATTACAAAATATTACTGAATAAAGATGGCAATAAAAACGTGTACACATTACTTGGCTTCGATGAGAATGGCCCTCGAAGTAACAAGAAGTGGATGGATATATTAACTTTTGACGAAGAAGGAGTACCGCATTTTGGTGGTGACTATTTCAGGTTCGAAACGCCTGCCCGAGATACGGTAAAGCATAGGAAGCCAGTTCTTCGTTTTAACTTAGAATATAAAAAAGAATCAAAACTGAAATTTAACTATGATAATAGAACACAGATGATAGTGTATGATCACCTGATAAGCGAAGAAAATGAACCTGAGAACTTGTACACTTACATACCTGATGGAAGCTATGAAGCATTTACATGGATAAATAACAAATGGGAACACACCAACAAACTCCCTACACAAGTACTTACTAACGGAAATGCACCGATGGAAGACGCCATACTAAATGAAGATGGCAACGTGAACCAACAGAAACTTGAGGATATGATAAAAAAGAATAAGAAGCTACAATTGGAGGAAAGTAAGGAGGAGAACAAACCTGCTAAACCTGTTAATAATAAGAAGAAACCGGTACTGCAAACCCCGCCGCAACAGCAGAATGAGTATTAATAATAGCTTTTTACCGAATACTTTTTATTGTTGAACAAATACAGCTATTTTTCCATTCTAAATTAAATATTATGTTCAAGACTCACAAATACAAAATTGCCTTCGTAGCATTAATTGCGGCGGTAACATTTGCTAGCATTGCGGCTATTTCGCCTAAGGAGCAGCCTAGACAGCGGAACTTGAAAGTATTACCCAAAGATATTAGTCATGATAGCCTAGATCATTTAATGGATTACTATAAAGTAGCTTTAAATGTAAAGTGTGGTTATTGCCACGCCCGTTCTGCAAGTAATCCAAAGAAGCCCGATATGGCAAGTGATGCCAATCCGATAAAAGAAGTTACCCGTAAGATGATATTGATGACAAATGAAATGAATGATAAATACATCAATTCCATTTCGCATCCTACAAGCGATGCTACTCCATTGCAACTCGTAACTTGTAATACTTGCCACCGTGGAAAAGCAAAGCCTGATGTTGCAGCTATTAAAATGCATGACGACTAATTTAGCTATGCCTAAAACGAAAGAAGCCTTACAATATACATTAGACTTGTTTATTGCAAGGCTTCTTTCGTTTTATAAGCTAATCAACTGCGTACAAGGGTATCATCAATTGAAAATCATTTCTTGATACCCTATTCACATTCTCACATGAAATTTAATTTGTGCTCCACATATTCACCTCAAAGTACAAATTACAACCTTTTCATTATTGTAATGGCTTTACAATAGCTAATTGACTCTTTTAGGGCTTGCTAGTAACGTCCCGTGACTACCTCCCGACGTTTACTGAGTACCTCCCGAGATGAAGGGAACACCTCCCGAGATGAAGGGAACACTTCCCGAGATTAAGGGAACACTTCCCGAGATTAAGGGAACACTTCCCGAGATTAAGGGAACACTTCCCGAGATTAAGGGGACACTTCCCAAGATTAAGGGGACACTTCCCGAGATTAAGGGAATACTTCCCGAGATGAAGGGAACACTTCCCGAGATGAAGGGAACACCTCCCGAGATGAATGGAATACCTCCCGAGATGAAGGGAACACCTCCCGAGATGAAGGGAACATCTCCCGAGATGAAGGGAACACCTCCCGAGATGAAGGGAACACCTCCCGAGATGAAGGGAACACCTCCCGAGATTAAGGGAACATCTCCCGAGATTGCAAGAGGTCGGCTTGAGACTTCGGGAGGTAGTCCCGAGACTTCACATTTAGGTAAAAAAGCAAAGAATGATAAAACAATTCGAAAGTAAAGATTTAGAAGTCGATAGTATGAGAATATAAAAAAAAGGCAGTGGGGAAGATAAAACTTCTCTACTGCCTCTTCATTATGCATTAGGACAATCGACTTTTGTTTTTTGACTAACGACTATCGACTTTAAACTTTCGACTCCCGACTTGACTAGAAACTAATCAATTCTACATCGAATATCAAGGTACTGTTAGCTCCAATCTGTGCACTTACTTGTCTATCACCATAAGCTAATGATGGATGTAAAAAGAACCTGAACTTGCTACCCGTTGGCATTAACTGCAACCCTTCTGTCCATCCACTAATTACCCTGTTTAAAGGAAAAGAAGCTGGCTGTCCCCTTTGCACACTGCTATCAAACACAGTTCCGTCTATCAATGTACCATGATAATGACAAGTTACGGTGTTTGTTGCACTTGGTTTTGCACCTGTACCCAATGTAATTACTTCATACTGCAATCCACTTGCGGTTTCGGTAACACCGGGTTTTGTTTTATTCTCTGCCAAAAACGCCTCTCCAACTTTTAGGTTAGCGTCACTTTTTCCATTTCTCAATTCTGCTAATTTGTCTGCGATTCCCATTTAAATTAATTTTTTGCGAAAGTAAGGTTCTGTTTGCTAATAGTCATCTTTCCAAAATAAATTGTGACAAAAACCGTTCTTGTCAGCATTATAAGTCACTATTCAAAATACAAGAATAATAGTACTGTGTAGACTTTCATCGGTTAGTTTGGGTTATTTACGGCACATTTGGCGTTATTTTATCAAAACTAATTACGGGATTCTAACAGCATCGATAGGCAAATCCACTCAGTAAACGTGGCAGAAAAAGTAAACTGACGATAGAAGACCAACTTTTATTGACATTTCTTTACATGCGTTGCGTCAATTTGATACCATTGATTGTGTGCAGAAAAAAGGTCAGTGGGCATTTCGCTAGATAGATAATGGAAGCTTTGCAGAGCGTTTGATGGCTTTTGCAGCGGAGGAAGGCATCTTTTTTAAGGGTAGTTTCTGCTCTATTTTTTGGCTGAAGAAACGTGGATTGCTGCCATGACTAAGTTTTGCAAATGAACTAATTAGCCGTGATGAAGGCTTGCATTGCTACTTTGCCTGCTTACTTTATATGCAACACTTGGTGAATCCATTACCAAAAGAAACGGTTACAGAAATTATTACAGACGCGGTGGAGATTGAGAAGGAGTGTGTAAGTAGTGCACTGCCGTTAAGCTTGATAGGCATGAACACTGAACTTATGTGCCAATGCCTTGAATTTGTTGCTGACAGACAATTTTAGCAATGAACAGTAATAAGGTTTATAATTCCACCACCCCATTCAACTTTATGGAATTGATTTCACTTTAGGGTAAAAACAACTTCTTTGCTAAAAGAGTGGGCGAATACCAAAAAGCAAGTGTGAAGGCAGGTTCATCGAATGCAAATTCTATAGACGAAGACATTTAACAGTTAGCAGTTATCAGTTATCAATGAAAAGAATCAACTCCTAACTGCTAACTGATTACTGCTAACTGTTCACTGTTCACTGATAACTGTATGTTATTATATATTTGCGCTTATGAATGTGGACGTAAATTTGGTACAAGACGAGAACAGTGAAGATGTATACGAAAAGAAGACCTTTACTGTGGATAAAGGGCAAGAACCTATTAGGATAGACAAATGGATACAAAACCACATAGAGGGCGCTACCAGAAATAAAATACAACAAGGCATTGATGCTGGCTTCCTGACCGTAAACGGCAAGATTGTTAAGAGCAATTACAGAATAAAACCAGGGGACGACATTGTTTTGATGACTTTTGTAAACCCCGACTACACCATACTAAAATCGGAACCAGTACCCCTAAACATTGTATATGAAGATGAAGACGTATTGGTAATAAATAAGCAAGCCAATATGGTGGTTCATCCTGGAGTTGGCAATTTTTCTGGTACATTATTAAACGGTGTATTCTATCATTTGCTTCAACAGAATCCAGAGATAAGTGAAGAGTCGCTTCCCCGTTTTGGTTTGGTGCACCGGATTGATAAAAACACTACGGGGCTTATTGTCATGGCCAAAAATGCAATGGCAGCGGCACATTTATCGAAACAATTCTTTAATCATACCGTTCAGAGAAAATATGTTGCCGTAGTTTGGGGCGATGTGGATGACGATAAGGGAACTATTGTAGCACATGTGGCACGCCATCCTCAATACCGTAAAATGTTTGCTGCTTTTCCGGAGGGAGAAGTGGGTAAGCATGCCATAACGCATTATTCTGTTTTAGAAAGAATGAATTATGTAACGGTTGTAGAATGTGTGTTAGAAACTGGACGCACACATCAGATAAGGGTTCACATGAAACACATAGGTCATACCCTTTTTAATGATTGGGAATACGGTGGAGAAAAAATACTGAAAGGAACTATCTATACTAAGTACAAGCAGTTTGTAGACAACTGTTTAGAAATTTGCCCAAGATGTGCTTTACATGCAAAAACACTTGGTTTTATACATCCTAGAACTGAGCAACCGATATTTTTTACGACAGAACTGCCAGATGATATGAGGCTAATGATAGAAAAGTGGCGTAAATACGTAGGAAATAATAGTGAAGAGTAAGAGCGAATTTACCACGGGGTACACAATGGTTTCCAACAAGGAACACTAAGTTTTGAATAAAATATAGTATAAAAACTTTGTGTTCATACTGTTACTTTTCCTTGTGTCTCTCGTGGTTATACTTCCTTTGCAGTTAATTTATTTCGCTAGTTCTACCAATAACTCTTTTGCCTTTACTGCATCTCCTTCTAGTTGTGTTATCAGGGCATCGATGCCATTAAACTTTACTTCGTTACGCAGGAAAGCATGAACATGTATCTGTAGTGTTTTGCCATAAATCTCTTGAGAGAAATTGAATATGTTTACTTCCACCAGTCTTTTCTTGCCATCAACGGTGGGACGGAATCCAATATTCATCATTCCATAAAGAGTGGGATGATTTGTAGGTTTTATGTTTAAAGAGACAGCATAAACACCATCCGCAGGTAATAGTTTTTCGTTAGTATTTAAACTAATATTAGCCGTTGGATAACCAATCGTTCTGCCCAATTGGTTGCCATGTACTACTTCACCTTCGAAGAAGTAGGGGTAACCCAAGAAGCCATTAGCAATTGGTATTTCATTATTCAGTAATGCGTTGCGTATGCCGGTGCTACTAATAATGATGTCATTCAATACTTTTTCATCAATTTCCATCACCTGAAAACCAAGTTCTAACCCTATTTCCTCTAGTAAGTGATAGTCGCCAACACGGTTTTTGCCAAAGCGATGGTCATAACCAATTATGATAGTATGGGGTTTAAAGTGCTGATAGATGAAATCTCTACAGTATTCTTCTGCGGTTTTACTGGCAAACTCTCTTGTAAAGGGAACAATGACAAGATGGTCAATTCCGGCAGCATCTAACAGATGAATCTTTTCTTCGATGGTGTTTAGAAGTGCAACCTGCCCACCATAAGTGCCAATTACAGATCGTGGATGTGGATTGAAGGTAATGATAACCGTTTCGCCATTAATTTTTTGAGCAGTTTCTTTAAGTTGCCTTATTATTTGTTGATGCCCCAAATGCACACCATCAAAAGTGCCAATGGTAATTACTGCGTTGTTGAAGTGAGGTAACTGAGATAACTCTTTATGTACTTGCATAGCTGTTAAACACAAATTTAAGGGGGAAGCAGCTTATAAAAACAACTGCTTCCCATAATTATATCCTCAATTACAAATACATTAAATTAATGCGTCACGCAATGTTGTAGCTTTTGAGCTACTAGTTTTTTCATTGTGTTCTTTTGCGGCAGCAATAAAGCCTACAAACAATGGCGCTGGGCTTTCTACAGTACTTTTTAATTCTGGGTGATATTGCACGCCAATAAAGAAAGGATGATCTGCTATTTCTATTATTTCTACCAAGCCAGAATCTGGGTTTATACCAGTGGCTTTCATACCGTTGGCTTCAAATTGTTCCAGATAATCGCTATTAAACTCGTATCTGTGCCTATGTCTTTCGCTAATGGCTGTTTTACCATATATATTATGTGCTAATGATCCTTCTGTCAATTCGCAAGGATATGCTCCAAGACGCATGGTTCCCCCCATCATCTTTATCTTCTTTTGTTCCTCCATCATATTGATAACAGGATTAGAAGTATTAGCATCCATTTCTGTAGAATGAGCACCATTAA
Source organism: Chitinophagaceae bacterium (assembly GCA_947381435.1). Lineage (GTDB taxonomy): Bacteria > Bacteroidota > Bacteroidia > Chitinophagales > Chitinophagaceae > Parasediminibacterium. Next base: position 16,381 of record CANCVE010000038.1, read on the forward strand.
GTCCTAATACATTTCTTGCAAACTCTATCACTGCCATTTGCATTCCTAAACAGATACCGAAGAAAGGCATTCCTGTTTCTCTTGCATATTTTACAGCAATTATTTTACCTTCTATTCCTCTTGTACCAAAGCCTGGAGCAACTAAAAGGCCATCTAAACCATCTAGTTTTTCGCAAACATTTTCATCAGTAATAAATTCGCTGTGCACATTAATTACCTGAACCTTTACTTCATTCATGGCTCCCGCATGAATAAAACTTTCAAGTATAGATTTATAAGCATCCTGAAGCTCAATGTATTTACCTATCAATCCAATGGTTACTTTGCTCTTTGGATATTTTAGTTTATCAAGATATGCTTTCCATTTATCTAAATTAGGTTCCTTGTATTCAGTTATCTGTAGCTTCTTCATACAGATGATATCCAACTTCTCGCGAAGCATTAACAATGGAACTTCATAGATAGTAGATGCATCCATAGCTTCAATTACAGCTTCTTGCTTTACATTACAAAAAAGGGCAATTTTCCTTTTAATATCATTTCCAAGAGGTTCTTCAGTTCTACAAACCAAAACATCGGGATGAACGCCAGTTTCGCTAAGCATTTTCACACTGTGTTGTGTAGGCTTAGTCTTTAATTCTTTTGCAGCTTTCAAATAAGGAACAAGCGTAAGGTGAATTACCATCACTTTTTCTTCTGGTAATTCCCATTGTAATTGGCGTACGGCTTCTATAAATGGCAAGCTTTCTATATCGCCTACTGTTCCTCCTATTTCGGTAATAACAATATCAAATTGACCACCTTTGCCCAATAAAAGCATTCTACGCTTTATCTCATCAGTAATATGTGGAACTACCTGAACAGTTTTGCCTAAGAAATCCCCATTTCTTTCTTTATTGATTACCGTTTGATAAATCTTTCCTGTGGTTACGTTGTTGGCTTGAGAAGTAAAAGTGTTTAGAAAACGTTCGTAATGTCCCAAATCTAAATCGGTTTCAGCCCCATCTTCTGTTACATAACACTCACCATGTTCGTAAGGGTTTAGTGTACCAGGATCTACATTAATGTACGGATCAAGCTTTTGAATAGTTACTGAAAGTCCCCTTGCTTGTAACAGCTTTGCCAAACTTGCTGCTATAATTCCTTTACCTAAACTACTCGTTACACCCCCTGTAACAAAAATGTACTTTGCCATATTTTTTATTTTATATCTTCTATTAATTTTCTTTTCTCATTGCAATTTATGTTCTAGTTCTTGAAACATAGAATATATAAATACAATACCCACGCAACTACTGCAATGCGAATAAGACCTACCCTGACTAAAATGATTTGATGGAAAACACACCTATTGAAGTCGTGCAAACCTAATGGAAAAAAGCCGTTTATAAAAATCTGTGTGCTATTTTAAAGATTGAGCATCGTATAATGTTAACAAAAATTAACAAGGTTATAGATAAAGAAAATATTTACATCCTCTACTGCAAGCACAGAAACTGTTATTAAATTGAGTTATACTTTTAAGGCTAAAATGCAAAATATTCTTGGCAAAATAGGCTCACATAAATATTTCATGGACAATACAAATAGTTTAGCAAGCCTAAAGAGAAAGAATTTAGTATCCGTTACACCTCTAAGATTAGCTCTGAATAGTTTTAATTTGGAATTAAAAGATTCGGCATTTGTGTTTGTGCTTCTGTTATTAAAGAAATTGAGGATGTTATCAATATTGCATTTTACCGTATTTGCCACTGTGCAAAATTCCTTAATTTGTTTTTCTATAACCTCATACACCATGCTGTAAATCTTACCTTGGCAGACTCATTGCTTTTATCTTCATAAATGTTCCTGAATGCCAAAGTCTGTAAATAAGCAGCCTTTAATTCCGTGTATCTTTTAAAAAGAATAGACCTCTGTGTCTGGTTTTGAGTCCACTCATTTTCCTTCTTTACCAATAAATACCTGCACCTTGCAAGTAACTGTTTTGGGTATACCCATTTCCAAATCTTCCGCCACATGCTTTTGTTGCTGCTCTTTTGAAGTCTTCACGACCTCGTTTTCCTTATCGATTTCCTGCCATTTTAGGTTTACCCTGATATGTTGCAATGCCTCCATCGCTAATCTGACAACATGAAACCTATCAGTAACTAGTTTGGCTTGGGGAAATACTTTTTTGATGGCAGGTTCCATGTTTTTGGCCATATACCCACAAACTCTTTTTCACAGTCATATAAATTATCTAACTTGTTAAGGGGTTGAAGTTCATCATAACTTTCTTTTTATAACATTATTAATAGGATAAATATACAGATTGTACTTTAATTTTTTTCAATTAATCAAAATCCCTTTGATTAAACATTAATAACACTTAAAAACTATCATTAATTCAAAATTTGTTTCTCAATATTTATATTTTACGTTCAACTACTTGACTTTAAGGTTATTTTAAGGTCTTCCCATTGCCGTTTTTGCCCTATAAACGGCAACCAATACCCCTTCCCATTGCCGTTTTTGCCCCATAAACGGCAACCAATACCTCTTCCCATTGCCGTTTTTGTCTCATAAACGGCAAACATTACCCCTTCAGATTGCTGTTTTTATCTCATAAAAGGCAAACAGTATCCCTTCCCATTGCTGTTATTGCTCATGAAACGGCAACAATCAAGAGACATTCTTTTCCGAATAATAAATATTTTTTTTTGGTCAAGCCATTGCCCCCGAATTACCCTAAAGTGAAGTTAAAATTGAAGAACTGGCCGAATAGGTCATAAAAAGCCAAACTGCCGTTACAGGAGTTCAGCCCAAGTTGTCGTTGCATTTGGCTTTTGCCGAGAAGCCAAATCTACCCAATCGGTTTGCCATAGTAGGAATGTGGGGGGCTACATTTTAAAGCCACCTTCTCCTCATTATACGCATTTGCCAGAGGTAGAAGACCATACAATGCATTTGGCAAGCATTGCCAAAATAAAAGGAGTTCCCCATAGTTTAATTCGTTTGCAATCTGGCAACTTGGCATATACCACAATACGAATAGACAGGGTAAAATGGAAAAACTACACATGGAAGATATGTGTCAGCTAACCGAGCGTATGAGTGAAGACAAATACCAAGGCTCTTACGAACATATAGCCAAAGCCATATAAAAATATTCAGCAACGCCCAGATTGGATGTAGTCAATTTCTTCGAGTTGGTTTTGTTTTCATTCGTTACAGGTAATGCAGATATTCACCTATAGAACTTTTCATTAATTCATGAACCTATAATAGGCTCAATTTTTTCACCAGCATACGATTTAGTGGCAACCGCATTAGAAAATCCCGCCGATGAAGAAGACATGGCATTGACATTGAACTGGAAAAAGAAAAAAATCAAGAAGTCCGACTTTATTGCAGCTTTCAATACAGTGAAGCTTGATGCCAAACAACAAGAAAACATCTTCAAGAAAATTGTAAATGCAAAAAGTAAATGGTTCGATTTTAATGATTCAAGCTATATAAGTGAAGACGACAAGGCTGCTATTAAAATATTGATAAATAGGCAGATTGCTAAAGTTAAGAAGTGATGCAACAAGAGCTACATTGGCTAATATGAAAAAAGAGTTTCAGAAGATAAACTTTGAAACCCTTTTTTATATTTTGTGACCGCGTTAGGATTATGTACTATACACCCTAAAACCCCTTATTTCGCTACAATTCAATACAGATAAGGCTTTCAAAAAATACCATAGTGCAGACAAATGTGCATAAAAGCATCAAAATAACCTAAATGTTTACCCCATTGTTTACCCCACTTTGCACTTAAAAGCGTATATTTACACATAATAAAAAGTGAGCAATGACAAGTGTAGCGATAGTTTGCCGTAAAGATAAAGTCAATAAAAAGGGGGAAGTTCCCATTCATTACCGTTTAATCAAAGACAGAAAAGTTAGTTATTTAGCTTCTGGTACAATGATACCATTAGAGAATTGGGACTTTGAAAGGAACAAGTTAAAAGCCAAACACCCAAATAGTGTTAGGATAAACAATGAATTGTTAACCAGGGTATTAGAGTTGCAAGGCGAGGTAATCAGCAGTGAATCCAACACTAAATCCCTTACCACCAAACAGCTAAGAAGCAAGCTATATGGTAATAAGCCATCAGACTTTTTTGTAATAGCTGAGGAGGTCTTAGAATCTTACGAAAGCAATGGTAAAGTTGGTACTCACGATAAATGCAAATCAATCATTAATAAGTTCAGGACTTACAATAAAGACCAAAGCGTTTTCTTTCAGGACATTACGGTTGATTACCTTACAAAATATGAAAAGTACCTCCGTGTCAATTTGGGCAATAAAACCAATACTGTACACAAAGATTTAAAGTTCATTCGCCGCATTTTCAATGAGGCCATTAAAAGGGATCTAATAGAAATGCACATTAGCCCTTTTTATAAATTCAAGATTAAGTTAGAAAAAACATCAAGAACCTTCCTCACTGATGATGAATTGACTTTAATAGAAAATCTAGAAATGAAGGCAGGTTCATTAATAAAATGCCATAGAGAAATGTTCGTGTTTGCTTGTTATGCAGGTGGGCTTCGTGTATCAGATGTTTTAAAGCTAAAGTGGAGGCATTTAGACGGTGATTATCTTCTTATTGACATCAAAAAGACTAGGGAGCAATTGCGTTTAAAATTACCAGATGTTGCAGCTAAAATAATTAAAAGCTTCCAAACAGAAGAAGACTTGCCAAATAACTATATCTTTCCAGTGTTAGAAAACGGTTTGGACGAAAAAGATGCAAGGCTTTTTGATAATGCTATTACTTGTGCAACTTCTTTAATCAACAAGAATCTAAAATTTATAACTAAAAGGGCAAAGGTCGAAAAAACAATAAGCTTTCACATTAGCCGTCACACATGGGCTACTAAAGCTTTGAGGTTAAAAGTTCCTATTGAAATAGTATCAAAAATATTAGGTCATGCCAATTTAAGAGAAACAATGATTTATGCAAAAATTGTAGATACCCAAATGGATAATGCAATGGACTTATTCAACCGTTAATACCATAAAAAACAATGTCTAGAGAAATGTATTGGATAGAGCAAGTCGAATGGTTAGTAATGGCGGCTGCGAACGATGATTTAAAATATTTTGGCAACAATGTAGATGGTTCTAATACTAATTTTGATTTCAATATCCCAACTACCCATACAGAATTATACCTTCAAACAACCTTGTTTTCAAACGCCGAAAATAAATTCTTTGATGCAATAAAAGATAAACCTCACATTGAAGTTTACAGATATATTCAAAAGTCATTTGAACAAGCTACTACTCGTTTTCCCGAATTAATAAAGGCAGAACTACTAGAGAACTTTTGGGTAGAATTTTGGATTCCGAATGAACCTGAAAGTGAAGTTGATATATTTCACCAAGAATATTACGAATTACAATTCCGTGCTTACCAAGCATCTTTTCATGTCTTTGCTGCTTTCATTACCAAAATCAAAGAAGATTTTAGAAATGGGTTGCTTACACCTCCCCAACCTCAACCACTGTCGCAACAACTACAACCGCAATCCATCCCCCACAAAAAGCTAAAAGTAAATATCACCGTCCCGCAGCTTACTTTTTTATTCAAGATGCTCAACGACTTAAACCCTGCAATTTTCGACATTGCAGCAAAAACAGAACTAAGCAATTTCATTGCAGACAATTTCATTACAAAAGCAACTGAAAAAGAGGGCATCAAAGAAGGTAGTGTTTACAATCTTTTAACCGATACCGATAAAAAGACCGCCAATTTCTGGTCAGAAAAACTTGTCAAAATGCTACAAGAAGCCCGTCAAGTTTAATTAATTAAAATTGCTACAATCCTTTGTAGCAATATGTTTCAGCAGGGGTGGTAACACCCCCTGCCACTGAATACGCTGCACTTTCCTACTCACTTTTACAGCAGAAACATTTCAAATACACTGTAAAATTTTAAAAATGGAAGTAGTCACAATTCAGTCAGAAGCTTATTTAGCCATTATCGGCAAAATTGAAGCAATCAACACACGTCTTAACAGTAAAGAGAAAGAGCCTAAAGAACAATGGCTCGACAATCTCGAAGTAATGAAGTTGCTTAAAATCTCCAAGCGCACCGCCCAGCACTACCGAGACAATGGCGTTATTTCCTTCTCGCAGGTAGGCAACAAAATCTACTACCGTCTTTCCGATGTCGAAGCATTGCTAAACAAGCATTACATCAAAGCCTTTAAAAAGTAATCTGTGTTTCTACACAGAATTGTTCTCATTACAAATTAGCAACATGAAAGCTTCAATTTTTCAAAACTTCGTTCAATGGAAGGAGGATAAGTCATTAATCATCATTACAAAGTACATTATAGATGGCAAGTACAAAGAACAAGTCGAAGCAATAAGGGCAGCCATTGCAGAAGGTAAAAAAGAGTTAGCAGACGATTTAAAAAAAAAGCTGCCAGCCTTCACACCTTCCGGCACATTTCACAATGGCCGCAAAGCCAATTTATTAACCGAGTACAGTAATCATGTCATTTTAGATATTGACAATATTACTGAAACCCAAATAGTGGATGCCATCCAAAAAGCGGCTTTACAGCCTCATACCTTCGCCGCCTTTGTTAGCCCTAGCGGAAATGGTGTAAAGATTATTGTAGCAGTCAGTGGCAGCGCAGACACCCACAAAGCCGCTTTCACACAAGTGGCAACCTACTATCAACAAGCTTTGCAAGTCACTATCGACCCATCTGGCAAAGATGTCTCTCGTCTCTGCTTCATGTCTTACGACCCTAATTGCTTTCGCAACATCAACGCTACGCCTTTTCAGGTTCGAGTTATCGACCAAGTGGTAAAAGTAAAAAGCGAATCTTCCGTTACAGAAGCTCCAGTGCAGAAAATAAGCGAAGAGGATTCCGTAACAATCTTTGGCAAGTGTATAGACCTCACCGAAACCAAAGGCGATTACAAAGAAGGCAACCGAAACGCTTTTATTCATTCATTGGCTTGCAATTGCAATCGGGCTGGGATTCTTCAAGCCACTACCGAAAGCTTAACTAAGGAAAATTACAATTTAGATGCAACAGAAATTGAACAAGCCATTGAAAGTGCCTATAAAAACAATGTAAACGATTTTGCAAAGGTTGCAAAGGTTGCAAACATTGCAACATTTCCCACAGAAACACCAAAATCAAAAGATGAGTTATTGATGGCAATGCCTTTCTTGCCCGAAAGCATTTACACCATGTTGCCCAGTATTCTCACCGAAGGTTGTGGCGTATTAAAAGACCGCCGAGAAAAAGATATATTCATCACAGGGGCATTATCCATTCTTAGCGGTTGTATGCGCAATGTCATTGGGCTTTATCGCGGCAAGGAGCATTACAGCAATCTATTTGTTTTCATCATTGCGCCTCCCGCAAGTGGCAAGGGGGCTATCACCTTCTCAAAAGAGTTAGGCAATAAATACCACGATAAACTAGTGGAAGCTAGCAAAATTGTAAAGAAAAAATACGAAGCCGAGTTAGCAGCCTATAAAGCCGCTTTGTATGGCACTAAAAGTAGAGGAAAACTGAAAGAAGAGGCAGCCCCTGAACCTCCAGACGAACCACCTTTCAAAATCCTATTCATTCCTGCCAATAATAGTAGTTCAAGAATTATTCAGCACTTGAATGAAGGAGACGAACAAGGTATTTTTTGCGAAACAGAGGCAGATACTATGGGTAATGTCCTCAAACAAGATTGGGGAAGTTATTCCGATTTGCTGCGCAAAGCTTTCCACCACGAGCCAGTTTCTTTTAGTCGTAAAACAAACAAAGAATGGATCGAATTAAAAATGCCTCGTTTGTCAGTTTGTTTGGCAGGAACACCAGGACAAGTAGAGGGTTTAATCAAGTCGGCAGAAGATGGATTGTTTAGCCGTTTTATGTTCTATGTTTTCAAGGCGGATTGTGTTTGGATAAATGCAGGTCCCACTATGGATGGTGTCAACCTTACCAAACACTTCGAAGCACTTTCAGTCAAGGTATTAAATTTCGTAGAGTTCCTTGCCAATCAACCACAGATAAACTTTCACCTCACAGATGCCCAGTGGGCAATTCTAAACACCTTCGGCAAAGAAAGTTTGACCACCCTTTCCACCTTTATAAGCGAAGATTTGGCAAGCACATCAAAACGCCTTGGGCTTGTCCTATTTCGTATCTGTATGGTAATAACTGCATTGCGTTATTTCGATAATGCAGAAGATGGTTGCGAATACACTTGTACCGATGAAGATTTCGATTTAGCACTACAGATGGTAAAAGTCTATGAACAACATTCTGTTTTTATGTTCAACGAATTGCCCAAGGCAGCAACAGTAACCGACAAGGCAATGAAAGCCTTTTTTGATGCCTTACCTCAAAAGTTCCGCCGTAAAGAAGCAATTCTGATAGCCGATGCAAAGTTCAAAATTAAAAGCCGCTCTGCAGATACCTACCTCTCCAAATTAGTCGCCAACAAGTGGCTTTCACAAGCTCGTATTGGCAATTTCGAAAAGAAATGACTTGTTAACATTATGTTTTTCTTTAATGAGGTTGTTATTATTTACTAACAATCTTCTATTTGCCTCGTACTGTCAAGATAAAATTGCATATAAATACACTAATTTCACAAAAAATAGAAAATGAGTATTGCTATTGCTTCCAAACTAAAGGCATTTGAATACCTTTTAATACAACTAATAAAATGGTATGAGGATGTTTCGCCTGGCAAATCCGTTGTAACAGATTTTAATAAATTGAAGGTAATAAAGTTACATTTTTTTGCATCTGCTGTTAATGCAGACTCTAATTCTGACGGTCTTCTGAATATTTTTAGTGAATTTTATGCACTTCCTTTTGGTCATGTAGAAAGTGATATTTATGATAGTCTTTCTAATCTTCAGGTTTTTAAGCTAACAAAAAATGATATGTCTATTAACCAATATCCTTCAAATTATTTTGATGACATTGAAATGGATAAGGCTACAATTGAATTAGCCGTAGATACTCTAAAATCAATAAACCCAAATCTTGTTAAATATGAAGCTATGGATTTAGTAGAGTTAAGTCATCGTTGGTACTCATGGAAAACTACTTTTGAAACAGCACGTAGCTTAGGTCGTTTTTCTTTACGGATTCCTAATGAACTTATAAAAAAAGAAAGCAAATTCTACGTTTTAAATTGATTTATTTAAAAGATGTACATAACCAAAATTAAAGAGAAATTCCAAAATGAATTCGGACAGAATTGGTGTACTGACTTGTATAATGCTCCTGACTCCAATTATGATTCGATAAAAACTTCTATATCCTCAAAATTAAATTCATTCGCAATAGATTTTTTTGAAGCTATTAATCTTTCTGTTATTTCTGGCGAATATATAGTTGATACTACCTTTATAGACAATTTGGATAGTCTTTTAAGTTTAATATTCAATATTGCTACTTTAGATACAGATAATATTGATGTCAATGTCATTGGAAAGGAGAATGTAAATGCATTAAATACTCTAGTTATAAATTCCTTTCGGCCACATTTAATGAATGCTATAAATCATTATAAAGGACTTAACAAACAAGTCTTGCGGCAATCAACCGTTTTTGATACGCAGGTTATATTGGATGCATTTAAAAATGAAAGGTCAGAATATACATCTTCAGAATTTTCAACTTTAATATCTCAAACAAATGATTTCATTTCTTTGAATGTAAAACTTGCACATATAGATCACAATCTTTCTGTCAATCCAGATATTTTACGTGAATTGGTTCTAATTAATATTTCTTTAATTGATAAAGTAAACCAATCCCCTTCATTTTATAATATCCTTTTAGATAAATGCGAATTTCTTAAGAAAAAATTAATCTATCGGTTTAATGAAGATAAAAAGAATTATACATATAGTTTTAATTTCGAAAACATAGACTTATCTACAGGTAAAAACGAGTTCAAATACTTTAATGAGTTTTATAGTATAACCAATCTTAATCACAATTTAGACAATGCCAATAATACAGAGTGTAAAAAAGAATTCGATAGAAAGGTTGAATCAGCTTTGAAAAAAATTGCAACTAATCAAACGATACAATTTGAGGATTTTCATTATTTGGTAAAGTACTACAAAGATGAAAATAAAAATGAGGTAAAGCTAAATAATTTATATGAACAGTTTAAAGCCTTAGAGTTACCTAATTCAACTAATTTAATTGATAAAAGAGCATACCAAATTTCAAGTAATTATCTATTTAACAATACAGTTTCTTTTATTTCAAAGAAGGACAATATTTCATTAGAAATTTTAAATACGTATACGTCCGATTTGAAATTTATTCAAGAACAAACAAAAGTTTTTAATTACTTCCCTTACCTACGTATTTGCGAATCTCTATTAAAAAAAATTGATTTACTATTAAAACCAAGCATTAACAATAATGAATCATTAAGTGATGTAAAAAAAATACTTAGTTTGCTGGAGGATTTGGAAAAAATACTTTATCAAAATTACGAATGGTGCAGAAATAGAAATTTTCAAGCTTTTCAAGTTCCTTTAATTGAATGTCAAAAAACTGTTGAAGGTGTTACTGTTTTTCTATCCTCATCTTTTATTTTGCCAATTAATTATGCTCAAGTTAATAAAGATATACTTTTAGTAACATCGCAAATATTGAAATACAAAACAATTTATGATTATAAATTCGATATAAACGAGGATAAGGAAGAGATTAATCGAATAAAGGATTCTATAAATAAAACTGAGAAAAGGAGTATTGAAATCATAAGCATTTTTGCAGCAATAGTGTTGTTTGTTTCTGGTAGTATCCAGCTATTTGCTAAGGTTGAATCATTTAAACAATCTCTTTTGTTTATGTTAGTTTTCGCTTATGCCCTATCTGTTTTTGTTTTATTAATTTGGATTATAACTAGAGAAAATGGGTTTAAATATAAAAAAATGCCTAATATCCATCGTTGGCTAATTGCAATAGTCGGGGTTGCAACTATTGGTTCATTTATCCTCATTCAGTGTAATACTAACTTTCAAACTGTCACGCAAAAAAGTATTACAAATTTAAAAGATTCAATAAAAATAAATATTTTACAAGACAGCCTTAAAAAGTTAAAGAATAAGGAAGAAATTGATGCCTTTAAACCTATTACAAACTTAAGTGACTCTATAAAAAAGCCGTTCTCGAAGGTGGCTTTAAAAAATAAACAGTAAGACAAGATACAATATGTTAATAACCAAGAGAAATAGAGGTTGCAAGGTTGCAAACCTTGCAACCTTTGCAACCTTGCAAATCAATTCTCACCCCCTTTTTACATCAAAAAAACACTCACTTTTCCCTCTAGCAAAAAACATTCATAGAATAATAATTTATCATAAAAAGCTATTTACACCTACTTTCATTACATTGCATAGTTTTATACTAGAATGATAGAAGAAGTTTCCACAAAGCAGGTAAAAAGTAAAAAGAGAGTTACAGACCACGGCGAGGTTTTTACCAACGAAAGAGAGGTAAATGCTATGCTCGACCTTGTAAAAGATGAAACCGAGCGTATAGATTCTCGTTTCTTGGAACCAGCTTGTGGTAATGGCAATTTTTTGGCTGAAGTATTACGGAGAAAGCTAGCAGTTGTAGGCGGTAGATATAGCAAAAGCCAGATTGAATGGGAATGCTATGCTTTAACAGCAATTGCAAGTATTTATGGGGTTGATATTTTAGAAGATAATGCAATAGAATGTAGGAAACGCTTGTTTGATATTTTCTCTAAATTATACTTATCTACTTTTAATACTAATTGCAAGTTGGAATTTCTCAAAGGGATAAGGTTTATACTCGAAAGAAATATATTGTGGGGTGATGCTTTAGATTTTACCAATCCCGTTACCAAGAAGCCAATTATATTTTCTGAGTGGAGTATGGTAAATTCAACAATGGTAAAACGTAGAGACTATATTTTTAAGTTCTTAGTAGAAAAGTCACATCAGTTTGCGCTCTTCAATGATGAAGGAACGGCAGCAGCAATTGATGAACCAATAAAGGATTTTCCACTCATTCATTATCTAAAGCTAGACTAACAATGATACTAACCAATTACAATCCTGATGTCCTTTCTTGCATTGCCAACCTAAGCAATGATGAGGTTTTTACGCCACCACATTTGGCAAACCAAATGCTCGATTTGTTACCTAAAGAATTATGGAGTAACAAAAACGCCACCTTTTTAGACCCTGTTTCAAAGTCGGGTGTGTTTTTGAGAGAGATAGCCAAAAGATTGATGGTTGGGTTAGAAACACAAATACCCGACAGGCAGGAGCGTATTAACCATATTTTCAAAAAGCAATTGTTTGGCATAGCCATTACCGAGCTTACCTCTTTGTTATCTCGGCGTTCAGTTTATTGTAGCAAAACTGCAAATAGTGTTTATTCTGTTTGCACCAACTTCGAAACAGAACAAGGCAACATACTTTATGAAAGGCTACAACATACTTGGCAAAATGGCAAATGCACTTATTGTGGGGCAAGCCAAGAAGTTTATGATCGCGAGGATGCGTTAGAAACTTACGCTTACAACTTTATACATATTGATTCAATTGATAAACTCTTTAAGAAAATGAAATTTGATGTTGTCGTGGGTAATCCCCCTTATCAATTAAGTGATGGTGGTCATGGTAGAAGTGCAAAGCCTTTATACCATTTATTTATACAACAAGCTAAAAAATTAAACCCTAGGTATCTATCTATGATTATACCAGATAGATGGTTTGCAGGTGGCAAGGGGCTTGATGATTTTAGAAGTGAAATGCTAAATGATACACATTTTAAAAAAATTGTTGATTACACTTCAGCTGCAGATGTATTTCCAGGTGCAGATGTTCCTGGTGGCATTTGTTTTTTTCTTTGGGATAGTACTTATAAAGGCAAAACTGAAATCGAAATTCGAAATGGGGCTCATATAGAAAAGTCGGAAAGATATTTAAATGAGTTTAATACTTTCATACGCAATTCCACGGCAGTTGATGTAATTCGAAAAGTCAATTTAAAGACAAAGGATTTTATGAATACACAAGTCTCAAGTAGAAAACCATTTGGTTTAGCAACGAATGCTAGACCCAAAAGCAAAGGTGATTTACGCTTGAAATATTACGGTGGTTATGGCCCATATCCCAAAAAAGAAATAACAACTGGAGTTGAATATATTAATAAATGGAAAGTTGTAACTTCCAAGACATCTTATGATCATGCTGGTCAACCAGACAAGGATGGAAAAAGAAAAGTTTTCTCAACATTAGAAATATTAAAACCTGATGAAATTTGTACTGAGTCTTATATTATCACTGGTAGTTTTAATACTGAATCTGAATGCTTAAATCTGTTAAGCTATCTTAAAACCAAATTTGTACGATTTTTAGTTTCTCAATTATCATTTTCTCAAGACATAACTAAGGATAGATTCTCGTTTGTTCCAATACAAAATTTTGAAGAAAGCTGGAATGACGAAAAGCTTTATAATTTTTACGAGTTATCAAATAATGAAATTGATTTTATTAATTCTATGATTCGCCCAATTGAGTAAAATATGGCAAAAGAATTCTTCCCAAAACGTTCCGAGGCTAAACCAACCATTTATGCCTATACCGATACCAACCCACAATATAATGGGCTATTAAAAGTGGGCTATACCAGTGTAAGTGCAAAAGCAAGGGTAGAGCAGCAGTACCCCATCATAAAGCCTGGTGCTTTACCTTACAAAATAGTGATAGAAGAGAGTGCCATGCGCAATGATGGCAGCACATTTACCGACCACGATGTTCACCGCTATCTAAAAAGTAAAAACATCCGAAACGAAGCTGGCGAATGGTTTAGGTGTACCGAAAAAGAAGTATTAGCTGCAATTGTTGCTGTAAAACAAGGAGAACTAAACGAAGAAAACCGTACCCTTACCTTTGGTATGCGCCCAGAGCAGCAAGACGCAGTAAATAAAACGATTGCCTATTTCGATAGCTTCAAGCAAGAAAAAGAAAACAAAGACAAAACACCTCGCTTTCTTTGGAATGCTAAAATGCGTTTCGGTAAAACCTTTGCTACTTATAAGCTAGCAAAGCAAATGAATTGGAAAAAGGTATTGGTACTCACCTTCAAACCTGCGGTTCAAAGTGCTTGGGAGCAAGATTTATCTACGCACGTAGATTTTAAAGGGTGGCAGTTTATAAACAAAGGCGGTTCATTAACAATAGACAATGCAGATAAAACAAGACCAATAGTGTGCTTTGGTTCTTTCCAAGACTTTTTAGGCAAAAACAAAGCAGGTGGTATAAAAACACATAATGAATGGGTACACCTCACCAATTGGGATTGTGTTGTTTTTGATGAATACCATTATGGTGCTTGGCGTGAAAATGCGAAAGATTTATTTGAATCGGAGGATGAAAAAGAAATGAAACTCGATTTGGGTGAAGGGCTTGAATATTTTAATGAAGATAATATGCCCATCACCACCAATGGCTACCTCTATTTGTCGGGTACGCCATTTAGGGCAATCAACTCTGGCGAGTTTATAGAAGAACAAATTTTCAACTGGACATATAGCGACGAACAAAGGGCGAAGCAAGAATGGCAAGGGGAAAATAACCCTTATGCTTCCCTGCCTCGAATGGTGATGCTTACTTATCAATTGCCCGATAGCATTAGAGAAATAGCCATACAGGGTGAATACAACGAGTTTGATTTGAATGTTTTCTTTACCGCCAGTGGCAATCGCAATAGTGCAAAATTTCAATATGAAGAAGAAGTTCAAAAGTGGCTCGATTTAATACGAGGTGCTTACTTGGGAACTACAATAGACAATTTAAAGTTAGGTGGTTCAAAGCCCCCAATGCCTTTTTCCGATGCTCGTTTATTAAATGTGCTGTCACACACTTTTTGGTTTTTACCAAGTGTAGCTTCTTGCTATGCCATGAAAAACTTATTAGAACAGCGTAAAAACACTTTCTACCACGACTATGAAATAATTGTTGCAGCAGGGTTAGAGGCAGGTTTAGGAGTAGAAGCCTTAAAACCTGTAGAGTTTGCAATGGACAATCCATTAAAATCAAAAACTATCACCCTTTCTTGTGGCAAATTGACCACTGGCGTATCAGTTAAGCCTTGGACGGGTATTTTTATGCTGCGCAATTCATCAAGTCCCGAAACTTATTTTCAAGCAGCTTTCCGTGTACAAACACCTTGGACAACAAAGAACCCCGATAGTCTTTCGCCAAACAAAGAAGAAATACTAAAAGAAGAGTGTTATGTGTTTGACTTCGCCCCTTCAAGGGCATTGCGTCAAATAGCCGATTATAGCTGTAGGCTCAATATCGACGAAACCAACCCCGAAAAGAAAGTAGCAGAGTTTATTAGCTTTCTTCCTGTATTGGCTTATGATGGCAGTTCAATGAAAGAAATAGATGCTGCTGGCGTTTTGGATATGGCAATGAGTGGCACAACATCAACCTTATTAGCGAAAAGATGGGAGAGCGCTTTGTTAGTGAATGTTGACAATAATACTTTACAACGCCTAATGAACAACCCAGATGCAATGAAAGCATTAATGGGAATAGAGGGCTTTAGGAATTTAAACCAAGATATAGAAACAATCATCAACAAGTCGGAAGCTATACAAAAGACAAAGAAGGAAGCTAACAAGCGTGAACTAACTAAAGAAGAAAAGAAAGAATTAACCGACGAAGAGAAAGAGTACAAAAGCAAGAGAAAAGAGATACAAGATAAACTGATAAAGTTTGCAACCCGTATTCCTGTTTTTATGTATCTAACAGATTACAGAGAACACACCTTAAAAGATGTCATTACACAACTAGAACCGGGGCTATTTAAAAAAGTAACGGGTTTGAATGTAAAAGACTTTGATTTGTTGGTAAGCCTTGGTGTGTTCAATAGTTCATTAATGAATGATGCAGTCTATAAATTCAAACGCTACGAAGATGCAAGCCTAGAATACACAGGCATCAACAGACACCATGAAGATAAAGTGGGAGGATATGATACTGTAATAAGTGCGGAAGATTATAAGAGTATTTATGAGAATGTGGGATAGGGGCAATTTATTTTTAAGAAAAATTGAAAAAGAGCAAATGAAAATAAAGTCTATTTGTAGTGGTATTCAGTTTAAATACATAAGTAAATACTAAAAAGGAATAATTCTGTAAGGTTACTAATTTAAAGGTTACTAGTCACCCCCCCCCCAATCAACATATTGTCCACATTTTTGGTAAAACTACCAATAAAGCTAAGCATTATACTATAAAGTACTAAAAATTGCTTACTTTTGTTTTGGTAATTTTACCAATATGATAAAGCAACAATGGACGACAACTTAAATAATATAGACAGAATTATAAACGGTGCATTAAGTCCTAGGGGATGGATTAATACATTGTCACTTTCACAATTTTTCAAAGTAAAGATTGATGAAATGGATATATCAAAAAACCAAGCTCTTAAAATTATGGACATCGAAACAAAAAGCTTTGATGCCTTTATGTTGGGTGAGTCCACCAAGATTGATTACCTAACAATTTTAAAAATATCCAAGTTTTTAGAAATATCCCCAACTGTATTTATAGATAAATTTTTGTTGAAGATTGGCGAGGAAAATAAGCAAGAATTAGAAAGAATTAAGATAAACCATTTTATTGCAAAAAATTTCGACTTAGAAACTTTAAGGAAGAATGGGTTTATTAATAGCGTAAACGATTTTGATGATATCGAGAAAAAGATATTAAATTTTTTCGGATACGAAACAGTATTTCAATATAAAAGCAATATAGATATTCCTGTTTATTCTAGTGGCAAAATAACTTCTAACATTAAAAGTCAGAAGTTTTGGGTTAATATGGCTTACGCTACTTTTGATAAAATTTATAATTCAAATGAATATGACAGAGACTATTTAGTAAAATTATTCCCTTCTTTAAGAGCTTATTCTATAAATGTAGAGAGCGGTCTAAGTCAAGTTTGTAAACTTCTTTTCAAGGCTGGTATTACAGTCATTTTTATTCCGAAAATTTATGATAATTTACATATTAGGGCTGCTACATTTTGTATTAACGATAAACCATGTATAGCTATAACAAATTATAAAGATTATTATCCTACCCTTTGGTTTAGCCTGTTCCACGAACTTTATCATGTTCTATATGATTGGGAAGAGATTTTGATTTCCGAAAGTAATGCGCATATATCAGCTGGTATGTCAACAGCAACAGTTAATGAAGATGCGGCAAATGAATTTGCGTCAAGATATTTATTTGATGAAGATAAATTAAAGGAGATAGAGCCTTTTATTAATAACCCTAGTTATATAGCAAAGTATGCCCGTGGGTACAATATTCATGAAAGTATTGTCTATGCAATATATGCTTACAAATTTTCAACGCCTAAAAATAAACTATTTGGCAAATTCAGGCATTTTCTTATAACTCCTGGTCCAGCTATAGAATCTTTTAACCCCTCAGATTATGAAAATTATGTACCTATTCCAAAAATAGCAAGAACAACAAAATTACTTATAGATTAAAAATTATATAATGAAAGCAAAAAATACTCAAAAGAAAATATTGATAGAAAGTAAGGCTAAGCCGATTAAGAAAATAGACCCCAAACAACTTCAAGAGCAGGAGGGGCTTTTTTCTCAAGCCGATTCTATTTCGCCAATCAATAAGAAAATAGATAAGGCTGAAATAATCCAACTTACAAGTGGCGAATTTGTGAATGTTGATGAATATGTAGATGAACATTTCTACGCGGAGGTCGCAACTCATTTCTACAAAATATTTTATAATTTAATCGCGGATTTATTAGGTATTAGCAGAGAAGAGATGAAGCCATTTAGAAAACCGTATGTAGTTGCATTGTTAAAGAACAAATTGATTTATGGTAGATTCCCGAATGCAATCCAAAAGAAAATATATGCAAGGAATCCATATATTGGATATTGCACAAGGAAGTATTGGAACTATCAGACACTAACAAAAACAGGAGATTTGTCGTTAAGAGACTTTATAAATGATTTTCAAATTTTAGGGGAAAGTGTATTAGGTAACAACGGGAATCTAAAAATCTTTATAATTGAATATTGTAAAAAATATCAATTGCCAATTCAATTAGAATTGTTTGATTTGTAATTGCATAAACAATACTAAACTAAAAACGCCACTAAAAATAGTAGCGTTTTTACTAAAATATATAAAACGCTTATGCGTTAAGTATAATTCCACTCAGTTCCAGTTCCGACAGCTTCTCGCTTTTCTTCTGAGTATGCAAAAAGTCTTCCATCCCTTTATTTAGACATTCCATCATTGAAAGATTGTCTGCTTCACTGTAAGTTGTAACTCTTTTTTCATTAGCATATCGCTCCATAATAAGCTCATATTGGCTTTTTATTTCTATCATTAGTATGCTCCTTTTTAGTATGTTAATATTTTTTCTATCTTTTTTATTTCAGGTTATTTTTATAGCTATTGAATTCGCCGGCGAAAATAGCAACTTCTTTGAACTTTCCATGCATCTGAGTAAAATATTTTCCATCTAAATACCCAGAAATTAAAGTTAAACTTCCAAGTGTTGTACTATCAGTATATTTAATAGGCTCTGTCGCATCTTGCATAATAATCCCGTCACACATTTTTTTTACAAAATTTCCCTTCGTTGAAATTTCCGCAATCCAAATAAATTTGGGCATAGTAGCACCCAAAAATAATTCCTTTAAATCTTTATCAAGCTCCTCATTTAATGCCAAATATTCTTTATACGATCTACTTGATGCTAAAAAAACTTTAATAATTCTTACCTCACCACTTTTTATTCCAATCCTAGGGTTTTTCAGATATTGAAAAAAATTATGTCTAGCCCTATTTGCCTCTAAATAAATCTTTGGATATAACGGTACAATAATATTAGTTATTGTACAACCGTGCCATTTTTTTTCATCATAATATTCCAAACAAGGGTTTGCTAAGTTAGCTATTTGATATGGTGGATGATTATCGTCTATAAACACATATTTCCTTTCTATATCATTGTAGTCAATTATTTCAATTTTATCTGCCCCTTCCTCACTAATTATTTTTGTTTGGGCATTTAATATTTTTTCTACATTATCAATTTCTCTACCTACAATATTAACAGCATGTCCCAAATCATTATCAGAGTTGCTTAAAACTGCAACAATTGGTATCCCGGACTCAATGTAGGCACTTATTATAGAATCAAATGTATCTGGATATCTACTCTGAGAATATATCATTGCGCCAAAACCCAATTCCCTTACTGCGTACGTTACCTGTTCAGCAGTAAGCCCTTCTGACGGCATCAGTCTCTTGTAAGAGAACTTGTGCAATATTTTATGTATTGTTGATGGCAGTACGGGTTTATATTCAGGATATTTGTTCCCAAAATATTCTAGTAATGCCCATATTGTTGTTTCGGCACAAGTTATTGCCTGGTTGTCTTGTGAAGAATGAGGAAAACAATTCACTTTATATTTTACAAAGTTTACAGTAGAATTGATTTTTGCAAGGCAGCATAAGATATTGTCTTCCTTTTTAGCTTTTGTTGATAATGCTGTTCTTCCTATAATTTTAGGAAAAGTCGGTCTAATTGTCAAAAATCCAAGATACTGATGTTCTGTTTCTATTAGCTTTTTTTTATCATAGTTTCTAAAGTCGTCCCAAACAATCTCTTTATTAAAAAAAGAAATCCTTATTGTATCTCTATGATATTGTTCTAGTTTGGATGAATAATAGTTGTAATATGTATCCCTATACATTTTATCAACGTATGGATATTCTACAATAGCATATAAATTATCCTTTAAAGATTTGATATAAGGACCTATAGTCTTTTCTATTATTTTCCCAGAGTATTCTTCCGTTAAATTGTATTTCTCAATCCATATTG
>CANCVE010000039.1 GCA_947381435.1 Chitinophagaceae bacterium
AATAAAAATTTATATAAATTCTTTTTGATAATGTCCAAGTACCTATCAATTATCAATTAATTAACCGAATATCTCGTTTAGCAATCCTGCAAGTCTGATACCACCCTTTAGCAATTGCTCGTTTAATGAAGCTAAATGGTCAAAACTATACCGGTAACTTAACTTTTGATCCGGTTTTATTTCGGCATAGACCGTGTTTGCCAACTGATAAGTTTGAAATATCCAAGTTGATAATGGCTGACTTTGCCATTTTGTTATTTGTGAAATGGAGGGATGGTCAATGGCAGCAGTATATTCCGTATAACTTAATTGTTGGTTGTCAATCATCTTTTCGTCCCAAACAGCGTGAAGGTTTGTTGGCTGATTAAACCAAGATACTTTAATCGTGTTGCCGCCTTTATCTTCAGTTCTTCCAGTGTGTAAAGGTTGGTGAATATCGCCTACTATATGTATTAACAATCGTAGGTACATCAACTGTTTTTCTTTATTAAGATTCCTATTTTTTAGCTGCGCGATAAGAAAGTTTAGTTTAACGTAAGCATCTGTAGCACTGTCATTTTTCAGTTTATTAACCATTAAAGGTGCCGTTAAGGCAGTATCGTCAAAGTCTATGTAATGCCAACTATTTAGGTATTTAAAACTAGTATCCGATTTTACAAAATCTGCCCATGTGCTTGCCATAGCGATAGATTCATCTCCTAATATTTGTTTTATGGCTTGTTTTGCCTTTGGCGATAAATGATGAGCCGCCACTTCTCCTACAATACGATGCCCCAAGGTTCCCCACGCTAATGATGCGAATGGAAGGCCGATAAATGCGGTAATAACCACTATATTAAGAATGCTTTTGTTTGTCATAAAGTTGTTTTGTTACAAACATAGGGTAATTGCGAATACTTTTTAGTAAGAGAAACGTTTTAAAAACGTTTGGGTGCATAAAAGATTTTCGCTTTTAAGACGCATTGATATGCGTCTCTACATTCGCAACATAATTTATAAAGCGACAAACTTTTATGCGCCCAAACGGTTGTCGTTTGGACATGACTTACTAAAACTGTTAACTTTACCCAAAAGAATAAAATGATAACAAGTATCGATCAGCTAGATTTTACCAAACAATATACCTATGCAGATTACCTTACATGGAAATTTGATGAACGAGTAGAACTTATTAGAGGTTGGATAAGTAGAATGAGTCCAGCACCTTTGGTTATTCATCAAAGAATATTAATGTCCTTAAGTAATCAGGTTTATTCATACTTAAAAGGAAAATCTTGCGAGGTATTTGTAGCTCCATTTGATGTGCGTCTAACAAATAAACGAAAGAGTGTTCCGAACAAATCCATTACGTCAGTGGTTCAGCCTGATATTTCTGTTATCTGTGATTTGGAAAAGCTAGATAAAAGAGGGTGTGTTGGTGCGCCAGATTGGGTGATAGAGATATTGAGTCCTGGCAATACTAAGATGGAAATGAAAGAAAAGTTTTCATTGTATGAGGAAAATGGCGTTAGGGAATACTGGATTGTTGATCCTGTACATTTGATGATTCAAGTATTTGATTTACTCAATGATAAGTTTGCTTGGCGGAGTAATTACGTGAAAGAAGACTTGATACCAGTTGGCATATTTGAAGGGTTTTCTATTGATACGGATGCCTTATTTGCTTAATGAGGATGTGGCATTTGAAATATTTAGGAGTTATTAATTTGATTGAAATGCTCAAATAAAATAACTGTATATTCTACCTATCAGCTTATCAATTGTTTGTGTATAATAATCTTTATAAGCATTTTATTAAATCATATTATTCCAAAACAATAGATTTGCACCGCAAGGTGTAAAAAATTGTCAATAAATGAACGTTTCTGGGTTTACGATTATCAAAAATGCAATCATCAATGGCTACCCAATAGTGGAAGCAATAACATCATTACTCCCCGTTGTAGATGAAATGATTGTATTGGTTGGTGATTGCGATGATGATACAATTGGATTGATTGAAGCAATTGGTGACCCTAAAATAAAGATACATCATTCGGTATGGGATAAAAACCTACGCAAAGGTGGTACTGTATTGGCGGTAGAAACAGACAAGGCTTTTAAACTAATAGATCCAGATAGTACTTGGGCTTTCTACATACAGGCAGATGAAGTGATACACGAAAAGTATTACGATGCCATACGGAAAGGGTGCGAACAATACAAAGATGACAAAAGTGTGCAAGGATTATTGTTTAAATATCTTCATTTTTATGGTACTTATGACTATGTGGGCGATAGCCGAAAGTGGTACAGTAAAGAGGTTCGCATTGTTAGAAATGATAAAAGCATACAGTCATACAAGGATGCGCAAGGCTTTAGGATAGGCAATACAAAACTAAATGTGAAGCCAATAGATGCGTACGTATATCATTATGGATGGGTGAAAAGCCCCGAACAGATGATGAAGAAGCGGAAAAATATAGGATTGCTTTGGCATACAGATGAGGAAGCTCAATCCTTCTCAGACCTGCCAGACTATTTTGATTTTAATGATTTTGATAGTCTAGCAAAATTTACAGAAACACATCCCTCTGTAATAATGAAGAAAGTATCAGCAAGGACTTGGAATGTTGAATTGGATATTACAAAAAAGAAATTGTCTGCAAAGAACTTGGTTCTTTATTACATAGAAAAGCTAACGGGGATAAGGTTATTCGACTTTAAAAACTATAAGATTATAAAGTAGGGGGAAACTCGCTTTGTTTTTGAAAAGGAGTAAGTCTAATTTGTATTTGTTTAGTAACTCGGTTAAAATATTTTAATCTAACTTATACCACTTTATACTTTCTTTACGTAAACATCTCCATAATTTCCAAACTTTCCGTCATTGAAATCTTTGCTTGTAAACAATGCTTTTAATTCATCAGCTTTAACAAAAGCTGGGAAATGCATTGCATAGTCTTCATCCTTACAAATATTATAAACCGCCTTTCCATTATATAATCTTTCAACAATTAAAAGACATTCTAGTGCCTTCTGTTGAGTATCTGGTAATGTGTACTCAAATGATAATGCTTTAATAGGGGTAGAAAGCCCTTTTAAAACTTCCTGTTCAAACCCTTCGGTATCAATTTTTATAAAATCAGGGTTGCCATATTGCTCTATCAAATTATTTAGTGTTATAATTTCGATGGTTTCAATATTGTCCCAATTGTTTTTCTTATGCTTCTTTTTCATTCCCTCTATCCATTCCTTGCTAAAAGAGGACATAAGTGAATCATTGGAAATATAAAACTCTTTAGTTTCATTTATAGCGCCAACCCCTTTTTGTACTATAACAACCTCATGTGTTTTGTAAACTTTATCAAGCTCCTCTACACATTTTTTGTTAGGCTCTAATGCAATAACTTTTGCTCCTAACATTAAGAAACTACCAACCCTACTACCCATATTAGCCCCAATATCAAAACACAAATCGCCCTCTTTGATAAACTGACTATACAATGACCGCATTTGGATCATTTTTTTTGTAGGACTTTTTCTTTCTTTATAGAACAGCCAAATATAATAGTACCCTAATGACTTTAATGAACGCCTCCAAATACTCTCAAAATTAATTATACCTTTTATCATAGCTATTCTAAAATTTTAAATTACGTGCAATTATACACTTTCCATTTGCTCTTTGTAAAATATCCTAAATAAAATCGCTTAATAGTGAAACTTGTTAGTAGAAATCAAATTAATAAATAGACATATTGATTTTACAATATTTTTACGCCCACAAATAATTGAATTATAAATGAGTAATGACCGTACCGCCTTATTCCAAAGCATAAATTGCTTTTTTGACCATATCTATATATTAACAATTGATAGGGCAAAAGAAAGGCATAAAAGGTTGGCGGAGGATTTGGCCGGGCTTAATTATTCACTTTTTTTTGGAATCGATAAAAATGCTATCAATCTGGATGAGTTGAGTGAAAAAAATATCTATAATGAAAAAAGGGCAATTGAATACCAGCGATACAGTAGAAGTATGAGACAGGGGGAGGTAGCCTGCAGCATGGGGCATAGAGCAATTTGTGAGGAAATGCTGAAAAAGGGGTTTCAAAAGATTTTAATTTTGGAGGATGATGTGATTTGTAGTGAGGAGGGATTACAAAACTTTACTGAAATGATTAATGAATTGCCAGTGGATTGGGATGTTCTTTATTTTGACTATAATAAAAATACTACAAATACAATATTAAACATTGTAAAAAGAAAAATATATCATCTTCAAAAACTAATTGGTCATTTAAAGTGGAGTCATCAAACGATAGACAATTTAAATGCAAAGAAATATAGCTTACACTTGAAAAAATCTGGCTATCATGATTATGCAAGTGCTTATGGTATTACTAATAATGCGGCAAGGAAATTGGTATCTCTAAATACACCTATTTGCTTTCCTGCTGATCATGTATTGCCTTATGCCATCACCAATAACTTGCTCAAAGGGTTTATTACAATCCCGAAGGTCTTTATTCAACAAAGCCAACTGAATAAGGGGGTGGTAGGTAGCTATGTAGAAGAAGGTGAATAGCATGTCAGTTTTTTTGTGTTAGGATATTAAAACAAGTCTAAGGGTTTAGTTGATTTATTTGAATAAATAGAATAGCGAATGTCAATATCAGTTGTTATAATCACATTTAATGAAGAGAGAAATATAGCGCGCTGCCTAAAAAGTGCGGTGGGTGTTGCCGATGAAATAGTAGTTGTCGATTCTTTGTCAACTGATGCTACAAAGAGTATCTGCCTTGAATTTGGGGTTAAGTTTATTGAGCAACCTTTTTTGGGTTATATTGAACAAAAGAACTTTGCTGTTTCTCTAGCTCAGTATAATTATGTACTTAGTTTAGATGCTGATGAGGCTTTAGATGAAAGATTAAGAAATGCTATTTTGGGATTAAAAGAAAATATAAAAGAATATGATAGTTATTCTATGAACCGTCTTACGTTTTTTTGTGGTAAATGGATTAGGCATGGGGCTTGGTATCCAGATAGGAAAATAAGGCTCTTTGATAAAAATAAGGCACAATGGGGAGGAATTAACCCACATGATAAAATTGTTCTGCATGGAAATGCATCAAACAAACACTTGAAAGGGGATATTCTACATTATACATATAGTTCAATCGATGAAATGGTTGCTCAAAACAATAAGTTTACAACCATACAATCAAAGGCTATGTATGAGAAAGGAAAAAGAGCGATATTTTTAAATCTTATTATAAATCCATTTATTGCATTCTTTAGTGGATACATTATTAAAGGTGGATTTCTAGACGGTGTGAATGGCTTTTTAATTGCTCGTTCCATTGCCTATCATACTATGATTAAATATGCAAAATTAATGAACTACCAAAGAGTATTGAGAGAGAACAATGCTACTATTGATTAAGTAAAATTCAGATTATAAATAAAAAAGGAATAGCAATAATGCCATTCCTTTTTAGCGATTGTGTTCTGCAGAAAGCTTTTTTCTATCCTTTAAAGTGTATATATGAAGCTATCGCAATAGCCGCATATATCATGATAATAAAGGATACATTTTTCACTGCTCTGTCTACTTTCGATACATCTTGTCTGGGCATAAAGTTTATTTTTTTGTTCACTAATTCAATATTTATGTTAATTTGTGTATAACTCATTCTTATAACGGAATACAAGTACAGTAAATTGTGCAAGAATTAAAAAAATGTAGTAAAAACGCCACAGATGTTTGCAATTGTTGATATAGAGACCACGGGGGGGCAGGTTGGAGGCAATAATATTACCGAAATAGCGATAGTGTTGCACAATGGATATGAGGTAGAAGGAAAGTATTCCACATTGGTAAATCCTTGTCGCCCAATACAAAGATATGTACAAGGACTTACTGGTATTACTGATGCCATGGTGGCTAATGCACCAAAGTTTGAATTACTTGCGGAGAATATTTTTAATCTATTAAAGGATAGGGTTTTTGTGGCACATAATGTAGCGTTCGACTATGTTTATGTACAACAAGAACTCGCCTTAGCTGGGTTTATTCTAAATACAAAACACCTTTGTACCATTAAGCTATCTAAGAAAATATTTCCAGGATTCCCCAAATACGGGTTGGGAACTCTTTGTAAAGAATTAAATATTCATGTAAACGATCGGCATCGTGCAGCAGGAGATGCATTAGCAACTGCTGAATTATTTAGTTTGCTCATTAATCATGACGCCAGTGGAGAATTGGATAAAATGCTTAAAAAGAAACCGTAAAGGTTTTTACAATTAGGGCTATCTATCGTAACCGTTAAAAAATTTACTCTTTAATCCGTCTACTTTTTCTAGTACTTCCTCCTGTAGGAGTGTTTTGTAGGCATGAATTGCAGCGCTCGTTTCGTTGTTGGATGTGCCAACTATCTGAGCAGCCAATATACCTGCATTTTTTGCAGCGTTCAAAGCTACGGTAGCCACAGGAACGCCATTAGGCATTTGTAAAATACTCAAAACACTATCCCAACCATCAATAGAATTACTAGATTTTATAGGAACGCCTATTACAGGCAAGGTAGTAATACTGGCAATCATACCCGGCAAGTGTGCCGCACCACCTGCTCCTGCTATAATTACTTTCAGACCTCTTTGTTGTGCAGTGGTAGCATAATCTACCATTCTGAGTGGGGTTCTGTGAGCCGATACAACAGTTAATTCGATTGGGATATTAAATTGTTGTAAAATATCAGCTGCTGCTTGCATGATGCCCAAGTCACTATCGCTTCCCATGATGATGCCTACTATCGGTTTCATATTCTATTATGTTTTATGGCTGCAAGGTATTGAAAAAATTGCTATTACTCAGGCTGCTATTTCAATGGTAAAATAAAGTTACCATTCAGTAGCTCATTGTCAACTTTAGGATTACTACACAATTAATGACTTCTAATCCTTGTTTTTACTGTTAATATCAAGTGTACTTTGGTGCAAAACGATTATGTGTTTAGGACGAAGAAACTTATTTTAGGGAATTATACTGCTTGTAGTGTTACTACAAATGGTAGGTGAAAAAACGGATTACAATTTCAGTGTTTATATGGATTAGTTGTCTGAATAATTTCTAAGTATTTCGATTGTTCAATTTTATTTAAACAAATTTGGCTAATTTTTATTGCAAGCTCATAAAAAATAATAGCTCACAGTTGCAACAAGTAGAAAAAAAAGGAGTTTATAAATGGAAATAAAATTATCGCACCTTTATATAGTGTAGATTGCACGATTACTAAAAGAAATGACGGTTTAATAAACAATGCCTATTTTTATAAAGAGTATTTGGGGGTGGATGCAATCGTGAAAAGGATAAATTAAAAGTTCCCTGACAATAAGGTTGATAGTAAAAAAATGATATCTAGCAATAAATATAGATAAACAAAATAAGATTAAGCATAAATTCACATTATAATTCGGCATAAGCAAATGAGACTAGCAAATGATAGGGCAAACCAGAAGAACACCGCCCAAGCCGAAAAGCGGACATAAATGCGAGTAGGCAAAAAATATAAATTTTAATTTATGCCGAATCAAGAAATAATTCAAGTTTCTTCTGCTGATGATGCCACTATAAAAGCGGCTATCCTTTTGATAGAAACAACGTTAACTCCTTATTTGCATGCCCTCACGGACAGTCAGCGTAAGGGTGGTGTTAAAATGGGAGATAGATCCATTGCCTTTGTAGATAAAGGTGATACTTATGGTAAACAGTTTGCCCCAGAGATGCCTGCATCCATAAAGGTGGCCGATTTGTCCATACATGTAAATGTGGTAAATATGCTAAGCGGTTATGCCAAGCCTTTAGCAACCATTTTGAGGGGTACAGAAGATACTATGATGATTGCAGGTAAAGTAGCAATGGAAACTTCATTAAATGTTTATGCAGCCATAAAGCAAGCCGCACACAATGGTGTTCCTGGAACACAAGCGGCATTTAATGACATGAAGGAAAGGTTTCCGGGAGGTTCTCACAAAAAGAAAACCACTGTTACTCCTCCAATTGTACCTACCACACCAACTACCCCTACCGTATAAAATTGTGGGTTCGTTTATTTAAAAAGTTGCTTCCCCCAGAATGTGTTTTATTTCTGGGGGATTTTTGTCAGTTCTTTTATTGACAATCCGATTGCTCAAATTCACAATAATATTGACAAAATCGGCAATACGATTGATAAAATCGACAATATTATTGAGAAAATTGGCAATCTCATTGCCATAATTGACAATCCGATTGCTGCAATTCACAATAATATTGACAAAATCGGCAATTCGATTGACAAAATTGGCAATCCGATTGCCCAAACTGGCTATTAATGCTTTTGAAACAATAGAAATGATTAATTTGTAGTTATTCGGAATTAGAAAACCATTTTCTTCGTAGTTCTGGATTCGTTTTGATTAACAACAACGAAAAGCAGGTTAGCATAATTAATCTAAAACTATTGGAACACTATGCAATGTTTCAGAATTATTACTCACCAAAGGTTACCGAATTTCAATACAAGGATTTGTTGCGAAGCTTTTTGTCCTGATTTAGTATTAATTGCCAAATACCTAAACCAAAGTTTATTTTACAGATTTATTTATTGAATAGAGAAAATACTTTTCTTTACACTTAAGTAAAATAGGTGTCCTGAAAACATTGACTTTATATTTTATTGAAACAATTATTTTAACTAGTTATAATCAAAATAAAATGGAATTTATTGTCTTCGCCTTAGTAGTTGCTATTCTTTTTATTCTGTTATCTTTAAAAAGTGATTTGACAGATAAGATACGTTCGCTTGACTTTCATATTCAGCAACTAAAAAAACAAATTGAAGAGGTCGCAAAATCACAATTATCTAATAACTCCATTTCATCTGATAAACAGTTTAAGGAGACACCAGTAGAACCAGTAAAACAAACAAAATCAGACTATTGGGAATCTGGGTTTAAGGTTGTTGTGGAACCTGAGGAAATTAAGCCAATTGACTTAATAAACATTTCCAGTACTGATACACTAGGAATATACGAAGAGGATTCTGTGGAATCTGTAAATGAAATTAAACCTGAACCAATAGCAGTTCCTGTAATTAATAGGCCATCTTTTGCAAACAAAAATGTGCCTAAAAAAGAAAAGCCTGATTTCTTTGAACGTAATCCTGACCTCGAAAAATTTATTGGCGAAAATTTAATAAGTAAAATTGGTATTGCCATATTGGTGCTTGCCATCGCATATTTTGTAAAGTTTGCTATTGACAATAATTGGATCGGTGTTGTGGGGCGTGTGGGTATTGGTTTACTATGTGGCGCAATATTAACTGGGGCAGCTCATAAATTGCAAAATAGTTATAAGGCTTTCAGCTCTGTATTGATTGGTGGAGGATTGGCTGTTTTCTATTTTACAATTACGCTGGCTTATCAACAATTTCATTTATTCAATCAAACAACTGCTTTTATTATAATGGTGATAATTACTGCTTTTGCAGTGTGTTTGTCTTTACTATATGATAGGCAAGAAGTGGCAATCATTGCTTTGGTGGGTGGTTTTGCTTCTCCGTTTATGGCTAGCAATGGCAGTGGCGATTATAAAACGCTCTTCATTTATCTTATTATTCTAAATTGTGCTTTGCTTGCCATTGCCTTTAAAAAAGGATGGCGTATTCTTAACTTACTTGCGTTTGCTTTTACCATCATTTTATACAATAGCTGGTTGTTTTACAGTCTAGATTATAACACGCCTGCTGCAACCTACAAAGGAGGTTTTGTATTTGCTACTATCTTCTACCTGCTGTTTTTCAGTATCAATCTTTTGCATAATATTAAAGAAAATAAAAAGTTTCTTGCATCCGACTTTGCTATTCTACTAGCCAATACTGCTTTATATTTTGGCATTGGTCTATATCTTCTCGACAAAATGGATGCCGTATCATTGAAAGGATTATTCTGTATTTTGCTAGCCGTCATGAATTTGATAATAACCTATACGCTATTTAAAAACAAAAAAGTAGATACAAATATTCTCTATCTGCTCATTGGTATTACACTCACTTTCATTTCTCTTACAGCACCCATACAACTTCATGGGCATTATATTACGTTATTTTGGGCTTCAGAAACGGTGTTGTTATATTGGTTGTATCTAAAGTCGAGAATAACTTTTATCCAATGGACTTCAATGATTATTTGGGTGGCAATGACGTTTAGTTTATTGATGGACTGGCAAAACACATACGCATATACTGTAAATGCGGTAACAATTTTGTTTAATAAAGGATTCATTGCCGGACTCTATTGTTCGGCTGCAACGTTCTTTTTATATGCTCTTTGTAGAAAAGAATCAGTGGCCTTAGAAAAGAATCTGGAATGGGGATACCATCAATATAAATCTGTTGTTCTGATAACTGGTACTGTTCTATTGTTCATAACTGGTTTATTTGAAATAGGGTATCAATTTGAACATTATTATCCAAATGAAGGCATTGCAATCTTGTATTCCCTCGCTTATATCAACTTGTTCATTTTAATAATATCAACACAAAAGACAACACTCTCACAATTAGAAAACTTTGAACAGATAAAACCTTACTTGTACATTGTGGGCATTGTAATGTATCTGATATGTGTATTTAGAATTTATCCCATTCAAGAAGCACTCTTAGAGGCACGGATACATGTGATTCATTTTGCCATTCATTGGGTGAGTGCCTTAATAGTAGGTATATTTCTGTTTAAAATTATCAAACTTCTACGCACCATCAGTGGTGTAAAAGATGAGGATATGAATGTGTTTATTTGGCTAGTCTGTGGTGTAATTGTATTGTTTTTGAGTGTTGAAATAAACTTTCTGGTAAACCTAGTTTTCTATTCCAAAAACAACACCCTTGCCGATGTAAGTAGGGTTTACATCAAAACAGGGTTGCCGATATTGTGGGGTATCTGCTCGTTTGTGTTCATGTGGTTTGGTATGAAGTTTAAGTATAAAAAACTGCGTATAATATCTCTATCACTCTTTCTCGTGACGTTACTGAAACTATTCATATTCGATTTAAGCAATATTCCAGTTGCAGGTAAGATAGCAGCATTTTTCTGTTTGGGGGTATTACTGCTTGTAGTATCGTTTATGTATCAACGACTTAAAAAAATTATAATTGAAGATGAAAATAAAACTGTTGAATAGACCTATATTATTTTTTGTATTTATTGTTATCAGCTGTGTAGTTTCTGCACAATCGCACTTTAAATATAAAGCGACATTGGATAGCATAAAACAAAGTGGTTTTTATCGAGTTCCACTTACAGCATCTATATTGGCAAAATGCCAAAGAGAATATGCAGACTTACGAATATTGGACAATGAGGGGAATCCTACAGCCTACTTGTTGCAAACTGAAAATGGCGCATTTTACTCAACGCCAATGATTGATCTGCCAATAACTAAAAAGGAAAGAGGGGGTGATAAACAGTGGCATATTACTGTAGAAAACAGTCTTAAAAGGGATATTGACCGTATTGTACTGACTGTAAAAGGAACTAATGCAAATAGAAATATAACCCTTTCCGGTAGTGACGATGCCAAAAATTGGTATGTGATAACTGAGAATTATACCCCAGAGATTACCATGTTTGAACCGGGTAGAATGTCTATTTATTTCCCCTCCTGTAAATATAAATACTTTCAGATAACGCTTCTAGGTAAAGATTTATTACCAATTGATATTGAGAAGGTTAGTATTTACAGTAACAAAGTGATTGCACCACAATATTTTTCTTATCCACTTGGTTATAAGATTGTTCAACATGATAGTTCTAACAAAAAGAGTTATGTGAAAATAATTTTTGACGAGCCCTATCCAATAGAAAAAATTGATTTGCAATTGTCTGGTGTCAAATATTTTAAAAGAAATGTAGCCATCTATAATTCATTGGATAATAGTTCATTAATTGATACCATAATTAGTTCTCAAAGTGACAAATATTCAACTATTAATCTTTCTTGTAAAGAGAAAGAATTTTGGTTAGTAATAGATAATCTGGATGACAAACCATTGAAAGTAAATTCAATACAATGCTATCAATATGAAAGGCATTTGGATGCATATTTTGATTCTACAAAGAGGTATACACTCTACTTTGGCGATACAACTATTGCATCTCCTAACTACGATATTACTTCTTTTAAAGACAGTATAACAAAATTAATCAAGGATGTTCCGGTAGGTAAAATTGAGAAGATTGATTACAAAACAGTCAAACCCAAATTAACTTCAAATAAGAATGAATGGATTGTTTGGGCATGTATTGGCGTTGCATTAGTACTGTTGTTGAGTATTACATTAAAAATGCTCAAAGAAATAGGAGGTAAAAAGTAGTAGTTTAAAATAAGACGTTAACACTTTAATGAAGATGCAGAACTTAGTTCTGTGTTGGTAAGCCTAGTTGTTTATGGTATTCCCGAGAAGAAGATAATCATAAAATAACAGACTTCGCAACCTAAAACAGCATTCATATAAACTTTTAAGAACAAACGGTATCTTGTAACCAGCATATAACTATCAAAATGGCTATTGCGTAAATGAATTCGTCTCACTTTTTTAAGATGTATTTGATGATTTAAGTTTTAAAGATTATTGAAAAATAAACAAGGGAATAAACATGATTTTTGTCATGTTTATTCCCTTGTTGTGTATTAACTTTATGTCTTAAAACGAGCTATATGAAAACGATATTAGTGCCTACCGATTTCTCAGATACATCATTAAAAGCAGCTAGTTATGCCATAGGCTTAGCAAAGCAAGTGCAAGCAACAAGGATTGTATTGTTTAATGCATTTTCTGCACCAATGAACACCACAATTGACCCGTTAGTTGTAGGAATTGGAATTATGGATTATGAAATGCTAGAAGGAGCCGCACTTGAAGGCCTTCAATATGTAAAAGATAAACTGTCTTCTGAATGCCCAGAAGGATTGGAGATCGAAGTATTTGCAAAATATGGTCTCCTGTCAGAAAATATTAATATCTCGTGCAAAGAAGTTGAGGCTGATGTTATAGTAATGGGAATAACTGGCGGAGGAATGGTGTCTGAAAAGTTATTTGGCAGCAATACTACCGTTGTGGCAAGGTGCGCTAATGTTCCAGTTATTATTGTGCCACCAATTAGCACCTATAAACCAATTAGTAGGCTGCTTTTAGTATCAGACTTTGTGGCAATAGAAGAGTTTGTTCCATTTTCCGTGATAAAAAAAGTATTAGACGATACACAGGCAAAACTTCTGATACTGCACGTTGCCGCTTCGGGTCATCATTCCCTATATGAAGGGGCTTATGAATGTTTTTCTTTTAAAGAAATGTTTGAAGGTTATCAACCAGAATTTCATTTTGTTGTAAACACTGATTTCGCTGGAGCTATAAATAAATTTGCAGAAGAAAATCATGCAGATATTGTTATGGTGATACCCAAAAAACACAGCTTTTTATCAAGTATATTTAATAAGAGTCATACAAAAGATTTGGCATTTCATAGTAATATCCCTTTAATGGCCGTTCATGAAATTTAGTAAATTCAAACAATAATTTAAAGCTTAAAAATGACATTATAAGTCTAATTTTCTTCAAATAAATAACTATTGAACATCTTTAAATAAACAAGTGATTATGAACACTATACTTCTGCCGACCGATTTTTCTGATGCTTCTATTTCTGCTGGAAAGTATGCATTGGCTTTTGCTAAACAAGTTAATGCAAAAAAAATAATATTATACCATACTTATATTGTACCAATAAATTTCAATGTAATACCTACAGAACCAGTATTGATTGATGAAGATGTTGCCGACTTTGAGATAATGAAAGATAGTGCCATTAATGAACTTAAATTGTTTAAAGAAGAATTAAAATCAGATGATTTTCCTGATATTGAGTTTGTAAACCTTGTCAATTATGGGTTCTTTACGGAGGATATTAAGAAAGTACAAGCTGAAATAAATGTTGATATTATAATTATGGGTATAAATGGGGGAGGAGCCTTTACTGAAAATATAATTGGAAGTGATTCTGTTGTGGTTGCAAGGCAGTCTACGGTACCTGTAATTATTGTTCCTAATAAAAGTAAATTTACCAGGATAAATAAAGTTGCATTAATCTCAGATTTTATTGATATTGAAAAATCTGTTCCTACTAAACAAATTATATGTTTATTGGATGAAACTAAAGCTCAATTACATATTCTACATGTTTCAAAAAATGCTGGTGATTCATTTGATAAAACGTCTGTAGAGTGTCAACAGTTTAATACGTTGTTTAATGGCTACAATCCTGTATTTCATATTGAAGAAGCCTTAGTATTTGCAGATGGAGTTAACGACTTTGTAGAATCTGAATCAATTGATTTGGTAATAATAATACCCAAGAAACATAATCTCTTAGAAAGTCTTTTTATAAAAAGTCACACTAAGGAATTAGCTTTTCATAGTCACAAACCATTGTTTGTAGTTCATAGTTAATCATAAATTTTTAAACATAAAAACAAAAAGAGGAGACAATCTTAATGATAGAATGTCTCCTCTTTTTGTTTAATGTAAATGCTTAATTATTGAGAGTTTGTACTCTCCTCTGTTTCCGCAGGCGTCTCCTCGTTACGTTTTATTTCGTATTTTATTTTGCCATTTTCCTTATCTAATATTGCCAACAGAGTGTCTCCACTTTTAATATTCATGTTCAATATCTCCTCAGCCAAAGGATCTTCAAGATGTTTCTGAATTGCTCGGTGTAAAGGTCTTGCACCAAAGTTTACATCGTAACCTTTTTCAGCAATAAAGTCTTTTGCTTCATCAGTAATCTGTAATGAATAACCCATATTTGCTAAGCGCTTGTAAACACCTTGCATCACAATATCAATAATAGAAAATATATTCTCTTTGGTAAGTGAATTGAAGATAATTACATCATCTATTCTATTCAAAAACTCTGGCGAAAAAGTCTTCTTTAATGATTTCTCAATTACAGCCTTATTGTTTTCTTCTTGATTTTGAACCCTTGTTGCTGTGGCAAAACCAACGCCATCCCCAAATTCCTTCAATTGCCTAACGCCAATATTTGAAGTCATGATAATCAGACTATTTTTAAAGTCTATTTTCCTTCCTAAACCATCTGTCAATTGTCCATCATCAAGTACTTGAAGCAAAATGTTGTAAATATCTGGATGCGCTTTTTCTATTTCATCCAATAATATTACAGAATAAGGTTTACGTCTTACTTTTTCGGTTAGTTGTCCGCCTTCTTCATATCCTACATATCCTGGAGGGGCACCAATTAAACGGCTTACCGTAAACTTCTCCATATATTCACTCATGTCAATGCGGATTAGTGCATCTTCACTATCAAACATATATTTTGCTAAACTTCTAGCTAGTTCTGTTTTACCAACACCTGTTGGACCCAAGAAAATGAAGCTTCCAATAGGTTTTTTAGGGTCTTTCAGTCCCACCCTGTTACGTTGAATAGCTTTGGTAACTTTGCTGATGGCATCTTCTTGTCCTATCACCATGCCGCGCATGTCTTCACTCATTCTGCGAAGCTTTTCTGTTTCAGCCTGTACCATTCTTTTCACCGGAATACCCGTCATCATACTAATTACCTCAGCAATATTATCTTCAGTAATTGGATATCTCTTGTGTTTACTATCTTCTTCCCAAATTCCTTTTGCCTTTTCTAGTTCTTCCCCAAGTTTCTTTTCTTTATCTCTTAGGCTTGCGGCTTCTTCAAAACGTTGGCTTTTTACAACCTTATTCTTTTCTATTTTAACCTCTTCTATTTGCTTTTCTAGTTCAATGATGTCTTCAGGAACATTTATGTTTTTTAAGTGTACCCTTGCACCAACCTCATCTAGAACGTCAATTGCTTTGTCGGGCAACAAACGATCTGTCATATACCTATCACTAAGCTTCACACAGGCTTCTATGGCAGCTTCGTCATAGTTTACATTGTGGTAATCTTCATATTTACTCTTAATGTTAGTTAATATCTGAATAGTTTCATCTACGGAAGGTGGTTCGATTAATACTTTTTGGAAACGTCTGTCCAATGCACCATCTTTTTCAATGAATTGCCTGTATTCATCCAATGTAGAGGCACCAATGCATTGCAATTCTCCACGTGCCAAGGCAGGTTTAAATATATTGCTAGCATCCAAGCTTCCGCTTGCACCACCAGCGCCTACAATAGTGTGTATTTCATCAATGAAAAGAATTACATCTCTGTTTTTCTCTAGTTCATTCATGATGGCCTTCATTCTTTCTTCAAATTGACCACGATATTTAGTGCCAGCTACCAATGCAGCAAGGTCTAATGAAATCACTCTCTTATCAAAAAGTACCCTACTTACCTTTCTTTGCACTATTCTCAGGGCCAATCCTTCCACTATAGCAGTTTTACCCACACCAGGTTCTCCTATAAGTATTGGATTGTTCTTTTTTCGTCTAGATAAAATCTGCGATACTCTTTCTATCTCAGTTTCTCTACCTACTATTGGATCCAGCGTACCCGCTTCTGCCATTTTGGTTATATCTCTACCAAAATTATCTAATACAGGAGTCTTGCTCTTGATGGCAGGATTTGGTTTGCCCGATGATGGATTGCTTTTAGGTTGTTGATAACCACCGCCACGTTTTTCATCATCAAATTCATCATCATTATCATCTGGGAATTCATTTTTTGGATTGATAGAGCTACCAACCATCCCCAATTCGTTTCTAAACATATCGTAGTCCACGTCAAATTGATTTAATATTTGTGTTGCAATATTTTCCTTATTCTTCAATATGCTAAGCATCAAATGTTCTGTTTCTACATACGGACTCTTTAAGGCTTTTGCTTCCAGTACTGTTACCCTAATTACTTTTTCTGCTTGTTTTGTAAGTGGCAGGCTGTTAATGTTGGCAATATGTTTTCCTGTTTTATCTTTCACAGCCAACTCTATTTCCTTACGTAGCTCATATAAGTCTACATTTAGTCGCTGTAATACTTTGATAGCAGTATTTTCTCCATCTCGTATTAATCCCAACAAAAGATGTTCTGTACCAATGAAATCATTACCTAATCTGAGGGCTTCCTCTCTGCTGAAGGAGATGATTTCTTTAACTTGAGGTGAAAAATTATTATCCATGTAGCTATTTTATTTTCTTATGTACAGTTGTACAATAGTAACGATTATTTTTGAAGAATTTAATTGAAGATTTATTCACACGTTGTTAATCTAAAGAATCATGAATTTCAAAATTGATACCAAGGAGAAATTTACTGTCATTGAGCTGTTAGACGCCGATTTAAGTGACATTATGGCTGTTGACCTAAAAACGATTTGTTTGCCCTTTCTGGATGCAGAAATTAGTAATGTTGTCGTAAATATGCAAGCTGTTGTTACAATTGATAGTGTTATAGCACAAACCATTGCACATATTCATCAGCAATTTTATGACAATAATGTAAGTTTTGTTATTTGTAGTATTTCAGCTGCCGTAAAAGAAGTTTTTAAGAAAGAAGAGCTAGATGATGTGCTAAATATTACGCCTAGCGAAAGTGAAGCATGGGATATTGTGCAAATGGAAGAGATAGAAAGGGAGCTTTTAGAGGGCGAAGATTTTTTATTTTAAAGTAAAAAAGCTTTTTCAATGTTCTGGAATTGCTGGTAGTGGAATTACATAATTCTATTATTTGGCAATTTCCAATCATTTATGTCAATTGAATTAATTTTCATTGACCAATTACATTGTAAAAAGTATTTCTATACTGTTTTTCTACTATATTTATCGCAATTAATATATATAGGTTTTCAGGGATCAATTCAATAGCATGTTCGGAGTTACAATTTTAGGAAATAATTCAGCAGTACCAGCATACAATAGGCATCCTTCTGCCCAGATTGTAACTATTCATGATCAACTTATTTTGTTTGATTGTGGGGAGGCAACACAGTTTCAAATTGCACATTACAAGGTAAAGTGGAACAAGATAAAATACATATTCATTTCCCATTTACACGGCGACCATTACTTTGGGCTTATTGGCCTAATATCAAGCATGTATCTATTAGGCCGAAAAGACCCTCTATATGTGTACGGACCAGCTGCGTTAAAGCCTATTATCGATCTGCAATTGCTAGTTGCTGATAGTCGTTTACCTTATGATCTTGTTTTTATTCCACTCACTAATGATGGGGTTGTGTTAAATGAAACAAGGTTTACGGTAGAGTGTTTTGCCACCCAACATAGGATAGAAAGCAGGGGTTTTATAGTAAGAGAATTACGTAAACCCAGGAAAATAAACAAGGATACTATACATTATTACAATATACCCACACATTTCTACGATAACTTACAAGAAGGCGAAGATTATGTTGGTATAGATGGCACTCTGGTAAAAAATGAATTAGTTACTATCCAAAACAAGCCCGGTAGGAGTTATGCTTATACCGCGGATACACTTTTTGATGAAAATGTGGCAAAAAAAGTAAAAGGAGTCTCTTTGCTTTACCATGAATCTACCTATTTAAAGCACATGGCCGAGAGTGCAGCCCTAAGGTTTCATTCCACTACACATCAGGCGGCCACAATTGCCTTATTGGCTAATGTGAAAAAGCTAATTATTGGGCATTTCAGTAGTAAATATGAAAGTATTGATGTGTTTGTGCAGGAGGCACAAGAGGTGTTCCCAAATACCGATTTAGCCATAGAAGGAACCACTTACAGAATTCGATTTTAAATTTAATTTGAAAAAAAATAAAAATATTTTTGCCAATATGAAAACTACTCCTATATTTGCACTCCCAAAGCGAAAGAGGGACACGAAAAAAGGGAGTTTAGCTCAGTTGGTTTAGAGCATCTGCCTTACAAGCAGAGGGTCGGCGGTTCGACCCCGTCAACTCCCACAGATTCAAAAAAAGGGTTTCAAGAAATTGAAACCCTTTTTTATTTTTATCCTTTCTCATTGTTGCATAAGTCTGATAATCAATTGTTTGCTTTAGTTTTATTGTTAGTTTAGTTTTTGCTTTTTAAATTTTATTGGCTGTCTTTAAATTTTGATAATTCCTTTTTAATTTCAAAACAATTGGCATTCATCTCTTCGGGGCACTCTCTCTTTTCTGCTTTAATGCCTTATTTGATGTTGAAATTCAATTTGCCACTTTTCTTGTCCTCTTTGTTATTCTTGTCTTTATTGCGTTTTTCTACTAAACTTTTTTTAGGGTTTTAAAAGTTTATTTTTAATTGTATCATAAAAGAAATATTGATTTCTTAAAGGGGTATTTTGTGTGTAAAAATCCCGGTGGAGTGGTAGTTAAAATAATTGTTGACTAATATTAGAAGGCTGAAACTTCTTAGGTCGTCGATTTTTAATACTAACGGCAAATAATGCTTTCCTTTTTTAGGTTAATGCATCAGTTAGTTAAATAGGTACTCCTCTCTTTTCCTGCATTATTGCTTTGTATTCCTTCTGCGTCTTATTGTTCAAA
Source organism: Chitinophagaceae bacterium (assembly GCA_947381435.1). GTDB lineage: Bacteria > Bacteroidota > Bacteroidia > Chitinophagales > Chitinophagaceae > Parasediminibacterium. The sequence continues at coordinate 19,538 of CANCVE010000039.1, forward strand.
TTTTAAATGGCCTTTTCTCTGTTGTTTCTCCACTTTCGTTTTAAATGAGGCCTAGTTTTACTTTCATTTCTTGCATTTAGTCATTTTCGGGTACTCTCTGAGGTTGAAAATGTTTCCTAACTACAATTATTTATCTAACATTAAAATTTAGAAATTATCTATTTTAGAATTCTGTTTTGATGATATTTTAAAATTGTCTCATGGCTACTTTACCAACTATGTATAAAATATAATCTAACCTCTCATTGGCGCTTATAAATTGTGCTTTTGCTGGGAATGTATCCTTAAGGAGCATATTTGTCTTCATAAGGAGCATATTTGTCTTCATAAGGAGCATATTTATATTCATAAGGAACATATTCGTATTCATAAGGAGCATATTCGTCTTCATAAGGAGCATATTCGTCTTCTTAAGGAGTATATTCGTATTCTTAAGGAGTAAAACCAATAAATCTGCTCCTTAGGAATACAATTTTATTCCCCTTGAAAACGATTTTTTCTCATTTTAAGACGGTTTTATTCTGTTTTAATGCCATTCCTAAACTTTTGAAAACACGCTTTTTTCATTTTAAGCAAAAAATGTCTTTTTTTAAGACCATTTTTATACGACCATACTCTTTAAAAAAGCATAATTGGATAAGGTCAGAAACTAAGCACACCTAAAATCTTTGATGTGGGAATACAAAATTGATTTATGGAATTTAAAACCCTCCACAATAAAACAAATTTTAATTTATCGGGATAAACTCATTGTTTTTAAGAAGGCATATTGCCTAACCAAAAGCATTAAAATGTAAATAGGAGAGATGCGCCATAGATTGATGGATGAGCAAATGGCAAAAGAGGAAAAATAACAGGCATCCAGCTGCCCAAAAAGGATGAAAGGAGAGAAGCGGCAGTTTATTTACCCTCAAAATGTGTTATTGGGTGAAAGGTTAGTTGCTGCCCTTCATGATTTTGAAAATAACTGGATAAACAACTGTTTTACATTAGTAGGATGTAAATATTTTATGACAAAGAAATTGCCAAATTAAAATCTTTGTTGAAATTATAGCCTCATTAATTGCTTAAAAAATTGAACATAAACTACAGCAAAAGACAGTACTTTTTAAGGTAAATAACCTGATTTATAGTACAAACTACTACAAGCCTCTTGCACTTTGTATACTAGGTTTGTAGTATAACTATGTAGTTATCCAAAATACTGATTTGGGTGTCTTAAAATATTTTAAGCACTTTTATATTGTTGCCATGAGAAGAGAACGAATTACCCATGCTAAGTTTAGTTTACTTGTTATTGTTGTTACTATTATTATTTTTTTAATTGGGATAATTGGCACATCGGGTATTAAAAAAATGAACCATAATGTTCAGAGCCTTTATTCGGATGGGTTGCTTCCATTGCAATATTTAACCCAAATAAGGTATGCTTATTTATCGGAAGTACTCAATACTAGCGATGAACTTGAAGAACATGCAATGCCATACTCAAGGGCTGCAATAAAATTGGCGTCTGCACAGCAACTTATAGACAGTAATTGGGTGCTATTTATAAAAACTGTTTTAACTAACGATGAAAGAGTTTTAGTAAATAATACTATTGAAAAAAAGAAAGCTGTAGACGAATTAGTCAATCATTTAATTAAAAGAATAAATGCTGGCGATACGCTTTACAATGCAGAAGATGCTAGTGAAGAAATTAGCAAGGCAGTATCTACAGTAATAGTTAAAATAAACCAGTTAGACCAGTTGCAAATAGATAGTAGCAATGAAGCACAGAAACAAAATGAAAAACTTTATAAAGAATCTGAACTAGAGTTTTATATTTTAATTGCCCTATCGGTATTGTTTATTTCGATACTTGGTTTTTATATTCTGCAAGACATCAGTCAGTTTATTAATGATCTTAAAAATAGCAACTTAAAAGTAAAAGAGTCGGAAGAAAAGTATCGTTACTTATTTCAAAATAACCCAGCACACATCTTTTTGTGGGATTTGAGTTCTTTAAAGATATTGGAGGTTAATGATACCGTTATTGCCAAGTATGGTTACAGTAAGGAGGAGTGGGCGGATATGATTTTGTTAGACTTTCGTCCTGAAAAAGACCATGATAGTGTAATGGCATTAGCCAAAAGAGTGATAAATGAAAATTTGCCTATTACAAAAGCTGTATGGAAACACTTGAAGAAAAATGGCGAGGAAATGCTGATGGAGATTGTATCTCACAAGGTTGATTATCAAGGTAAACAAGCCATTCTATCGATAGCAATTGATGTAACAGAACAAGAAAAAGCAAAACTAGCGCTGAATAAAACCGAAGAAAGAAATAGTGCATTGATAGAGAACATAAATGATGGTATTGTATTGATATATGCGGATGGAACTGTGTTTTATCAAAGCCCTTCTGTAACTAAAATAGTGGGTTGGACTTTGGAGGACAGAAGAGGGCAAAAAGCAATAGATTTTATCCATCCCAACGATGTAAATGTCTGTAAAGAATTTTTTAATTATTCGAAAAATAATCCAAGGGAGGCTGTAAAAACAGAGTATCGTACCCGTCATAAAGACGGTCATTATATATGGGTGGAACTTTTTATAACTAATTTATTAGATAATGAAAATATAAAAGCCTACGTAGTTTCTTACAGGGATATTACGGAAAGAAAGGCATTTGAAGAGCAACAACGACTGATGAGTTCGATAGTAAATTCGTCGGATGATGCTATTATAAGTAAAACATTGGATGGTATAATAACCTCTTGGAATTATGGAGCAGAAAAAATATTAGGCTATAAAGCAGAGGATGTAATAGGAAAACATGTTTCTATTATAGTACCACCAGATTTGTTGGATGAAGAAGATGATATTTTAACCAGAATTAGTAAAGGTGAATCTATAGATCATTATGAAACGCAAAGGATAAAGAAAGGGGGCGAATTGATATATGCTTCCCTTACTGTATCGCCCATTATTGATTCATTGGGTAAAGTGGTAGGGACATCAAAAATATTGCGGGACATAACAAACGAAAAACGCTCTGAAAAGAAGTTGACCCATCAAAATGTGGAGTTAATGAAGACTAATGCAGAGCTAGATAGGTTTGTTTACAGTGTATCGCACGAGTTGCGTATGCCATTGACTGCCGTAATGGGTCTACACACTTTTATAGACAAAACACCACTTAGCGAACGGGATAAGGGGCTAATGGATATGATAAGAAAAAGTGTTTACAATATGGATGATACGCTTAGGGGCATACTAGATTACTCTAGAAACAATAGGCTAGAGCCAAGTATGGCGCCCATTGACTTACCTACACTTGTAAATAATGCATTTGAAAACTCTGAGTATCATCTAGAGGCAGTAAACCTAGAAAAGCGTATAACTATTCAGGATAATGTACCATTTTACTCGGATTTACTTCGAATAAAAATCATTTTAAACAACCTTGTTTCCAATGCAATAAAATACAGCAAAAAGGGTATACCCGATGCCTTTATATCTATTAAAATAGAGGTTGATAAGGATAAATTTTTGTTGGAAATAGCTGACAATGGAATTGGGATAGAAAGTGATTACTTACCAAACGTATTTAAAATGTTTTATAGGGCCACATCAAGCGTTACAGGATCTGGTTTGGGACTTTATATAGTAAAAGAAAGTATAGAAAGGCTTGGTGGAAGTATAGAAGTAACCTCAGAATTTGGCGTAGGAACAAAGTTTATGGTACAAATACCTAATGGCAATGAAAGTGGCAATTTATAAATGGGTAAAGTAGATTTGGTGTACATTTTAAAAGCAGCTAATAGTATATGATAGTAATGCGAAATAGAAATAAGGGGTTGGAACATTGAATAGATAGATGCATTAACACATTTGATGGCAGATACTTTTAAAAAAGGGGATAAATGATAAGTTTCCTTGCATAAAAAAGAGAAGAAAGGGGAGACGCGACAGGCATCAACCCGTCAAAAAACAAAAAAAGGATAGAAGCTACAGGCTACTAGCAACCAACAAAAGATAAAAGGAGGTTTTTTCAAGGAATAATGGTTTGTTATCCGCAGAAATGAATTTTGTTAGTGATAAAATATAGCTAGAATTGGTTGAAAAAGAAGGGGGAGGGGGAGTGCAATCTGTAAAATAAATAAGGCAAGGATAAAAATGTATTTAACGGGAATCTTTTTTAAATGAATTGAAAACGACAATAGCTAAACATTGCACTTTTATTAACAACCCACAAAGAAATTAAAACCATTATATTTGAACTCGCAAAATAAATAGTGAAAAAAACAGTCTATCTCTTCCTCTTAATGTTTTACAGCCTTGGTACTATCTGTTTACCATTGGGAGATTTCTCTGTTTTGGCAGATATTCCTCAAATGTATCACCATTGCAAGACGGTAGAAGATAAGGATATGTCGCCGATTGAGTTTGTGACAGATCATTTATTAAACATAGACGGGATATTTGATGGACATCAACACGAGGATGCTCAAAAACCTCATCAGCCATTGCAACATAATCATCCCACACAAACGGTTTGCTCATTTGTAACTAATTATACTATTACCCACACGGAATTTATTGAAAGTAAAATAAAACCAACTTTATACAAAACAGATTTTATCCTTTCTGATTACACTGCCAAGATATTCCGCCCTCCGGTACAACAATCATAAAAAGAATTTTACCATTAAGTACACTAAGGAGAAACAAGGACCACAAAGTTTTTGTGAAGTGCCAACGCGTACCCTATTTCTTTGTGTCTCTTTGTGAATACTACGTATTCCTTATGGTAAAATGAGTTATAAACGCACTTCTACAATCAATTTTTAATAGTATTCATTTAATAAAATAAGACAATGAAAAAAATAATTTTCGTTGCTATGGCAGTAATATGTGCCTACGCAACAAGTTTTGCCGCAGAAAAAACACCAGCAGCAACAAAAGAGGCATTCAGTAAAAAGTTTCCAAACGCTACAGAAGTAAAGTGGGGTAAGGAGGAAGAACATAATTATGAAGCGGAATTTAAATTGGACGGTAAAACCTATTCTGCTAACTTCTCAGATACTGGTGAATGGTTGGAAACTGAAAGTCCATTTACTTTTAATGAACTTCCAGAAAAAGTGCAACAATCTTTTAACCAAGCACACAAAGGTGCAAAGGTGAAGGCCGTTGCAAAGATTGAAACCTCAAAAAAAGGAACACTTTATGAGGTGGAAATAAAGAAGGGGCTTAAAACAATTGAGTTTTATTATAACTCAGATGGATCGGAAGCAAAGAAATAAGTAATAGAGCAGAACGCCGAAGGCGTTCTGCTTTTTCTTTTCCATCATTTATAGGAAACTGTATATGCAATAGTTTCCCTAGCATTCTTATGTGCTTTATAAAACAACAACAGCAATTGATTAAAGGGGTGAAATAAACTAACTATTAAAAAAATATTTATGCGAATAACAATAATAATTTGGCTATGCCTAATTGGGCTATGTTTTAAGATATCCGCTCAAGAAACAAAGAAGTATTCCTTTTCGGGTAAGATATTGGATGCAGAAACAAAGAAACCTTTAACCAATTGTACGGTAAACTTATTGGATGCAAAGATGGCTGTGGCCAAAACATCCCAAACTGATGAGGAAGGTTTGTTTTCTTTCGATAAATTATCTACACAAAACATAACTATCTCTATAGAATACATTGGTTACGGTGTTATTAGGAGAGATATTACGGTGAAATCTGCAAAAGGAACTGATACAATACAGGTTGCCAAGAAGGTAAGGGCATTGAACGAGGTGGTGGTGACAAGTAACCAGAAGCTGATAGAGAACAAGGTGGATAGGTTAGTGTACAATGTAGAGCAAGACGTTACATCGCAAGGGGGAGTGGCCACAGATGTACTTAAAAAAGTGCCACAGGTTACAGTGGATATAGATGGTAAAGTAGAACTATTGGGCAACCCAAGTATCTTGTTTCTAATAAATGGAAAACGGTCTTCTCTGTTTGGTTCCAATGCAGCAGATGCTCTGCAATCTATTCCAACCAGTCAAATACAAAAGATAGAAGTAATGACCATACCTCCTTCTAAATACCAGGCGTCCGGAACGGGTGGTATCATCAATATTGTATTAAAAAAAAATAAGCTGGAGGGTTATAATGGCACGCTGAACCTATCTGGTGGAACAAGATTGGAGAATGCAAGCCTGAATGGCAACTACAAGCAAAAGAGTTTTTCGGCTAATGCGTTTATAAGCGGTAATGACCAACTTACTGGCAAAATGCCGAGTGGTAGTACACGGAACACACAAAATACCAGTGGAAATAGCTTGCTTATACAAGATGGAAGTACTGATTTTGGGAGAAACAGTTACCGCATGGGGACAGGTGTAGATTGGGAGATTACCAAGAAAGATATACTTTCTGCATCGATAAGCACTGATGGGGCGCGCAAGAATAATAAGGGGGATATTGCACTGCAATCTTATAATTATGACCTGACAAATAAGCTATTGAACAGCACAAACACTATGAGAGATTTTGAAAACAACAACAAGAAATCTACGTTGGAAACAAATGTTACTTATCATAGAGATTTGGGAAAGAATGATAGGAACATAGAGTTCTCTTTTGGAAATAGTACAGATTATATTGATGATTATTACCATCAAATACAGGATAGTGCAACGCATACAATTCCTTTTGCAGGGTCTTATAGTAAAAATCCGGGAAGGGAGAGTGAAACTAACTGGACAGTGGATTATACACATCCTTTTGGGGAGGATATTTCTGTGCAAACTGGGTTTAACTATACGCAGCAGGAAATAATAAGCTCTGCCAATGTGTTTACCTTATTGGCGAACACAATTATTTTCAATAGGGATAGTTTACAATCGTACCAATCTAGTTTTAAGCGGGATATTTATGCAGGATATATTTCAGGAACCTATACACTTTTCGATTGGTTGGATGTAATGTCGGGTTTGCGATATGAATATACCAAAAGCAAGGCATGGTATAATAATTCAGGCAATGTATCGATACCCGATTACGGAAACATTGCCCCTTCCTTAATACTTCAACATAAATTCAAGCATGGATTATCCTTTAAATTGGCGTATAGTTATCGTATAGAAAGACCAGACTTTGGGGATATGAATCCTTTTATGAATCTATCAGACCCAAATAACATTTCTACGGGTAATCCTAATCTAAAACCAGAGATTGGTAACAATTATCAGTTTTCTATGAATAAGACATACGAAAAGGGAGGCTTTATAAATGCAGTTCTGTTTTGCAATTACAATAGTCCGGATATAAAGCCTTACACCACCTACTATCCTACGTATAAAATTGGAGATTCTATCTATACAAATGTCGCCATTAGCTCAAGGGCAAATATCAGTGCCGAAACAAGGATTGGGTTGAATATTTCAGGTTCTATTCCCGTAGGTAACTTCAAGATTAATCCCAATATAATGCTGTTCAACAGACATTTGATTAACCCTTTTGATACACCTAGGGTTACCAATGCTTTTGGGTTTAGGACAAGTATGAATGTTACTTATACATTGTCTAAAAGTTGGGTGATGGAGGCATTTGGTAATTACAATATGGGAATGAAATGGCAGGGAAGAACGCCCGCAAACTATAGTTACACACTTGCCGCCAAAAAACAACTATGGAAAAGTAAAGGCAGCTTAGGAATAGTTGTGGTAAATGCTTTTGATAAATATATACGGCAGACTTATGAGGTAGATACCAAGAATATTGTTACCAATGGATACAGGAATCAGCCTTATCAATCTTTTGGTTTGGTGTTTAACTATAAGTTCGGTGCCTTAAAAGTGACCAAACAAAAGGAAGGGGAGAACTTTTTGTATGCGCCACCTGCGCAGTAATAATATTGTGATTGCAGAATAGTATAATTAGAAGGCTTTTTCGGATTCAAGGCTTATTGTTTTTTCTTTACTAGTGATTAACTAAAGGAAGGATAGAATTTGTAGGTTGAAAGTGAACCGAATTTTAAGAAAGGATAAAATTGTGAGGGATAAGTAGATAAATGTGAAAGGGGAGTAGCATCAAAAAAAGGGTAAGCGAATATTGAAAAAGCGTAATTAGTGAAATTTTATCTTCGGAGAGATTCAATAAGCTGTGGTTAGGGCATTGAAAATTTTAATTAGCTCAAAATAGTGTGCTGGATGTATTAAAAACTTTATCGAAAAAAGAGGGAAGTTTAACCCCTACATTTGGAAAATAAAAAGAACAATTATGAACAATGTTTTTAATGCAGCCGATACGGCTATTGTTATCAATAGAATCTCTAAATTAACACCTGAATCTAAACCTTTATGGGGGAAGATGGCTGTAGGACAAATGTTGGCACATTGTAATGTAACCTATGAGCTGGTGTATGAAAATATTCATCCAAAGCCAAATGCATTCATGAAGTTTATACTAAAAACCTTTGTAAAAAAGCTTGTAGTAAATGATGTTCCATATAAACATAACGGACAAACAGCACCTTATTTCATTATAAAAGATGATAAAGACTTCAATAAAGAAAAAAATAGGCTAATTTACTACATTAATAAAACACAGCAACTTGGTGCGCAAAATTTTGAAGGAAAAGAATCACATTCATTTGGAAAACTTACACAAGTAGAATGGAATAATATGTTTTACAAACATTTGAATCATCACCTATCTCAATTTGGTGTTTAGTATAACAATTATAGCCTTAAGTGGTGATTATTGATTCAATAATTACATGATTATTTTTGAGTATTAGCTCTAGACAATAACTGTTTAGAGCTATTTTTTTTGGGTGAAAACAGTCTTTTTTTCAAACAATCAAAGTATTTTTCAACTCTATTTTATACTTGGGTATCATAAAATAAAATTGCTGAAACTCAATAAGGAAGCGGGTTTCAATATTTTAGTAATAGTTTGGTATCATAAAAACGCCATTAAGTTAGTACCTAATGGCGCAAATGCAACGTTACTTTTGTGTAACAAATAAGGAAATAAACATCCTGAATAATAAGGTAGCAATCGTTAGAAGAGCAAGATTATCGTGAGAGGCCAAGTTCGAAGAAAGTTAAGCTACTTTAAAAGGCTCAAATTACTAAGAAGAATTTTTCATATGGCAAGCAATCGTTAGAGGTCAGTCTGTTTCTACAGAGTGACCCTTTTTTTTGAATCACTTTGCAAATATATAGGGATAGAATTCTAATATTAACAAATTGTGAAATTTATTTTTTAACAAAATCAAGACATTTATCCACGACTTTTATCACTCAATAAATGCTACTGAAAATATCTTAAAAGCATTAGCATAATTAAAACAATAAGCCAAACTTGTTTTCATTATTGTGCTATTGCTGTACATTTACCCCCAACAAATAAGTGACAAAATGAGGCTGCTGCCTTTTAAAAAAGTACATCCACTTGTAATATGGTTTGCCGTAATTGTTTCCATTAACCTTTTTGGGGTTTTAGGGTTCATGGTGGTAGAAAAGCTAAGTCTTTTTGATGCACTTTACATGACCATAATTACCATTACCACCATTGGTTATAGTGAAGTAAAGGCATTGTCGCACGAGGGGAGGATATTTAATATCATCTTTATCATTACTTCTTTTACCACATTTACAATAGCCTTGGCAGGACTGACAAGATATATTGCAAGTGGAGAAATGTTTCTGTATTTAAAAAATAGAAAGCTGATGAAAGCGTTAGGACAACTAAATAATCATGTAATAGTTTGTGGATTTGGTAGAAATGGACAGCAAGCAGCTAAAACTTTAAAGAGCCATAAGCTTCCTTTTGTGGCAATAGATTATAGGGAGAAAAATATAGATGATTACCTAAAACACGACCCTGATTTGATTTATATAAAAGGTGATGCTACCGATGATGCATTGCTTTTACAGGCGGGAATAGAGCGCGCATCGGGGCTTATATGTGCATTGCCCACCGATGCAGACAATGTTTTTATTGTTTTATCGGCAAGATCTCTCAATGCACACATACAAATCATAAGTAGGTCTGCACAGGCTAGTTCTATAGCTAAACTAAAGAAAGCAGGAGCTGATAATGTGATTATGCCAGACAGAATTGCGGGTACGCACATGGCTACTTTATTATCTAAACCCGATGTTATAGAGTTTATAGATTATTTGTCGGGCGAGGAAGGCGAAAGTATTAATATTGAAAGTGTTGCGTACGAAAGTTTACATAATTCTATACAGGATAGTACCCTAAAAGAAGTAATGGAATGGGAGAAAACCGGGATGACCTGCATCGGTGTAAAAGATAAGGATGGTAAGTTTATGATTAATCCACCGCATGATACCTTGATAGGCGCGGGAATGAAAGTAATAGTATTGGGTTCGAAAGACCAGATTAGAAAGATGAAACACAACTTAATTAATATAAAATAACAACATAAAATGACAATAATTAATGCCGCATTGTGCTCTTTTGGAATGTCGGGGCGCGTATTTCATGCTCCATTTATAAACTTACACCAAGGGTTTAATTTAATTGGTGCATGGGAGAGGAGTAAGCACTTGATTCAGGAACATTATCCTACTGCCAAATCGTATGCTAATTACGAAGATTTATTAAAGGATACAAGCGTGGAACTGGTGATAGTAAATACACCTACATATTCGCATTATGACTATGCAAAGCAGGCTTTATTGGCAGGAAAACATGTGGTGGTAGAGAAGGCGTTTACAACAACAGTGGCAGAAGCAGAAGAACTAAAAGCAATAGCACAGGAAAAGGGATTAGTGATAAATGTGTTTCAAAACAGGCGATGGGATAGTGATTTTTTAACGGTGAAATCGGTTGTAGAATCTGAAAAATTGGGCAAAATAAATGAAGCAGAGTTCCGTTTTGATAGATTTAATTTAGCTTTAAGCCCAAAAGCACACAAAGAAGTACCTGGTCCAGGTGCGGGAATTATGAAAGACTTGGGGCCACATATAATAGATCAAGCATTGTATCTTTTTGGTATGCCCAATGCCTTATTTGCTGACATAAGGATAACGCGTCCTGCTTCGGAAGTGGATGATTGCTTCGAATTATTGTTTTATTATCCAACAATGAGGGTAAGATTAAAGGCAGGATATATTGTAAAAGAATTATTGCCATCGTATATAGTGCATGGAAGCAATGGGTCTTTTGTGAAGAATAGGGCAGATTTGCAAGAAGTCAAATTGTTGCTCAATGAAAAGCCGAATATAGCTACTTGGTGTTCTGAACCAGAAAGCGAAGAAGGTATTTTACATATTGATGTAAATGGTGCAAGCAGTAGGTATACTATTCCGACTTTAAAAGGCAATTATTATCATTTTTATGAGGGCGTATATCAATCAATTGCCAATAATGCTTCTCCAATAGTGAGTGCAGATGATGGGATAAATGTGATGAAGATTATTGAAGCATCAGTTACTTCGAGTAAAGAGAAACGAGTTGTAGAACTAGCATAAATCGGTTAATAAAAGGATTTTTAGTTGAGATAAATAGGTTATATTTTTAGTATTCCATGATTCTTAATCAAATGATATCTCAATAACACATTACTTTGCCACCATGACAATAGAACAAATTAAAGATATAAGAGACCGTGTAGTGGTTTTGGGGAGGTTTCTTTGACTACGCTAACCGGAAAAACAAAGTAGCACAAGACAAACAACTATCTCTTTCGGCAGGTTTCTGGGACGATAATGTCCGAGCCACCGCCACTATGAAAGACATTAAGGCAAACGAATATTGGATAAAGCTATACGAGCAAGTGGATACTGCCGTTGAAGACTTTGTTGTGCTGTTCGACTTCTTTAAGGAAGGCGATGCTACAGAGGAAGAAACGAAAGCTGCCTACACTGCCGCACTTGCTGCAATAGAAGATGCAGAGTTCAAAAGTACGCTCAATAAACCTGAGGATGAAATGACTGCCATTGTACAGATTAATGCTGGTGCTGGTGGAACTGAAAGTCAGGATTGGGCAGAAATGCTGATGCGGATGTACATTATGTATGGACAAAAACAAGGTTGGTCAGTAACCGAAGTGGATTATCAAGCAGGTGATGCAGCAGGTATTAAAACCGCTACACTTCAATTCGAAGGTTCTTTCGCTTATGGCTTTACCAAAAGTGAGAGTGGGGTGCATCGATTGGTGCGTATCTCGCCTTTTGATAGTAATGCCCGCCGTCATACCTCTTTTGCCAGCGTTTATGTGTATCCTTTGATAGATGATACCATAGAAATAACCATTCATCAATACGATCTGGAATGGTCTTTCTCCCGAAGCGGTGGTGCAGGTGGACAGAATGTAAATAAGGTAGAAACCTCTGTACGGTTAAAGCATACGCCAACAGGTTATATAGTTGAATGTCAGATAGCTAGAACGCAGGGAGAGAATAAGGAAATAGCGTTAAAGATGTTGCGTAGCCGTCTTTACGAAGACGAAATGCGGAAACGACAAGAAGTATTGGATGCCAATAACTCCAAGAAAAAGAAGATAGAATGGGGTAGCCAAATAAGGAGTTATGTTTTTCATCCGTATAAGATGATTAAAGATCACCGCACCGACTATGAAGTGGGTAATGTGCAGCCCGTAATGGATGGTGAACTTGACGGTTTTGTAAAAGCTTATCTTATGATGGAGAAAGAAGATAGCTAGTTATAAATAATTAACTATGAGTTAAAGGAATCCCACTAAGCAAAATGTTTAGTGGGATTCTTGTTTTAATCATACCTGAAAAAATGTTCCCCTTAACTCTTTGGTTTGTGGCATTCTGAAAGGTATAACTCCGCTCCGTGAAGGTATAATTCAGTTACTAAGAGGTATAAATAAGTTACTAAGAGGTGTAATTCGGTTACTAAGATGCGTAACTCGGCTTCTAAAAGGTATAAATCGGCTACAGAAAGGTATAACTTGACTACAGAGAGGAGTAAATCGGTTACAGGGTGGTGTAAATCAGTTACTAAGAGGTATAAATCGATACAAGTTCCCTATTATTTGGCAACAATCTTAGTGTAACAGTGATTGTTTAGGTGTAAAAGACTGCATTTAAAGACTTATAAACGTAAATAGCTGCTTCTGCAACTTCCCGAATGTTATAATTTTTGGGAAATTTACCCAAACCCTTATCCATTAAATAATCTTTCTTTTCTCAAATAAGAATACTTTGGTGGAATAAGGGGTATATTTATACAATGAGTAACGATGAGAATGATTATTTAAAAATAAAACTTCAAAAAGAGGCCATTGAAGCTAAAGAAAAGGAAGCATACTATAAGGAGGTTTGCAACACTTTAGATACAGATGAACGGTTGCTAAACTATTTTAAAGACTTTGATGAGCAATCGGTAAAAGAGTTCAAAGAATTCTATGCACACCAAAAAGTATCATGGCGTTTTGCTAAATACAACCAAACCGAGTTTAAAGCAAAGTTGGATGAACGGTTTCATGGCTATTGCGTTGCTTCCCTAAAAAATATCCAATATAAAAAACTGTTCCATGCCATGGCCAGTTGGATGAGTGAAGAAGTGGTTTTTGATGGTATTCAAATTTGCTGGGATTGGCACCAATGGCATGCCAAACCCCTTAGCTGCCCTCACCTGCCACCAATAGAAAAACATGAAGTGCAATGCTACATAGACTTTCTAAACCAAGTAGGGGATGACTTTGCTATTGACGATAATTACATCCATTTATCACCCGATAATTTTTTTGAGACGGATGAAGCAAAAGGCGAAGACAGATGGATAGGTCAGGATGAGGAACTTATGTATGGTAGTTGGTTTAAATACTATGATAAATGCTATGGTACTGAGTATTATAAATTGAAACCTGGCTTAAGAGTCAATAAAGAAAACAAATACATTTATCGTACTCATGAAGAGGAAGCAAAGCAAAACCCTATAGACCCAAACGCTGTACACGCCCCTTATTTGCACTTCTATACCGAGAAAGAAAACTTTATACGCCTTTTTGAAGATAGTGAATTTAAGCACCTGTACAGGGCTCATGCAGCACAAACGGAGCAGAATAATTTTGCTGAAGAAATAGATATGGAAATTATACACCTATGCGATGCCGAAGAAATAATACCCATAGAAAGTAATGACGACTGGCGGCAAGGCGTAAAGATAGCCTGCGAAAAATACCACAGGGAAACAGCAATACTGCTTATGTGGGATGTTTATGATGAGTATCTGGTTTTTAAACCCATTAAAGATGGATTAAAAGACTGGGAAAGAGATTCTGATACTTACGATGAACTTAGGGAACAAGTAGCAAACAGGATATTAACTGGCAGAAGATTGATGGGGGAGCCAGAAGACTTTAATTTTTAAAACAAATAATGATGGATAATACACCAACAAATAAATATCAGACAGAGGGCGAAAAGGCTGTGCAACAAGAAAAACTATACGAAGAGATTTATCAATCGCTGCGCAATAATAAAAAGATACTGGATTACTACAAAGAGTATAGCCCTGAAAGTGTGGATGAGTTTTTAAAGGATTATGCCAAGGAAAAGATAAATATACTGGAATGGGGACCTTCGCAAATAAGAATACAAGAAAGTCAGGACATGGAGTTTTCCAATGCGGCGTTTGAATGTTTGAAACAGATACAGCAAAAGAAATTATTCGACCTGCAATGCCAATGGCGTGCCGAGCTGATAACATTGGAAGGAGTAGAAACAAGTGACGACTTTGGCATCATAGCAGAAAACATCCTTAATTGCAAACTAATTCCCCCCGTTTCGGAAACAGAGTTGGATATGTTTATTGATTTTCTAAACAATGAAGAGTTTCATGGGATTCAATCGGGCTTGCCGGATGGTATGTGGCAATTTTATTTCGCCTTTAAAAAAGCTTACGAAGGTGATCCCTTTATGTTTATAGGGTTTCCCGAATGGTATTATTATTATGATACATGTACAGGCAATTCCAAATATTTACTCTTGCCAGACATAAGAGGGGAGAAAGAACAGCATTACATAAGGCTTTCAGACAATAAAACAACTCCTGTAGCATCTACGCCTGCAAAAGGGAAAAAGGTGAGTAAAAAGAAAGCCATTGCCACTGCAGAACCAGTAAAAGATGTACCAGCAACAAAGCCACGAATAAATTATTACAATGCCAGCTATTTGTCCTGGTTCGTACATGAGTTTGAAGATAAAAAGACAGAAAGAGAGTTTAGAAATGCTGGTGGTAAAATGAATTTTGATGAAGATGATGATGAAAATGAAGAAAAGTACGATTATGGGAAGGTTTACGATATTGTAAGTGATTTATCGACTGATGGCAAAATACGGTCAGTGGAGGCAAACTATAATTGGGCCAAAGGTTTGAAAGAGACGTTGCACAAATATCAGATTCAAGAAAGAAAAGACGCAATAGCGCCAGCTTACGAACAATATTGCATGTACATAGAAAATGGTATCTCCTTTGAAAATAAGTCGGATGGATTTTCATTAACTATGCAACAATCAAGAAGAGTCAAAATATTAGAAGGGAGAAAGATAGTAGGCGAACCAGAAGATTTTAATTTTTAGAATAAAAAGAACCTTTCAATTATTTAATTTCATCCTTGTAAGGAAATTATTTGCCCTACAAGGATGAATTAGACTTTTTCAATAAATACCACTTATGTTGGTTTTTCGAAGGTAAGCCGATGCTTTATACACTAGAGTTTATGTCAGTTTAATTACAGGGTAATTAAACGGCTTTCTTTCCACCCTAAAGTTATGCAAGGCGGCACAAATGGCAAATATCTTGTACGGATATTTGTTTTTTCTTAACCTGCATTCATCCTTTACAATTCTGTACCTTTT
>CANCVE010000040.1 GCA_947381435.1 Chitinophagaceae bacterium
TTCATCGATGGAAGATCCAAGGATTGAGCGACAAAAGTTGCACTCTTTATCCGACATCCTATTCCTGACTATTTGTGCTGTTTTAAGTGGTTGTAACGATTGGGATGAGATAGAAGAGTATGGTAATGAAAAAGAAGCATGGTTAAAAAAGTATGTTGAGCTGAAAAATGGCATTCCATCCCACGATACCATTAATAGGGTTTTTGCACGATTAAAGCCAGACGAGTTACAGGTTTGTTTTATGGACTGGGTGCAATCGGTTGTCAGTAAAAGCAGTCATAACATTGTAAGTATTGATTGGAAACGTCTTTGCAATAGTGGAGAAAATGGTTCAAAATCAATGATACATTTGGTGAATGCGTGGAGCAACAGCAACCAAATGATACTTGGACAGGTAAAGACTGAAGAAAAGAGTAATGAAATAACAGCCATCCCCACATTACTTGATTTGTTGGAGTTGGAAGGGGCCATCATAACCATAGACGCAATTGGCTGTCAAACGGCCATAGCCGAAAGGATAGCAGACAAAGGGGCGGATTATATCCTTGCAGTAAAGGATAACCAGAAGTTCTTACACGATGATATTAAGGATGCTTTTGCCCAAACACCCAATGCGGTCAGCCATACAAGCGTGGAAAAGGGGCATGGCAGGATAGAAAAGAGAACCTGTAGCGTAATAACAGACATGGTTTGGGTAACAAGGTTAAACAATTGGAAAAACCTTCGTTCCATCATTGGCATAGAAACCCAAAGAACTATTGTTCAGACTGGCGAGGTGGGAACAGAGCAACGGTTCTACATATCAAGCTTGCTTACAACACCAGAAGACT
Organism: Chitinophagaceae bacterium; assembly: GCA_947381435.1. Classification (GTDB taxonomy): domain Bacteria; phylum Bacteroidota; class Bacteroidia; order Chitinophagales; family Chitinophagaceae; genus Parasediminibacterium. The sequence goes on from CANCVE010000040.1 coordinate 831, forward strand.
TTAACAAGATAATCAGAGGACATTGGGGCATAGAGAATAATCTACATTGATGTTTGGATGTAGTGTTCAAAGAGGATTATAGTACCAAACAGGCAGGAAATGCAGCTGAAAATTTTAGCATGCTAAATAAAGCAGCTTTATCCATATTGAAAAATGACAAAACGAATAAAAGCAGCTTAAAACGAAAACGACTGAAAGCTGGATGGAGTAATGAATATCTTGAAACCTTATTGTTTAAGGATAATTAAGTGCGTTTGCCCTATACAACAATGGTTCAAGTTATAACCATTAACCATATTCAATTATCTTCGCCGCATGGAAGCGTTGTTACAACAAATAGAAAAATACAAACAGGAAATAACAGATGTTAAAGCCACAACGGCAGAAGCTGTAGAGGCATTTCGCATACAATGGTTGGGTACAAAAGGTCTTTTGAAGAACATTATGGGCGAAATGAAGAACGTGCCTAATGAACATAAAAGAGCTTTTGGACAAGTGCTAAATGATTTTAAATTGTTTGTAGAAGCCAAATTTGAAGAGTTACAACAGTCAAATAGCACAGAAAAATCTGAAGAAAAAGCTTTCGACTGGAGCTTACCCGGCAGCTCAGTTCCTGTTGGTACTCGTCATCCCCTAACTATAGTTCGTAACCAGATTGTTTCCATCTTTAAAACATTGGGCTTTGCCATTGCCGAAGGACCAGAAATAGAAGACGATTGGCATAACTTCGGTGCTATGAACCTTCCAGAGGATCATCCTGCGCGTGATATGCAAGATACTTTTTACATAAATCAAAACCCTGCGTGGCTATTGCGCACCCACACAAGTAGTGTTCAAGCTAGGGTATTGGAAACTCAGAAGCCGCCGATAAGGGTTATTTGTCCGGGAAGGGTTTACAGAAATGAAACGATAAGCGCAAGGGCTCACTGCTTTTTTCATCAGATAGAAGGACTTTATATAGATGAAAATGTAAGCTTTGCCGACTTGAAGCAAACACTGTATTTCTTTGTACAAGAAATGTTTGGCAAGGGTGTTCAGGTGCGTTTTCGTCCTTCCTATTTTCCATTTACAGAGCCAAGTGCTGAAATGGATATCAGTTGCTTAATTTGCGACAGTAAGGGTTGTAACGTTTGTAAACATACTGGCTGGGTTGAGATACTAGGTAGTGGCATGGTTCATCCTAAAGTATTGGAAAACTTTGGCATTGATAGTACTAAATACACAGGCTTTGCTTTCGGTATGGGGGTAGAAAGAATCTGTCAGCTAAAATATCAAGTAAACGATCTTAGGTTATACAGCCAAAATGATGTTCGATTCTTGAAACAATTTACTGGAGCGGTGTAGTTCTGAATCGTGAGTCTTAAGTAGGAAGTTGTGAGTTATGAATTATAAGTTATGAGTCAAAAATCTTGACATTTAATTTTCGAATTACGAATTTCGACTTTCGACTTTAGACTTTCGACTTTCGACTCACGACTTTAGACTTATGACTTTCGACTCTTAACTCTCAACTTCCGACTAGAATTACAACCACTGATCAAACTTCCTGATAAACCAGTTCTTCACGAATTGTGTTAAAAAACAATACGAAACCAAAAACGCGAGTAACCAAGGAAAATAACTTAATGGTAACGGTACTAGTTTTAATGCCGTTCCAAAAGGTGTAAAAGGTATCAGAATGCCAATAACCATTACGATAGATGTAAGTGCTAAAACAGGTGCCGTTGCCCAGCTTTGAATGAATGGTATTTTGCGCGTTCTTATCATGTGAACGATTAATGTTTGCGACAATAGTCCTTCTACAAACCATCCACTCTGAAAAAGGCTTTGATGCGCAGAGTCGTTTGCCTTGAATACATAAAACATGAGCGCAAAGGTGGCATAATCGAAGATGGAACTGATTGGCCCAATGAAAACCATAAACCTTGATATGCCTGAGGCATCCCATTTTTTGGGCTCTTCCAAGAAATCGGCATCCATCATATCCCAAGGAATAGAGGTTTGAGATATGTCGTACAATAGATTTTGTACCAACAATTGCACTGGCAACATAGGCAAAAAAGGTAGTAACACACTGGCGCCAAGCATACTAAACATATTGCCGAAGTTGCTGCTAGCCGTCATTTTAATATACTTAATAATGTTGCCAAACGTTCTACGTCCATAGATAACCCCCTTGCGCAATACCATCAAGTCTTTCTCTAGCAGTATTATATCCGCACTTTCTTTTGCAATATCTACAGCAGTATCTACACTTATCCCTACATCAGCATCTCTTAATGCAGCCGCATCGTTTATACCATCGCCCATAAAGCCTACCGTATGACCCATTTCTTGCAATAGCTTCACAATTCTCGACTTCTGTATTGGGCTAAGTTTCGCTAATATAGATACATCCGTTATTTGTAGTTTCAATTCTTCATCGGTCATTCTTTCCAAATCACTTCCCATAAGGATCTTATTTACCGGAATCCCTACTTCTCTACAAATCTTCTTAGTAACAATTTCATTATCGCCGGTAAGAACTTTCATAGTTACGCCAAGCTTCTGCAATGATTCGATAGAGGCTTTTGCAGAAGGTTTTGCAGGATCAAGAAAGCCGATAAACCCAGTAAGTACCATGTCCTTTTCATCTTCTACAGAATAATTCAAGGCACGCTCATCAAATTCTTTTATTGCTACTAACAATACCCTCAAACCTTCTTTATTCAATCTTTTTGAAGTATCTAGTATGGTTTGTCGTACTTTTTCATCCATCGGAATAATGGTATCATTCTCTATATGGAGCTGCTTATCCTCTCCTGGATCAAAAGCATGGGTACATAGGTTCAACATTTCCTCAACCGCACCTTTACATATCAATAAGTGTTTGCCATTGTGTTGTTTTAGGATAACACTCATGCGGCGACGCTGAAAATCGAACGGTATTTCATCTACCTTCTGAAAGTGTTCCTCCACTTTTAGGTAATCGTTCAACTCCACATGTTCTAGTATCGCCAAATCGAGAATATTCTTCAAGCCTGTTTGGTGATAACTATTCAGGTAAGCCCATTTCAATACCTCATCATCATCATCGCCAAAAATATTTAAATGTCTTTCCAGCACAATCTTATCCATGGTTAGAGTACCTGTTTTATCAGTACACAAAATGTCCATGGCACCGATGTTTTGGATGGCATTCAGGCGTTTTACAATCACCTTACGCTTACTCATGTTCAAGGCGCCTTTTGCAAGGTTTGCGGTAACAATCATCGGCAGCATTTCTGGAGTCAATCCTACCGCAACAGCTATGGCAAATAATAAGGCTTCCCACCAATTATGTTTTATCAATCCATTCAAAACAAAAACCAATGGAACCATCACCAACATGAAAGAAATAAGCAGGTAACTCACTTTGTTTACGCCCTTATCAAAGCTTGTTTCTGCCCTTTTGCCTACAATAGATTTGCTCAATGAACCAAAATAGGTTTGGTTTCCCGTGGTAACAATTACGGCGGTGGCAGATCCACTCACAACATTGGTACCCATGAAACAAATATTATCTAATTCTAATGGAGACTTATCGTTTGCATCAAGCACAGGTGCATTTCTTTTCTCTACCGGCAATGATTCGCCCGTAAGCATTGCTTGACTAATAAATAGATCTTTAGATTGTATCACACGGCAATCGGCAGGTATCATATCGCCCGCAGAAAGAAAAATAATATCACCTGGAACTAGTTCTTTAATATCAATTTCTTCCCTCCCTTTGTCCTTTCTCAAAACTGTAGCCGTAGTTTTTACCATGCTTTTCAGTTTCTCAGCGGCTTGATTACTTCGGTATTCCTGAAAGAAGCGTAAAAGAGAGCTTACCATCACCATAATACCAACGGTAATTACGGTTTTATAATCTGCTTCGCCTTTTTTGGCTAGCCAAACATCAAGCACATAAGATACAATGGCAATGATGATTAATACGCCAATAAATGGATTTACAAATGCCTCAAAAAGTTGTTTTAACCACGAAGGAGCTTGTTCGTGATGTACTTCATTAAGCCCTAAATCCGCTATTTTGTCTTCTATTTGTTTATCTGTCAACCCTTCCGGATTGCCATCAGTAATAATAAAATATTCTTCAATGTAGTTTCTTCCTGCCTCCCTAAGCTTCGCTGTTGCTATCTCTTCCCAACTATTTGCATTGGGGTTAAAAGGCAATTTACTCTTTAGTATCTCTTTAATTGTTTGTGCCATGAACCAATTATTTTTTATTTATGAGTAATCAAATGTTTTTTGGGTTTGGTTAATAAATTACTATGGCAAGCACATTGAAGCATACGGTGACTGCAAAAGAAAGGATGAACTAACTTTTGAGACTGAGAATGTATTCGTAAAAAAAGTGTGATTAAATTTGAACATGAACCTTTAGTTTGTCCCGCTGCTGTGGCGATATGCTAAAGGCATCCTTGCAGAAGAGGGTAATTAAGAAATGAGTTTACTATCTGAGGGATGACTGTCCATAACTTGTTTTTAAGTTAACAAAGTGCAACGTCTTTTTTTGTTGCGCTGCGAATGTAAGGAAGTAGATTAAAAGATAGCATTTGTTAGCATAGATTTAATATTGGGGGTGTACTTTTTTTAACTTAATCCAATGGTTTATGGAGTAATCGCATGCTATTAGGGCATTATTAGTTATCACAGGGGGCAGAAAGGCTTTCCTCTATTTCTGCAATAGCAAGCCTTTATAAATAGCCACTTCCTTTTCTAAATCTTGTACTTTCATTTTTAGGGCAGCAATCTGTTCATCTTTTGTGCTGTGTGCTTGCAAGTTGTTGTTTTGGCCATTTATGTTCAGTATATCGCTTAGTTCCCCCAAAATGTCATGGCCAATTGCATTGCTGATGTCCCAAATAATTCTGGTTTGTAAGGAAGCTTCTCCAATATAACCACCCACTGTTACAGCACTTTTACCTATGGCGCGTGCCAATTCTGCCTTCGTAACTCTCTTTTTGGTTAATAATTCATCTAAATAGTTACCAAGGTGAGGCATTTCATTCATTTTTGTAGTCATTTTTCTTGCTTTAGTCATTGAAGGTAGTGGCTTTGCAAGTAATCAGGCTATTACTACATTTTAATAGTTACTTAATCTTGGCTAATACATTGGCATTTTGCACTAAATAGTTTATTACTAATCTTTACTAGCTAAAAATTGATTGGTTGACCTCAAATAAGTTATGATTAATCACTCTTAGCTTGCAATTAAACTCTAATAGCGTTTCATTATTCTCTAACAGGTTTTTATTAATCTTTAATAGCTCATATATTTACTCTAATAGAGATTCATTAAGTGCTATTAGCGCATTATTAATTGTTAATAGCATACTATCATACGCTAATTACTTAGTTTTATTACCTATCCTCGATAAACTATGGTCTAGGAGAGTATAACGCTTTTATCAATTAGTAACTGTGAGTAATCTCCTTCCTTTATTGAACATAAATAATAGACTAGATCTAATTACTCACTTTACGCATATTTATCAATAGCCCTCATAATCAAACAATAATCTAACACATAGCCACAGTAGGCACATAGAAAAAAATATTAGAATTAGATACGTTGCACTTTAAGGCAACATAGACTAGAGTATAAAAAAAGTGAAACCTTTTTACTTTGTGTTCTTTTTCTAAACTAATAAAATCAATGTGCCTACTGTGTCTATGTGGTATATTTTTTTATTTGTGAATAAAGCTCTATAACTTCAGACATATATTTGAACTAACTTTCGTAATATTGTTAACGAAACAATTAACCTTGAAATAATAAAATCTAAAAAGAAGCTGTATGAAAAATGAAACACACCTGTTTATTCCCCAACCATGCCATGAAGACTGGAATAATATGACGCCCGAAACTCAAGGACGCTTCTGCGCATCTTGCCAGAAAACAGTGGTAGATTTTAGTTTGATGACCGATAATGAAGTGATTTCCTACTTATCTAAACAAACGGGGAATGTATGTGGCAGATTTGATACCGAGCAATTGCAACGCCCACTAATAGAAACACAATTGCAGCCACACAAAAACTGGAAGTATTGGCTGGCATCGGTTTCTGCCTTGTTTTTATTGGGCAATAAATCTTCAGCACAAACTACCCAACAAAGCACTTTCCAACAAAATAATACAGAGAAAGCAAGTGAGGACACACTAAAATATCCTTCAATAAAAGGTAAGGTACTTAGTGAAAGATTATTGGAGGGTGTTGTAACCGATACTACTGGAAGGCCACTTTGGGGAGCTTCTGTAAAGATTCAGGATTCTAAAGTTGGAACTATGACTGATAGCCTTGGTAGGTTTAAGTTGCATAGAAATAGCTTACCTGATACCTTTACTTTGATTATAGCTTATGTTGGTTATAAAAAAGAAGAGTTAAAAATTAATAAGGCACACATTCAAAAACTAAACATCCGATTGGAAGAACAAAAAATGAACCTTGATGAGGTAATTACGATTGGGTATGCAAAAGGTGCAGTTATTAGCTGTGTTATGGGAGGCATTACATCTTTAAATAAATCTAAAGCTCCAAAAGTTACATTTCACGATAAGGCTGTCATTTTTATTAAAAATACATTAGGCATTAACCCATTCGAAACTTATCCAAATCCTGTAAATAAAAACAGTAGTTTTCATATCCGTATAAAAGATTCGGGCACCTATGAGTTACAACTATTGGATAACAAATCGAGACCTTACCTGATCCAGAAAAACATTGCAGCATTAGCAAAAGAAGTTGTCAATATAAATGTTCCATCAAATGTTGCTTCTGGTATTTATTACATCAGATTAACAAATACAGTAACAAAAAAACAATGGGTAGATAAATTGATTGTGCAATAGTAGCCCCTTAATTCAGGTATTTGCCGTGGTTTTATAATAGAAAATCGCACTCTTTCAATAGCTTAGGATTGTTGATGGCAACAGTTCCTACTTCCTCGCAGACCAATCCACCTGCAATATTGGCCATATCAGCAGCCAGTTTCATATCCCTTGTAGTAGCATACGCCAACGAGGCCACAGCAATAACGGTATCGCCTGCACCACTAACATCGGCAATGGAACGGATGTGGGTAGGAATAATTGCAGACTCACTATCCGATTGAAAAAACACCCCTTTCTCAGATAATGTAATGAGGGAAATGCTATGTTGCAACTGCTCCTGAAGTTGAAGATGCACGGCATTTAAAGTGTTAATATTTATTTCATCGATAGCGATATTCAATCCTTCCTTAACCTCTTTTAGGTTAGGTTTAAAAATAGTTACCCCCTTAAAAGCAAAGAAATTTTTGTGTTTAGGATCAACGGTGGTAATAATATTGTGTTGTTTGCAAAGCGCAATGGCTTCAGTAATGACTCTTTCGGTAAGAACGCCTTTATTATAATCTTCAAAGATGACCACATCAGGTTTCTGGCTGTCAATACACTGTTGAAGCTGATTGAGCAATAAGTCTTCTTCTTCCGCCGAAATATCCTTGGTCGTTTCAGAATCCAAACGCATCATCTGTTGATTGCTACCTAAAATGCGGGTCTTATTGGTCGTAATTCTGTGGGGAGAAGTAATCAGATAAGTAGTGTCTAAGTTTTGGTTATTGTATAATGAAGTCAATTGTTGTCCATCATCATCGGCGCCAATAACCGAAATGATAAATGTTTTTGCATTAAGAGAAACAGTGTTAAGGGCAACATTTCCCGCACCACCTATGCGTTGTTCCTTACGCTGAACAGCCACAACTGGCACTGGAGCTTCGGGCGAAATACGCTCAACCTTACCAAACAAATAGGTATCAAGCATTACATCGCCTATCACTGCCACCTTTATATTCCTAAAATCTTTGAAGAGTTGTTCAAAATACATGCTTATGCTTTCTTTTTATTTAACCACAAAGGAGATTTAACCACAAAGAACACGAGGTTTTCACAAAGAAACACAAAGCATTTGATATGTTTTAAAAACCTAGTGATCCTTGTGCTTCTTATCCTAGTGTTCTTGGTGGTAAAGAAAAAGGATACAATCCTTTTAAGATACCTAGGTAGAAACTGTTTTATTATTTGCGACCGCAATATAATATAATGGGATGCCTATGAGGGTAATAATTAATCCTGGCCATGTAAATTCTGGTTTGTAGGCAATCAATAACCCACAAAAACTAATACCCATTACTATGTACATGGCAGGCAAAATGGGATAACCAAAAGCCTTGTAAGGACGCTCTGCAGTTGGTCTTTTTTTCCTGAGAATGAATATACCAGCAATAGTTAGCACATAAAATATTACTACTACAAACGAAATCATATCGAGGAGATCGCCATACTTTCCACTCAAACAAAGTAAGGCAGCAACAATACACTGCGCCCACAAAGCCCATTGAGGAACAGAATTTTTATTTAGTGTGCCCGCCTTTTTAAAGAACAAACCATCATTTGCCATAGTGTGATATACTCTTGCACCTGCCAATATTAATCCATTATTACACCCAAAAGTAGAAACCATAATCATTAAGGCAATAACCACAGTACCTGCATTCCCGAATATCACCCTCGAAGCTGCAACAGCAACCCTATCTTTTTCTACATGTGCCAATGTTTCCAAGGGCAAAACAGAAATGTACATCAGGTTAGCCGCAACATAAATAAGTGTAACTATCAGTGTTCCGAGAAATAGGCTTAGACCAATATTTCGTTGAGGATTCTTTATTTCACCTGCAATAAAAGTTACGTTATTCCAGGCATCACTACTAAAAACAGAGCCGACCATTGCCGCAGCAATACCTCCCATTAAAGCAGCTCCTGCAATAGGTGTAACATTGAATCCAAGAGTTGAATTACAATTATCTACTAAGGTATCCTTGGTGGCAGACCAGGTATTTGCCCAATTGTGCTGCCAAACTTCTGGTTTAAAAACGATGAACCCGGCTATGATTAATCCAAACAAAGAAACAAGTTTGGTGGTAGTAAAGACGTTTTGAATCCATTTGCCACCCTTTACACCTTTAGTGTTTGTGTAGGTAAGAAATACAATGAGAACGATGGAAACCACCTGCGCAGCACTGATGGAAAAGTAAGTAGGCACCCCGCAACTATTAACGCCAGTCGCAATCTTGATGAGCTTATTATCCTCACTCAAAGCAGGCAATAGGTAAGCGGCAAACTTAGAGAAGGCAACACCAACAGCAGCGATAGTTCCTGTTTGAATAACAGAAAAGAAACTCCACCCATACAGAAAACCAACAAGAGGATTGTAACTTTCCTTTAGGTAAACATACTGACCACCAGCCTTAGGAAACATGGCACTCAGCTCGCCATAACTCAGCGCTGCCGTGAGCGTCATAAACCCTGTAATGAGCCAAACAGCTATCAGCCAGCCGGCACTGCCCACATTCCGTACAATATCTGCACTCACAATAAATATCCCAGACCCAATCATGCTTCCTGCAACAATCATGGTGGCATCAGCCAATCCTAAAGTAGGTTTAAACGTTGTATTGCTCATAAATGTGTATTAAAAATCCCATCCAACATTTAATGGGATGGGATTTGAAGGTAATAAAAAAGAGGCGAAGGCTTACTTTTTACTTTTATACTGCTCGTTCAATCCTTTAATAAGATCATTGGTAATGTTGTAAGCTGAATCTTTATAGTATAATAAATCAGAAGAGTTTGAGATAATGAACGAGTAAGTTTTGTCCTTATTGTATTCCTTTAAATAGGCTTCAATTTTCTTTTTTACGTCTTGCAACTTCTTGAAGCTCTCTTCTTGCATTTCTTGTGACTTTGCTTGTTCGTCTTGTTGGTACTCTCTTTCTCTCTGAGCAATATCTTGTTGTGCTTTTGCCATGTCAGCTTGCGTCATGCTTTGTCCTTTAGATTGGTATTCCTTTACTTTAGCAACATACGCATCCTTTTTTGAAGCTAGATCATTTCTTTTTTGTTGTTCGGAATTGCCCAATTCTTTTGCTACTAGTTTATAGTAATCAAAATTACTTTGTAAAGAATCCATTTCAAAGTAAGCAATCTTAAAACCAGTATTTGACTTTTGAACAGCACTAACACTAGTAGCAGGCGTACAATTTTTGCTTGTAGAAAAATGCAAATAGAAAAGTACTGCAACAGCAATAACTAAAACGATATTTAATCCTAATGTAAAATTTTTCATTTAAAATAATTTTCGCTAAAAGTAAAGGAAAAGAATTATCAGCGGGTTTCTTTGTAAAATTCAACATTAATTTAGCAACCTCAAACTTCTATTCAGCGTTAAAATACAAAGATTATGGAACAGCCAAAACTGTATATGATACTACTTGGATGCAGGGTAAAAGGAAGACTTACCGAACAACATGATATTTTCTTCGGCATTGCAGATTCTATTAAAAGTTTAATCCCCACAATCAACAAATTCTGGCCTGAAGCTAAAGGAAGATTACACATTGACGCTTGGAGAGAGGTAACGCACTTAGATGGATACAAAATAGAAGTGCAGACCAAAGAGACCAGTTTTACTAATGAAAACGGTCTAAAACTATTTTTCTTGAATTTGGGCGGTTATGAACAAAATGAGTTTGAAGAATATCATTATAAAATGCTTTGTATTGACACAGATATGCAAGCCGCAGCAAAGAAGGCAAAAGAAACTGCCTTTTACAAGCATACTGGATTTAAGGGCGCACCAGCTCATATAGATGATAAGTATGGTATTGATGTGGACGATATATTGGAGGTAAAAGAAATTATCCCCGAAAGCATGAAAGCCCAGTATAAGATAACAATCAAAAAAGATAATAATAAAGAATCAGACACACTGAATTTAGGATATTTTAAATTGGATAGTTTTTAGAAGTTCTAACAAAAAAGAAGGCCACCAGTAGAAACCGGCGGCCGTTATCCTATAAAAACCAAAACCAAGAATTGAATGCCAAATATTTCTATTTGCATTAGTGTGTCGTAAAAATACTTTTTATACTGTTATTTATTTTTACTTGTAGGGAACAGGGATAAATAAACATTTGCTCATCCCATTTCTATAACAGGATGCAAATATATTTCTTTTTATTTCAATCGTCCAAATTTTTTTTCGACTTTTTTTAATAAAAGTCAAAATTAGCCTTGCTATTACTAATTTGGTAAATGAAATAGATAAACTTGAATTGATTTTAAGATACTTTTGCGCCAAACTATTTTACAAACGAATGTATTCGATAAACATAAAATTTGAACAGAAAGGGTTAGAACCAGTCACATTAAATAATATTGGAGCAGGTGATAGTTTGCTTGAAGTATTGTTAGATAATAAAATAGAACTACACCATAACTGTGGCGGTGTTTGCGCTTGTAGTACCTGTCATATATATGTAGAGAGTGGTGAAGAATTTATTGAAGAACTTTCTGATAGAGAAGAAGATTTTATAGACCGAGCTGTAAACCCACGAATTAACAGCAGATTGGGTTGCCAATGTATACTTCAATCGGGAAGCGGGATAATTAATATAGAGCTACCAGATCAAACACAATTTTTAGGCGAATAAAAGCTAAAATAAATATTATGAGTCATTTTGAACCACCGATACATTGGAGCGACCACGAAGACATAGCAATGAAATTGTATGAACGCTTTGGTGATGATTTTAATGAAGGGAAAATTTATAGAATACGCTTTACTGACTTGTTAACTTGGATTTTGGAAATCCCAAACTTTGATGGCACTAAAGAACAAAGCAATGAGGGACACTTAGAAATGATACAGAGCCAATGGGTGTATGAATGGCGCGATAATCAAAAATAGTTTTTGAGTATCTATCTATCTAACTATCTATAAATTAACTCTTGGAAAAGATAATTGCATTCCTCCGTTTGGCACGATGGTCAAATTTGGTTTTCGTTGCATTAACGCAAGGGATGTTTTATTATTGTATTATACTTCCCATTTTTCAAGCAAGGAACATTCAGCCAAACATTCATGGCAACCTCATTTACTTGTTAATGCTTTCCTACGTTTTAGTTGCAGCAGCGGGTTACATTATCAACGACTATTTCGATTTGAATATTGATCAAATCAATAAACCAGAAAAAGTTACCATCGATAGATATATAGGCAGACGATGGGCTATTTTCTTCCACCTATTATTTACATTAAGTAGTATAGCTATTGGTATTTATATAGATACCGAAACACATGTTCATATAGTAGGATTGTGTAATTTTCTGAATGGGCTTTTGCTTTTTATCTATTCCCTTTCACTCAAGAAAAAATTACTAGTAGGAAATCTGCTGATTGCCTTTATGTTGGCATGGGTAATTGTGGTAATTACCTGTTGTGAGGCCAACCAATTCTCAATCCTCACCAGAAAAACAGCAATTAATACACAGAAACTTTTACGCTACACGATTCTTTATGGTGGATTTGCTTTCATTATAAACCTAATAAGAGAAGTAATTAAGGACATGGAAGATGCGGAGGGAGATAGACTTTATGGTTGTAGAACTATGCCAATAGCCTGGGGAATGAATGCCACTAAAGTGTTTGTTGCCGTATGGATGGTGGTTTTAATTTCAATTTTGTCTCTTTTACAATTCTATGCTTTCCAACTTCAATGGTGGTTCTTCTCACTTTATTGTGTATTTGCAGTAATTATTCCTTTGGTTCAAGCATTTAAAAAACTATCAAAGGCACAAACTGCCAAAGACTTTCATGGTATTAGTAGTTTAATAAAGATTGTTATGCTAACAGGCATCCTCTCTATGATTTTCTTCAAAATATACGCTTGATTATTAATTATCTATTATCACTTTAATCATGTCTCTAATTCTTGCTTCTCAATCCCCACGCAGAAAACAATTGCTAGAATGGGCTGAAATAGACTTTGCTGTTATTGTAAAAAGTACAGATGAAGCATACCCAGCCAATCTTTCAATAGCCGATGTACCTGTATACATTGCTAGAGAAAAGGCAGTAACGGTAAAAGCATTTACCCAAGAACATTATGTTGAATATAACAAAACTCCCATACTTGCCGCTGATACCGTAGTGGTATTAGGCGATAGAATAATTGGCAAACCTTCTAACAGAGAAGATGCCATCAGTATTCTAAAATCGTTATCTGGACAAAGGCATGCCGTAATTACGGGCGTAGTAATATTGACTGAAACAAAAGAAATAGCTTTTGCTGATACAACTTATGTTACCTTTCACCCGCTTACCGAAGATCAGATTGTTTTTTATGTAGATAAATACAAACCTTATGACAAAGCAGGTGCTTACGCAATACAAGAATGGATAGGAGTAGTAGGAATAAAAGCCATTGAAGGAGATTTTTACAATGTAATGGGATTGCCTGTAAGTAGAGTAGTAAAAGCATTGGAACAAGTAAGATAGCTGGTTAGTATAAAATAAACAAGAAGCTTATATTTTAAGCAAGGTCAATTGACCTTAATGGATTCTTTTAATAAGAAATCATGAATGAAAAGCTTCTGCAGTTTATCTGGCAGTTCCAGTATTTTAACAGAGATAATTTAGAATTAGCCTCTGGCGAACATTTGTCAATCATTAAATGTGGCGTAAATAATAAAAACCAAGGCCCTGACTTCATCGATGCCCATATAAAAATTGACAACCTACTGATGGTAGGAAACATCGAAATACACAACCTCTCCTCACATTGGCTTAAGCATCACCACGAAATAGACAAACAATATAGCAATGTAATCTTGCATGTAGTTTGGCAAAACGATTGCTCTATCAAAAACCTCTATGGGCAAACCATACCTGTTTTAATCTTAGACGGAAGAGTATCGAAATTATTGGTAAATAGATACATCAACTTGCTAAATGCTTCTGGAATACCTTGCCACAACCACTCTTTTCCAGTGATAGACGAACTTAGTTGGATAGCTTGGAAAGAAAGGTTATTAGCCGAAAGATTAGAAAGAAAGGCCATTCATATTCTTCAATTATTTAAGGAATCTAACAACCATTGGGAAGAGGTTTTCTGGTGGTTACTCGCTGCAAACTTTGGCATCAAGGTAAATACACTTTTGTTTGAAGAAGTAGCAAAGTCAATCACCATTACGATCTTATCGAAGCATAAACACCAAATAAATCAATTGGAAGCCTTATTAATGGGTCAAGCGAATTTATTAAATGGCAATATGGAAGAGGAATACCCGCGTATGTTGCAGAGAGAGTATGTATTTTTGAAGAAGAAGTATAACCTTAACAATATCAGTATTCAGCCAAACTTTCTACGGTTGCGTCCTGCCAACTTTCCTACTATTAGGCTAGCGCAATTGGCCATGCTGATTCAAAAATCTTCACACTTGTTTTCTAAAGTTCAAGATATAGAAAGCTTTGCCGAGGTTAAAGAACTCTTAGCGGTTGAGGCAAACGATTATTGGCATTATCATTACCGGTTCAATCAAACGACTATTTATATGCCCAAGGCTTTGGGTAGCCAAACTATCGACAATATTCTCATCAATACCATTGCGCCAATTTTATTTGCTTATGGCGTCTACAATAAAAATGAATTGTATCAGGAAAAAGCAATTAGGTGGCTAACTGAAACAAAACCAGAAGTAAATAGCCTGATTCAAGAATGGCAAGACTACGGGCTAAATGCAAAGTCGGCCTTCGATTCTCAGTCGCTCATAGAACTTACTAACAATTATTGCCACCAAAAGCGTTGCTTAGAGTGTGCCGTAGGAAACAAGATATTCAAGGGTTTACGTTACTAAATTGTCGCACTAAATATTATTTGCTTAATTCAGTAACACTAGTTTACAAACTAAATTTCCCTAGCTTCTTCAATGCCAGATACAAACAAGTGGTATGCATTGCTTGCAAAAACTCTCCCCTATCCAGCATTTCCAATAATTCTTCCATTGTTACAAAAAGAACTTCCAAGTCTTCTCCATGATCCAATTCTTGCTCCTGCACCAACTCGCCACCGTAGGCAATAAACATGTGCATCAGGTTAGTATTGGTAGATGGATTAGCAGAGGTTTTTCCCAAGTATTCAAAGCGTTCAAATTGGTAACCTGTTTCTTCCAATAATTCCCTGGCAATGGCGTCCTCAAAGTTTTTATCACTTGCATCCACACAGCCTCCGGGTATTTCGTAAATAGTTTCTCCCAAGGCATGCCTGTATTGTCTTTCTAATATTATCCGTCCGTCTTTTGTGAACGCCAATGCCGTAACCCAATTAGGAAACTCGTACACATAGTAAGGTTCCACAATTACGCCGTCTGGCTTTTGGCACGAATCTATTCGGATGGTAGCCCAAGTGTCTTTCAATAAATATTTAGAGGATAATTTCTTCCACGTCAAATCTCTTCCTTCGCTCATATTTTACCAGTTATTTCTTTCTCTCAATGATGTAATGTGTGCCACATGATGCAGGCTATGCCAAGCGTACATGCCTAATAAAAACCAAAGTGTCATCTGCCTGCCGTGTTCGGGATGCACCACTGTTCTTTCCCATTGTTCTGAGGTAATGGAATATAAAAAAGCCGACCATCTAGTATGCAAAGCCTCTAGCAGCGTAACCGAAACCGAGATAGGCACCGCATCATTATCTGCCAGTAAGGCCCATTCCTTTTCTTCATAAGGTTTAATGGTTGGGTTATCTTCGGTAAGTCCCAATTTAAAACGAATATACGCGTTGGCATGGCTATCTGCAATGTGGTGAGTAAGTTGAACAACCGTCCAACCGCCATCGCGATAAGGTGTTTTTAGTTGCGCTTCGCTCAATCCTTCAAGGGCTTTTTTAAGATTCGATGGCAAGTCTTTTATCACGCTTAGCCACTCTTCTCTTTGTGCCTCACTATATTCTTTTGGCTCATATTTGCCAATGGGGTAACGATGGTCCATGTGTTATTTTTTTATTGCTGATGAATCAAATATAAGAAATAGGGCAGGAATATGAGTTGTAAGTAAAAAGTGGTTAGTTCAATTAAGGGTTAACCCCATCAACTTGTTGTAAGCCTCTACGTCCATATATTCCAGAATATCTCCTGGTTGGCAATCTAATATTTTACAAATATCTTCTAGAGTGCTAAAGCGTATTGCTTTTGCTTTACTACTTTTTAGTATGCTCATATTGGCGATGGTGATGCCTACGCGGTTACTCAATTCCGTAAGGCTCATCTTGCGCCGTGCCAACATGATATCTAGGTTTACTACTATGGGCATAATTAAATGGTTAAATCTTGTTCGTTTTGTAATTGATACCCTTTTCTAAATGCTTTTGCTATGAGGAATACTATTATTCCTGCAAGTATAAACATCCAATTATTACTTAATCCTTCCCCTTTAACTAACGAAAATTCTGGTGGAATTATCTTACAGAGCATTAAGCGAAATATAAACGGCAGCCCAATAACTATTGCTGAATAGGCAAAAAGAGAGTAAGATATACTAAATAGTGCTGCAATGTTTTCTACATCGAATGGATTGCCTCTTGCTATTCGTAACAAACATTTTATGGGAAGTAATATGATAAAATATAAAAAGCCACTTAATGTTATTAAACCCACAACCATAATTAATCCTATTACCAAATTATAATATAATTTAGTGGTTGGTATCAATAAACTTTTAGAATCTTTAATGTACCTTAATGGTACTTCTTTGTACACGTAATGCCCTTCTTTTCTGTTGTTTACTATAGAGTCTATATGGGCATATTTGATATAAAATTTTCTATTAGAAACAACAAATGTGGTATCGGCAAAATAGTCTTTGGTAGGCAATACATACGATGAAATGGCAATAAAATATTTACGTTTTATGTATGGTTTATTTAACAATATATTGATTGAAAGTTGGATACTATCAATTATTTTTCTGGAGTATACAATAGAATCCTTATTTTCTGTTTTATCCATAAGGTCGAAATAATGAAAAATAGTCTTTTCCATCGTATCCGCAATTTTTCTTCGTTCTTCTTCTTCGTCTTTATCTTTATAAGATACTACGCCCCCCATACTCGGAAACAATGAACCCTCAAAACCTTTTCCATCGTTTTCATATTCTCGATTTTCTTTTTCACTTTTAATACTATCCTCTATGGGTTTAATTAGTTCTCGGTACTTATATTCAGGTAAAGAATCGCTAGGAGTTTCATAGGTTGTATTAATGGTATCACTTATATAATCAACACCAATATTTTTTGAGGACCCTTTTGATGCGGTAGCGGTGTTCACGATAAATGGATAATATAGTAATGCTGTTAAGGTAGCTGTAATTAGTAATGCCATCCATAATAAATACTTATTCTTCATAATTGCGCATTTTTTGTTTCAATAAAGTATAATACGTAGCAAATGTATGCGTATTCATTGTTTATCAATAAATATATGTTGTATATAAGCTATTATTTATTAATATTAAATAAAATAGATGCTTTGTGGAAGTTTTATTTCTCATTTGCAATGATGTTGGTTGCGAATACATCACATATTCTACTTAAAAAATAGGGAACAAGAAAACGTAGGATTTATTACTGATAAACTTTAATATTTTATCCTCTCTCTAATACAAGCACATAACTGTAAGCAAGCAAATATTTCTATGTTGTTTGTTTTCAACTTGCCCCGAACAATCACTATATTCTTTTGGCTCATATTTGCCAATGGGGTAACGATGATCCATATCTATGTATTTTATTGTTTCAAATATAGAGGAATTAGTGGAAAGTAGATAGTCAAGAGTCCAGAGTCGTAAGTCGAGAGTCAAAAGTAAAAAAGAGGCAGCGAGAAGTTTTATCTTCTCACTGCCTCTTCCTTTTATTCGTTAATCCAAAGGAACGAGAATCTCAAGTTTTTGAGGTGCAATACTTGCGATTCTCGTTTACTCCCGATTCCCGTTTCATCACTAACCACTAACCACTATATTACTATCTTCTTCACCATTACTATGCTAACGGCTATTATAACGCCATTTTCCTTAAAAAAGTCCAGCGTAAAATCTTCATAGCCTATTAGTTTGGCAAGTATGGTCAGATCCTCAAAAAGGGAGGTGTTTAGTATAAAATTGCCCTCTGCATCAGATTGTACGTTTCTGCCTACGCCCACAAGGTGTATCTGCACGTTAAACAAAAGACCACCGGTTACACTGTCCTTACAAACACCGGTAATGGTAGATGCCACACCCACACTTTTATAGCGCACACCCCACAAACGCGCTTGTTGCCGTCTGGCCACAGGCGCACTCATGCTATAATGCGCCTCCACCTCATCCCATATATGTGTGATAAGATCTTTTATTTCTGGCGTTTGCTTTTCTAAATTTCCTTTCGCAGTATTCAAGTTAGTAAGTGCATTACTGATGGCTCTTATAATTGTTTTTGCAGTATTATATACATCGGCAAACTCGGCAATTGTCGGTTCATCCATCGCAATGCCACCTTCTGCCCTGCGCAATATATCACCACTAAAAACCTTTTTGGCAATAGCCAACAATAAATCGTCGGTGTTCATTATTGGCAATCGCAGATTGGTAATGTCCAACCCATAATAGGCACGGTCTGAGGCAAACATCAAGTCCTTACCAATAAAGTAATTCATCCTATTAAAATAATCGGTAACAAAAAGCTTTAGCAGTTTACGTTGAGGGCGGGCAAGTTCAATTGCCTTGTGGTAGAGACCTTCCTTAGATGCTATGATCAGTTTTGCTGCTTCGAAGGCTTCATAGTCCGTATCTAATCGGGTGGATGTAGTGGCAGAAAGAATGTTGTCGGCAGGATGTTCTACCCCATCTTTCTTTTCTTTTGCCTTGGTTAATGCTTTTTGGAAGCCAATGCTTGATTGCGGCAAATCTCTTGTGAATGTACTCATGAGGAATAATTTAAAAGGTGATGTAAAACGATTAATAAATCTGTTTAACCAACCATCGCGATATCCCTTGTTGCGGCTACACTTTTGCTTAGTGGAGTAATAACCTAATAAGAACGACAATCTTTTTAAAGAACAAGCAAATATACCTTTATTGCGAATTATTAAAATATATTTTTCATATTATACCACTAAATCTTTCTTTTATTTTAAAATAGTTTAAATATGGCATCAATTATATGCCCCGTTAAACTTAACTAGGCATATAATTGATTAAATAAGTGTACCATTAGACTTAACGAGTCATATAATTGATCAAATAAGTGTGCCGTTAAACTTAAAGGGGTATATAATTGACCAAATAAGTGTAACGTTAGACTTAACGGGGCATATAATTGATCAAATATGTAACTCGATATTAGCAATAAGTGAGATTTTGAGGGGAAATGGGGTAGAGTGAAAGTGTAAAGGAGGGGTTTGGGTTTTATTAAGGAAGGTTTCGCTCCAAGCGAAGCCTTCCTTGTTTCACAGAACCAACAACAATTAAAGGCTGGTGATATATATTTGTAATGAAATACTTAATTAATCTTTAATTAATAATGACGATTGAAATACAAATAACGTAGGAAAGTGAGAAAAGACTTTAAGAATAAAATTTTAGGCCCAGTAATGATTCCTGATAAGCAAATACTTCGGTATCATGATGAAATAGGTTTTTATAATTTGGTAGTATCTGCTAATGTGATTGAATTTTACAAGAACAAATTCTCCTCTGAAGAAAGAGAGAATAATCTAAATATCCAACATGGAAAAATAATTAATGAAGGTGTAAAGCTCACTAAATCTTTTTTGATAAATGAAGAAAATCGGAAATCATTGCGAACAGATTTTCATGACCTTCCAAATGGAACATGGATGATAGAATATACATTTGATAGACCAGAATTGTTAGCTGAATATGAAATGGATGGACTAAAAGGATTCAGTATTGAAGGAACGTTTACCATAATAGGGGAAGATGGTAAGGCATATTCAGTTCATGAAAAATTTCGGAGAATGAATAAATTGTCAGATTTGTTGTCTTTTGAAATTTGGGTTCATGGCGGTAGTACTGATGGAAGAGGAAGAAATGAACATGGGCAAGCGCATTTTGAGCTAAAAGAAAAAAACACTCGGAAGCCATTAGGTAAAATACTCATGCCTTCTTTAGAATTATGGCTAAAATCCGATTTCGACGAGAGAGTACAACTAATGAAACTTGAAAATGGAAATGATATTTCAAAAAAAGATAAAAAAGGAATGGCAAGGTGGTTGGAATTAAATGAAAATGAGAACTTAATTATGTGCCATAATGAGTGGAATGAATGTAATAAACATAATAATAGAACAATTCAAATATAAATTTTGGACTATTTAGAGCATTACGTCCGAAACATCAGCTTTACTATATCCCAGCTAGTCCGCGTTAATCGCTAAAATCTACTAGGGCTAGCGCATCGCCTGTGGCGTGTGCATTCGCTTTCTTATGTTTCAAGAAGCTACTCATTCAAACATTGGGTAGCTTTTTTACTAATACTGCCAATAAACAAACTACTTTCGGATGCCATGAGCCGTAAGTATAAGTTTCATAATAAGGAGGGAGTTTATTTTGTAAGTTTTGCAACTGTGTATTGGTTGGATATTTTTGTAAGGGAGTTGTATTGTAACACGGTAGTAGAAAGCTTGGACTATTGCAGAAAAAATAAAGGGCTTGAAATATACTGTTGGTGTATAATGCCTAGTCATATCCACTTGATAATAAGAGCAAATGACAATAATCCAGAGATAGTCTTGGGTAAGTTTAAAGAGCATACATCCAAGCTGTTAACCAAACAAATAGCAGAAAATGCAGAGGAGAGCAGAAAAGAGTGGCTATTGTGGATGATGCAACGGGCAGCAAGTAAAAGTAGTAATGTTACCAATAGTCAGTTTTGGCAGCATCACAACAAGCCGATAGAGTTATGGACACCAGAAGTAACAGAACAAAAGGTAAATTATATACACAATAACCCAGTTGTATCTGGTTTTGTAATAGAACCTAGTGATTGGAAATATAGCAGTGCAATAGATTATGCTGGAGGGAAAGGGTTGTTGGAAATTGATTATGTGTAAAGTATATGCGAATGATTGTAGCGAATACCACACGCCACAGGCGATGCGGTAGCAGCGAAGATTGTAGCGAGTTTGGCGTGGACTAGCGGGGAAATGGGAGATATTGAGCGTATAAAAAAGTCTGAATCGGGATTAGGGTGATTATTTGATTAGTATGATTAATGCTTCCAATCCTAAATATCCTTCAATCATAATAATCTTGATTCAGATGAATACTCGCTGATGTTGGGGTCTCTTCAGCAACAACAATTAAATACTCATGCCATATATTTGTACTGAATTAAGTAATTAATCTCTAATGATTGTTGTTGGTCAAGAAGACCAAACAACGGCGAATGGGAAACACCAACAAGGGCAGAGACGAATACCCATTGGAACCTAAAAAATAGAAAATGAAGATTGCAATAAAAGGAATTTTCTTTTTTTCGTTTTACTTATGTAGCTGTATTTACGACTACGGTGATGGTAAATTAACTCTTATCAACAATTCGTCAGATACAGTTTATTTTAAATTAATTTGGGACGAGGATAGTAGCTTTTTAAATAGCAAAAATTTAATAGATACCATAAATTACATTAGTTCTCGTGAAATTATTAAACCAAAGGATTCGCTTCCATCTGTTGTACACAATATCTCTTGGGAAAATTTAATTAACTCTAGATTTAGTGACAGCACATTAAAAATAGTTTTCATGTCCAAAAACCTATTTAACAAACAGTTAAAAGATTCATTAAAATTATTTCATTCAAAGTATAAAATGTACAAGTTTAAGGTAAAACAGCTAAATAGAATGAAGTGGAAGGTTAGTTATCCTTAACATCCACAGCTAGTTGAGGAGTTCGCTACGCTATTCAATTTTCAGCTAGTCGGGGTCTTCGCATTTGCTGTTCGATCATGTTAAGAGAAGCGACATGTCGAACTTGCAAATGATAGGGATTTGTAATCCCGTTACTCCATAATAAACTACTAACTGCAGCCCGACAAATTAGGATATTAAACGGACTAGTTGCTACCGCAAGAGTGTCAATTGTGGATTTGCTTAAACCCAACATACAGCATTTGAAAACAAAAAGAGCAGCTATCACCCTAAAGTAATAGCTGCTCTTTTATATAATCATATAAATATCTTAATCCTCCCTGATACTATAACCAGTAAGATTGATAAACACATCTTCCAGATTGGCTTTCTTTACCTGAACGGGGCGTTCGAAGCCAGTATCAACCAAATCGTCTATTAGTTTTGCAGGAGAATCGATGGCTATTATCTTTCCATTATCTATTATGGCTACCCTATCACATAATACTTCGGCCTCATCCATGTAGTGCGTAGTAATAATAACGGTGGTGCCTTGCTTTCTGATATCAAGTATCAAATCCCACAAATTCCTTCTTGCCTGAGGATCTAGACCTGTAGTAGGCTCATCCAGAAATATAATCTTGGGTTTATTTATTAGTGTGGTAGCAATAGAAAAACGTTGCTTTTGTCCACCACTCAGTTCCTTATATTTTGCTTTTGCTTTATCTCTTAGGTTTACCTTATCTAAAAGCTCCATTGGATCGGTTTCTTCATTGTACAATCCTGCAAAGAGATTTATAAGTTCCACCAAATTTAACCCCGGATAAAAGCCACTCGCTTGTAACTGAACACCAATTATCTTTTTTATTTCATTAGGATCAGCGTCCAGGTTCAATCCATCTACAATAATACTACCGCTGGTTTTCTTTCTTAGCGTTTCTATAATCTCTAATGTAGTAGACTTTCCTGCACCATTAGGACCAAGTAAACCAAAGATTTCGCCTTCATATACATCAAAAGTAATACCCTTTACTGCCTCAAATTCACCGTAGCTCTTATGCAAATCTTTTACCTGTATAATTGTCTTTGCCATATCACAATTTTAAAGCAAAACTAACCCCATCGCCCGATATTCCTATCGAAGCTTTGGGGTTAGCGTATCTTTTATTAAAAAAGTAGGTAGCAAATAATAAGTTAGAGGTAGCACATTTCAGCAAATATCCACCTGTAATGGCAGTAACAAGACCTGTGCCCACCATTGTCCATCCAGCACCTCTGCTAATATTTGGATGGTCGCCACTAGCATAAATACATCCAGCTGTGAGCGCAATAGAACCAACTGTACCCAATGCCGAACCAAGTATTTTATTTACTTGATGCCGATGGTATAGTTCTATTATCTGTGGATCTTTAGTGTTGTAAAACAATTTCCTGAATGCTTTACTACCATTGTATAGCGTATCGTTATAAAAAATGCTGTTGGGCTTTGAGGTAGAGATATATGTCATCTGTTTTGGAAAAACCCTTACTTGGGCATTTCCGCAAATAATAAAAATCAATAGAACAACTATGAGTATACTAGTTCTACCCACTAAACTCATCTGTTTAATTCCCAACATCTGCTATACCAAGTCTTTAGAAATATAAGTATCCAATTCGTCCATCATATCCTTACTTCCAATAAACAAAGGCGTTCTTTGGTGTAATTCTGTTGGAATTATATCCATAATACGTTCTTTACCATTGGTAGCTCTTCCGCCTGCCATTTCTACTATAAATGCAAATGGATTGCATTCGTACAATAACCTTAATTTACCTTTTGGCTTATCAATAGTACCAGGATACATGAAAATTCCTCCTTTCATTAGGTTTCTATGCACATCAGCTACCATGCTGCCAATATATCTTTGGGTATAAGGACCGCCATTGGTTTTATCCTTCTTTTGGCAAACGTTTATATATTCTCTTGTATTGGGGGTATATTGAAAAAAGTTGCCATGATTTATAGAATATACCTTACCAGACGGAGGGCATTTAATGTCTGGATGGCTCAAACAAAATTCTCCAATAGCAGGATCAAGGGTAAATCCGTTTACACCACGTTTAGTTGCATAAACATACATGGTAGAAGAACCATAAATAATATATCCAGCGGCTACTTGTCTGCTACCGGGTTGTAGAAAATCTTCTTTTGTACAAGGTTTTCCAATTTCACTAATTCTACGATAAACACTAAAAATAGTTCCTATAGAAATGTTTACATCGATATTACCACTGCCATCCAAAGGGTCAAATTGAACAACATATTTACTGTTATTGCTTATTTCATCATCAAAAACAACAAAGTCATCCAATTCCTCACTTCCAATACCAGCGCAGCTAATGCCATGTTGCAATACGCCCATAAATTGATTATTTGCATAGATGTCTAATTTTTTCACTTCTTCACCTTGCACATTTATAGAGCCATGATCACCCAATATATCAACAAGACCAGCCTTGTTAACTTCTACATTTACTCTTTTTGCGGCCAAACCAATATCTCTCAAAAGACTACTTAATTCTCCCGTTGCTGTAGGGAACTGACGCATTTGCTGGATGGTAAACTCATCTAGCGTAAGGATTTTTCTGTTAACTGTCATAGTGTTATATATTATTGCGATAAAGATATAGTCTTGTTTTAAATGGTATTCATTTTTTATTAATAAGTTACGAGAACGCTATAGTTGTAATGCTACCTATTTAATAAATTTCTGTTTTAAAGTTTAGAAAAACAAAAAGGGATGATTCATAAAATGAAACATCCCTTCTACTATTTTATTTAAAAAAACTATATAATTTCTTTATCTTCTTTTTTCTTTTTCATTTTAGTAATTCCATAACCAACTGCGGTAGCAACTAGTACGCTAATACCTCCATCAAAAGGTGCATCGCTTGGTTCTGGACAACCAGGAGCTTGAGGATCGCCACCTACTCCAGTAGTATCACATTGTGCCATTACAAGTATAGGCAATAAAAAAACAAGAACCGTAAAAATCGTTACTAAAGTATTATGGGGTAATTTTTTCATCTGTTGATTTGTTTCTTTACGCAAGAACAATTAAAATTTAGAGTTGTAAAAATATAGATATTTTCACAATCCCAATCTTTTTTTAATTTTTTTTCTTATGATGTACATATTCTCCATGTTAAAACAATAAAACAAGCAAACTATTATATAATTCGATTAAAACACATCAGTCGTTAAGTAAAATATTTTTATTAGTTCCTTCACAAAAAATTAAATCTACTAAGCTAACATTCTCTTTAAATCCAAGTTTTTCTTCAAACATTTGATTGTAAACAATTGCCGTGCCATTATGATTGAAATAATTAGAAGGCAGCCATCTGTTAATATAACTTACATAATCAACTGTAAAGTCAGGTTGCTTATTAATTAACAATTCTACAGTTGTTTGCAACTTAAATTTCTTTACAATCCAGTTAACTATTTCCATGTTTTTATCAATTAAGAAAATATTTTTTTTCTTAATCAATTGCTCAACATCATGCTGATAGTATTCAAAAAAAGGAGATTTTGCATAACTACTCAGTATTGTTTTCCAATGTTGTTGCTGCCAGTTTTCCGAGTAACTTATTCTAACATCTTTCACCAATTGTTTGTTATTTCGCCCCCCTTCCACTGGCACGGTCAGGTTTATTAAACCATTGGCACCAACCACAATACATCTATTTCTAAAGCTCATCTTTTTAAAGCTTTCAAATTGGTGGATAGTAACACTTGTACTTTTGGCCAATTCCATGAAGTAGCTAATACATGGAAAATAGTTGCTTTCTAAAATAGTCATTTGCGATTGAGATTACTTGTGAACGAGTATTTGTCTATTTTATTAATGACTAAGTAATAAACTTACTAATCTTTCGTCTGTATAATCTTTTATAAAAAACAGAATATTATTATAGGAAACGAAATCTTCTTTTGGATGCATGGTAGTGATAACAACACATTGCATCCCTGCATTTGCAGCAGCTTCTACCCCTTTTGGCGCATCTTCAAATACGATACAGTTATCAGGCAAAACTCCCAACATATCAGCTGCCTTTAAAAAAGTTTCAGGATCTGGTTTACTAATAGCGACATCATCTGCGCTTACAATTGCACCAAAAAATGGACGTAGATTTAATCCGTCCAAGATGAAGTTAATATTAAACATGATGGCTGCAGAACCTATCGCCATGGCAACTCCATTATCAAATGCATGCTGAGCAAATATTTCAAACCCATCAATGCATTTCATTATAGGTCTATACATAGTTTGATATTGTTGCTCTTTCTGCATAGAAAGCGCAGCCATTTCTTCAGCACTAAACCTACCTTCTCCAAAAATGCGCACTAATAGCTCCTCATTCTTTCCATACATCTGTACTTTCACTTGCTCAAAGGTTAATTCAGCGTTTAAAGTATTATTCACTATATTACCCCACGCTATTGCATGATAACTCATATCGTCTATGATTGTACCATTCAAATCAAAAACAAAAGCCTTCGGTAAAGTTGTCATCTAGAAGTATTTTTAGGGGCTAAAAGTATGGATATTGAAGGTTAGGATAACTACAAGTTTGGAAACTTTTGATTTAAGTTCAAAAAAAATGCCGATATAAATCGGCATTCAATACATTTATTAATTAGGTTAAAATAGTAAATTTAAATTTAGGACAAGTTTTAAAACCCAAGACAATTGCTCAAAATTAGAATTTAATTTCTTCATCATTCTCATCATAAAATTTGAACTCTACGATATGGAAGCTATTATTTTCTTTTATAGAGAGTTTAGTTTTATACCTACGTTTCCATCTTTTAGCAATGGAAGTAAATATGCCCTTTGTAAGATGCGAATAAACAATGGGGTGAACCACCAACAACAAGTTTTTATGTGCATGACTTACCAGATAGTTTAATCTTTTCTCAATCTCATCTTCTAATAATAAGCTAGAAGTGACTTTTCCAGAACCATGACAAACCGGACATTCTTCGGAGGTATTAATGTTCATCTCCTGTTTCATTCTTTGCCTAGTAACTTGCAAAAGTCCAAATTTAGAAACTGGCAATACCGCATGTTTTGCTCTATCACCCGCCATAAACCCTTCCATTGCTTCTTGAAGCTTCTTCTTATTGTCGGGCAATTTCATATCAATGAAATCAACCACAATGATACCACCAATATCCCTAAGCCTCAACTGCCTGGCTATTTCCTCAGCCGCTTCTAGGTTTGTTTGTAGCGCATTTTCTTCTTGGCTATTGCTTACACTCTTGTATCCACTATTTACATCTATTACGTGCATGGCTTCTGTGTGCTCAATAACCAAATAAGCCCCACTTGGAAGGTTTACCGTTTTGCCAAAAGCACTTTTTACTTGCTTAGTAATGTTGTATGAATCAAATAATGGAACTCCATTATTGTAGAAACTAACTATATCAACTTTATCTGGCGCAATCCTTTGCAAATAATTCTTTGTTTCAGTAAATGTTGTCTTGTCATTTACAACAATCTTATTGAAGTCAGCAGAAAGTAAATCTCTAAGAAAACTAGTTGTTTTATTCTGTTCACTCAATATTTTTATTGGAGCTTCAGCACCTTTAAGACTAGTTTGAATTGACTTCCAAGTTTCTACAAGTGCTAATAAATCATGATGAAGTTCATCATTACTTTTCCCTTCGGCTGCAGTACGCACTATCACGCCAAAGCCAGCAGGTTTCATGGCCTCAACTATTTTGTGCAGTCTTTTTCTTTCGTCGCTAGAATGAATTTTTTTAGAAACTGCAACTACTTCATTAAAAGGAGTGATTACCACAAAGCGTCCCGGCAAGCTAATTTCGCAACTTAACCTTGGACCTTTAGCAGCAATAGGTTCTTTCAAAATCTGGACTAGAATATTTGGTTTGCCGTTTAGTACTTCATTAATTTTTCCAGTTTTTACAATCTCTGGTTCAATATTAAAAGTACCTAAATCGAAGCCGTTCTCGCTTTTATCGGTTGCCGCCATCTGTGTAAACTTAAGAAGCGACTTGGCATAGGGAGAAAGGTCGGTATAATGCAAGAAGGCATCTTTTTCAAAGCCTACGTCTACAAAAGCAGCATTCAAGCCAGGAATCAATTTCTTCACCTTACCCAAATACAAATCACCCACCGCAAACGTTGCATTGTTATTCTCGTTATGTAATTCTACGAGTTTCTTATCTTCCAATAAGGCTATCTCCACACCATTTGGGGTAGAGTTTATAATCAGTTCTTTATTCACAAAATTCGAAACTTTAAAACAAACAACAAAAGCATCCTTTTAGGGGATGTAGTACCAAGCAAAACTTCTATCCTTAATATCTTACGTTAATAAAGAAGTTACCGTTGAAGTTATTGTTGGGCTTGTAGAAGAATATAATTGATGGCAATATGTAATCAATTTAAATGCTGCAACCGCTTGGTATTAACAAACAATTGCAGCATTTAGTATAAAAAAGAATTAACTACTATTTCTTTTTATGACGGTTCTTTCTTAAACGTTTTTTTCTTTTGTGAGTAGCAATTTTATGACGTTTTCTCTTTTTACCACAAGGCATACCTAGTTCTTTTTCTTTGTTTAAAAATAATTGTTTATTATAATGATAGTTTTTACACTATTTCTTTAAAAGATTAATCCGGTCATTTAATTCCTTAACCGCATTCTCATTTTTCACTTTGCCCTTTACAGTTGTATACCATTTGATGGCGCTTTCTTTGTCACCTTTCATGTCATAACATTCAGCTAGGTGCAAACAAATTTCTAAGTTATCGGGTTGAGCCTTATTAATCAACAAAAACCTATCAATTGCCTTATCAAACTGTCCACTTTTCTTACCACCTAATGCAAGTATGTATTGACCATACAAATTATTAGGATTCTTTGTAACAATCTCTCTCACAGGAAGAATTCCCTGCATCGGATTATCCGAAATACTACCCAATATGTAGCAAGCGCCTAAGCCAATTTTACTACTATCATTTGCTGGATTCAGTTGTAATGCCTGCTCAAAAAGAACTTTTGCATTAGAAGCTAACCAGTTTTCCATCGCTGGATCAGCTTCTACCAATAACCTATCTAAAAATTGTTGGGCGGCAAATGTGAGGCTTTTTTCCGAACTTTCCAACTTTGATGCTTCTCCATTGTAAAAAGCATAAGGTTCAAACAAGTGCATACTATCTTTCCAGAAGCTAGCTAGCTGTTTATAAGCCTTCAATTGCTGCTCTTTTACGTCGCCACGTGTAACACTATTTTCTATTCTGATTATTCTTTCAGACTGTTCGGGAGTAAGCCTCTGCTTTGCTTTTAGCAACAAATCTTTAAATTGTACTGTTGGTTTCTTTCCAGCAGTCGCCGCCATTGGAGGCATTTCTTTCTTAGGAGGGATAGTGTTTCCGAAAAAGAAAAGTGCTATTACTACCAATGTACCAGTGGTAGCTAGAATAATTTGAGAACGATTCACTTAAAAAAATTTGGGCGAAATTAGCCTTTTACAAAGGTTTTTTACATTTAGTTTTCACATCCTTCCCAAAATCCTTTCCAGGCTTAAAACCAGCAATGTACATGGCAGGGATATTTATGGCAATATTTCTTTTAACTACCCTTCCTACTTTCGCCGCTCTTTTTTTAGGAAAAAACGTTCCAAAACCACGCAAGTACACACCTTCGCCTTCTATTACAGCATGCTTAATCTCTGCAAAAAGAGCTTCAATAGTAATTAATACATCTACTTTCGGGATGCCAGTTTTATCTCCTATCAATGTTATTATTTCAGACTTACGCATATATATTTGATTGATTATTAATAATAAAAAAATAAAAGTAAGCGTTTTTGTTTGAATAATAAATCAAACATTTAATATTTTTTTTATGTTTAATTATTATACATTTCTCTAATCACTTCTTGAGAAATAACTAATTCGCATTTTCACTTACTATATTTATCTGATGAAACAAAATATTACGGCTTTATTGATGGATTGGAATATTCGATTTAACAAGCGACAAATGCCTTGGAAAGGAGAAAAGGATCCCTATAAAATTTGGCTTAGTGAGATTATTTTACAACAAACAAGGGTAGAACAAGGCTTAAGTTATTATGAGCGCTTTATTGCTACTTATCCTACCATTACTGATCTCGCCAATGCAAATGATGAGGCAGTATTTAAACTTTGGGAGGGTTTGGGCTATTACAATCGTTGTAAAAACCTATTGCATACGGCAAGAATAATTTCTAATGAACTTGATGGAAACTTTCCTAACACTTATGATACTATTGTTTCCCTAAAAGGAATTGGCCCCTACACTGCTGCTGCCATCTCTTCCTTTGCGTTCAATTTGCCTTATGCGGTGGTAGATGGCAATGTGTTTAGGGTGCTTTCCCGCTTGTTTGCCATCGATACCCCAATTGATAGTACTGTGGGCAAACAGCAATTTACTTTGCTGGCACAGGAAGTTTTGGATAAAAAGAATGCTGCACTATACAACCAAGCTATCATGGATTTTGGCGCTACGGTTTGCAAACCCGCCAATCCTCAATGTAATACTTGCCCGTTGCAAGCTGTTTGCAAAGGTTACAGTAAGGCATTGGTAAATAAATTACCCGTAAAAGAAAAGGTATTGCTTAAAAAAAACAGGTGGTTTTATTATTTTATTATTCAATATAAAGACTCGGTTTTGGTAGAGAAAAGGACTTCTCGCGATATTTGGGAAAACCTTTATGACTTCTATCTTTTAGAAACCGCCGAACAAATTGCCTGGAATATGGCAACGGCAGAACAATGGCTTTTTCAACAATTTGGAATTGATAAGGCAAATGTTTTGAGTATTTCGCCTTTACAAAAACAGCAGCTTACGCACCAACTAATTAAGGGACAGTTTATAAAAGTCAGCATTTCGTCTATCCCCAAAAATCTTTCTAAGTCTCAATGGCAGCCTTTGAAAGATTTGCAGCAATTAGCTTTTCCTAAGTTTATTAATCAATATTTGGAGTTGAATAATTGAGTTCTTTGATTGTAACAATAAAGGCATCAATTTTCGGGATGCCTTTATTTACCATCATAATCTTAGCGAATGCCAGTTACAAACTGGTTCGACTAAAAGGAACAAGTGACCAGCTATCGCTGAACACTTGCCTTGGTTGAGTCTTTATTATGGAGTAACGGGATTACAAATCCCTATCATTTGCAAGTTCGACATGTCGCTTCGCTTAACATGATCGAACAACACCCGAACATTTCGACTAACTGACAGCAAATGCGAACACTCCGACTAGCTGGATAATTGAGTTCTTTATAGTAACAACAAAGGCATCCATTTTCGGGATGCCTTTGTTTGTAGTATTCATCTCAGCGAATGCCAGTTACAAACTGGTTCGATTTGTAGGCAGAAGTGAACAGCTAATGCTGAACACTTGCGCCAGAGGTAGCTTTAAAATGGAGTAACGGGATTACAAATCCCTATTATTTGCAAGTTCGACATGCGCTTCGCTTTAACATGATCGAACAGCAAATGCGAAGACCCCGACTACCTGATTCATACAATTACGAAACAATCGCTTGAGCTCTTGTTTCTCGTGACACACACATTCATGCGCCAGTGGGTATATTAATGGGCTAGTTGGCTACCTCCTTTTTAAGTTTTCCTTATTCAGGTTCTTTAAAAAAATCAAAACTTTCGTAATGTTCCAACTCCTTTATGGGTAGTAAGGCTTGTGGTATAAACTTATTTTTAAAGTCTATTTCAAAGCCTTTTCGCCAGGCAAGCTTGGCAAGACCAGTTGCTTCAACTCCCATATAGTCCTTCATTAGGCCTATCTGATGCCGTTGCATTTTTTTTTGAAAAGCGTTAATACCTAGGAATATTTTATGCTCATTTTTTTCAAGAAAGCCATTAAATATGTCGATTGTGTCGATAAAATGTTTTCCTAAAGGAGATTTACTTCTCCTACTGATTTCATCAATTTGGATTTCTAAACTTTCAATATCTTCCACTTCTACATTTTGTACAGCCTTAGTTAAATAGACAAATATTCGCTCCGCCTTTTCCATTTCTGGTGCTGGACTGTAACCTAAATATCTTTTTATTAAACCCTCGTTGTCGCTAAGTATTGGCAATAATATATCTGCCATTACGTTGAAAATATCAGGTCTAATCCTTTCGTATACATACGCATTTGCCAAAGCGGCCTCATAATAATAAGATTTTGCCTTGTCGATATTATTTTCCACAAAAATGCAATATGTACTCATCAATGTATCAATCGAGAACATAGAAATATTAGAATCTTTTTGGGACGGGTCTAACAATCATTGCTCTAATAACACTCTATACTTAATTCTATCATTGAAAACCTTCTCTAATTCAGACTCTTTCATTATTATGGGTATGTAGGTAATTTTAATATAATAGGTTGTTTGAGTTTTTTATCAACTGTAAAAACATATCTTTCTATTAAAGACTCATTATTTTCCAATAAAAAACCCATGTCACTAATAGATGCATCAATATTTTGTTGCATCTCCCTGTATGAAGCCCTAATCCATTGTGTTCCCATCTGGTCTCCTTTTGTAACAGTTGTAGGCAATTCAATCCTTAGAGTTTATGTCAGCAGCCGCAAATTAGAGGAAGCCACTAGTCAGAATGTAGTTTTCATGTGGTTGTGCGGCATGAATACCCCCGACCATAATACCATCAACAACTTTAGAGGCAAGAAATTGCAAGGTCCTTTGAAGTCCATCTTTGTGGAGACGGTAAAATTGTTGTCAGAAGAGGGTTTGTTAAGTATCAAAGATATATTTACAGATGGCACGAAGCTAGAGGCAAATGCCAACAGATACACATTTGTATGGGGTAAGGGCATCAAGAATAATAAGGAAAAGATAGCCAATCAGTTGGAGCAGTTGTGGTCTTATGCACAAGGAGTGGCAGCGGAATAAATGAAAGACACTACACCCACCACCTTTGCAGAAATAGACAGTGCAAAAGTGAAGGCTACGATAGAAAAGATAGATGCGGCCCTAAAGGATAAGCCGGTAAGCAAACAAGTGAAACAAAAGCTGGATTATGCCAAAAAGAAATGGCCGGAAGCCCTTGACAGGTATGCGGTACAAGAGGCAATAATGGGAGATAACCGCAACAGCTACAGCAAGACGGATACCGATGCCACTTTCATGCGCATGAAGGAAGACCACATGGGCAATGGGCAATTGAAACCTGCCTACAATATGCAAATCAGTACGAGTAATCAATTTATAACTAATTATACCATCCATCAAAACACAACGGATACCAATACCTTAAAGGAGCATCTGAACGAACATAAACGTTGTTATCACTCAATGCCAACAGTGGTAACAGCAGATGCAGGCTATGGATCAGAGGAGAATTATGCGTTCTTGGAAAAGGAACAGGTAACGGCTTATGTGAAATATGGTCAGTTCGACAGGGAACAGAATGAGACCATACAGCAAAAGCACCCATTTACAGCCGACAAACTGTTCTACAATGAAAAGGGAGATTTTTATGTATGTCCGATGGGACAACGGATGGAAAAGAAGGGTAATTATGTAAGGGAAACGACTACTGGATTTAAGCAGACGATTACCAAATACCAGGCAAAGGATTGCAGCCGATGTCCCTTGAATGGCGTTTGTCATAAATCACAAGGAAACAGGGTGATAGAGGTAAACCATAACCTCAACAGACACAAGAGGGAAGCAAAGGAAAACCTGCAATCAGAGCAGGGTATTGCACATAGAAAGCAAAGATGCCATGATGTGGAACCTGTGTTTGGCAACATTAAAGGCAACCATCATTTTAAACGCTTTATGCTCAAAGGCAAAGAAAAGGTGACCACTGAGACAGGATTATTGTGCCTAGCCCAAAACTTTAGAAAGAAAAATGCAATTGAAGTTAAAAAGGCAGCCTAAAAGAGGAAAAAACACCTCTTTTTTAAATAATAAGCTTCAGGAGGCATGGAGTTCATATCAAAATGAAACTTGATACAAAACAATAATCAAACATATAGCTAGCCATAAAAAATAAGGCTGCCACAAAAGTTACTTTTGAGACAGCCTCTCTTTAATGGAAGACCTTAACGAATGAACACGTGAAACACGTGCACTAGCCCTTGTAGATTTTAGCGAGTGACGCGGACTAGCAGGGGAATACTTGCGCCAATAGGGAATGCCCTCTGTACAAACTTTAACAACGTGCAGTCCATGACGGAGTCATGAACTAGACCCCGATATTAATTAACTAGTTGTGCTAGCTGTGTTTTAAAATATAACTGATGTCCCCGAAGCAGTTGCATAAATATCATCTATCAAATATTTACCAGACGATATCTTAGTCACGTGAAGATAGATATCTAAAGGTTCAAATGAATAAAAATCAATATATCTAACTATGTAACCCTGTGAAATTTTTGAATTTTTATTTATTGTCATGGTTTTCAACCAATCAGGACTAACCTCCTGAGCTTTGATAATAGGATTAGAATCAAATTGATTAGACTTTATGTCAGTTTACTAACGTAACTAACGAAATTACCCTCCATTACAAATGCGAGTAATATATGAATTTATTAGAATTATGTAACAGAAATGTTAAAAGTATTTTTTTGTCTAAGAAAAGGGGTTAAAATTTGAAAATAATG
>CANCVE010000041.1 GCA_947381435.1 Chitinophagaceae bacterium
AAAGGTACAGAATTGTAAAGGATGAATGCAGGTTAAGAAAAAACAAATATCCGTACAAGATATTTGCCATTTGTGCCGCCTTGCATAACTTTAGGGTGGAAAGAAAGCCGTTTAATTACCCTGTAATTAAACTGACATAAACTCTAATATATTATCCATCAGTTGGCTAACAGTTAATGTTTGGGAATGAGGTACTTTTTCACTTTGTAATAATCCATGGTGCAGGCAATGCATCACTTCCTTTATTTCATATTCGAAACCATTGCACAAATGAGGGAAGGAATATGCTTTTGTTTCGCCATCATGCAACGAAAGGGTAAACTCAGTGGCTTTATACATGGGTTCTTTAACATAAATTCTACCCTTTGTGCCCACAATAGAACACTCCTGAGGGGTGGTAATAGCAATGGAAGACAATAAATGCGCAGTAGCACCACCGGGATATTGAAGAATAATATTGGCAGTAGCATCTACAAAAGTAGGCGCCATGGTAACTAGCGATTTCATAGCAGAAGGCTCGCCCAATATCTTGGTGGCAAAAGATAGCACATAAACGCCTACATCCAAAACAGAACCGCCGCCCAATGCCTTGTTGTAAAGCCTATCCGCATAGTTATTTGGAGCCGTAAAACACAAACTTGCGTGCAAATATTGTATATCACCTATTATTCCTGCATCAATTATTTCTTTAATTGTATTCATAAAAGGCATGCAGGATGTCCACATGGCTTCCATTAAAAACAACTTATTTTTTGTTGCCAATTCTATTAGTTCAGAAACCTGCTTATGGTTCATGCACATCGGTTTCTCGCAAAGTACAGGCTTTTTGTGTTGCAGGCAAAGCTTTGCTTGTTCATAATGAAACGGGTGTGGGGTGGCAATGTAAACCACATCCACATTGGGATCGTTTACTAAAGAAAGATAGTTGTTGTAATACACCGGTGCATCAAACTTATTAGCAAAAGCCTTCCCTGTTTCTTCATTTCGGGAGGCAACAGCATACACAATAGCGCCTTCGGTAAAATTGATGGCTGTACAAAAGTCATTAGCTATCCTACCTGCTCCCAATATTCCCCACCTAATTTGTTTTTCCATTTGATGTTAATTTTAATTTACCACAAAGTACACAAGGGTTTTTCACAAAGAACATTAAGAATAAAAAAAGACACAAAGAAAATGATAGAAAACTTCATTCATATTTCCTTGTGTCCCTTGTGAAAAAACCTTGTGTTCCTTGTGGTAAAACCTAGATTAATTCAACTTCATATCTGCGATGATGTCTGCGATCTTAGCTTGAAGAGCAGCATATTTATCATCAAATTCGTCTCTATTAGCTAAGGTAGTATTTACGCTGAAGTAAAACTTAATCTTAGGTTCCGTACCACTAGGCCTTGCAGAAATCTTGCTACCATCTTCTGTAACAAATTGCAAAACATTGCTTTTAGGTAAAGTAATTGGGTGTGATAAACCAGTAATTAGGTTTTTGCCAATCTGTAATTGATAATCCAATAACTGAACTACCCTACTACCATTGATAGTTTCTGGCGGATTTTCGCGGTAATTAGTCATCATATCAGCAATTTCTTTCTGACCGTTCATTCCTTTTTTGGTAATGCTGATAAGGCTTTCGTAGTAGAAACCGTATTGGATATATAGGTCAATCAACTTATCAAACAAAGTTCTTCCCTTTGTTTTTTCGTAAGCCGCCATTTCGCACATAATGGCCACTGATGTAACAGCATCCTTATCACGTACTTGGTCGCCAATCATCAAACCGAAGCTTTCTTCGCCACCAATCACATAATTCTCTTTGCCATCCAATTCTTTTATCTTTTCAGCAATCCATTTAAATCCAGTCAATACATTGTAACAACCTACATTATTTTGTCTGGCTATTTCATTAATCATTTCAGTAGTCACGATGGTAGTTACTACCATGTCGTTCTTCTTAGCGATGCCCTTACTTTTTCTAGCTTCAATAATGTAAGCAAAAGCAAGAACAGCCGTTTGGTTACCATTCATAAGTACCCATTCACCCTTGTGGTTTTTAACACCCACACCCACACGATCAGCATCAGGGTCTGTTCCGCAAAGAATATCAGCATCCAAAGCCTTAGCTTGTGCCAAACCAATACTCATGGTAGCAGTTTCTTCTGGGTTAGGATAAGCAACAGTAGGGAAGTTGCCATCGGGCGTAGCTTGCTCAGTAACAACATTCACATTGGTAAAGCCATAAGCAGCCAATACTTTAGGTACCAACATGATACCAGTGCCATGAATTGGGGTATAAACAATTTTTAAATCATGCTCTTGAGCAATTACTTCTGGGTAAACACTCAGTTTGACTGCCATATCTGTGTATGCATCATCCAATTCTTTACCAACGATGGTAATATTGGCTTCTCCTCCAGTAAACTTAATATCATCTACAGAAACAATTGCTTCAACTTCTTTAATTACGTCTTTATCATGAGGAGGTACTAATTGTCCACCATCATCCCAATAAGCTTTGTAACCATTGTATTCTTTTGGGTTATGGCTAGCTGTTAGCACAACGCCAGCTTTACAGCCAAGGTGTCTGATAGTAAAACTTAATTCTGGGGTAGGACGCAAGGCTTCGAATAAAAATACCTTGAAACCATTAGCCGCAAAAATGCCAGCAGTAGTTTCAGCAAAAAAGCGGCTATTGTTACGACTATCATGTGCTACGGCTACTTTAATTTCTTCTTCGCCAAAGGTTTTCTTTAGGTAATTAGAAAATCCTTGAGTGGCCATGCCTACCGTATATTTATTCATACGGTTAGTACCTACGCCCATTATTCCACGCAATCCACCAGTACCAAATTCTAAGTTGGTGTAAAAGCTTTCCTCCAGTTCATTTGGGTTTTCATTCTCCAACCCTCTTATTATTTCTTTAGTGGCTTCATCATAGTTACCGTTGAGCCAAACTTGTACTTTTTCTAATGTAGCTGCATTCATATTTCTAGTTATTAGTTATTAGTGGTTAGTTATTAGTGGTTAGTTATTAGTGGTTAGTTATTAGTGGTTAGTTATTAGCTATTTGTTTATTAAACTTTACACTAACAACTAAACACTAATAACTAACAATTACTCTATATATGCTCCAACAATTTCTCCATCCTTTGTTTCAACCAATATGTTTGCTTCTAATGTAGTGGCAACCGTTAGTCCAATGTAATCTGATTTAATTGGAAAAAGTTTGTGCATTCTCTCTACTAATACCAATGTTTGAATCCTCTTTGGTTGAAAATACAATAAGGGCCTTAGTGCATAAAGCAATGTTTTGCCACTGTTTACCACATCATCCATAACAATAATATTCTTGTTATTTAAATCAAGATTAGGCTCGCTTAAAAACACATCTTTAGGTGTTTGCTTATTTAATATCACGGAAACAATCTTTATTGGAACGTTTAAATGTCCCTTTAGTAATGCTCCTATTTTATCAGCTACCACTTTACCACTATTTCTAATTCCTATTATTATTAGTTCTGCACCATCACCCTCAAGGTTTTCTGCAACTTCCAATGCTAGTCTTTGTAGCTTCTGTTCTGCTACTTCTTTTGTTAAAACATATTTTCTCTCAGCCATTCAATTGGGTTTATTTGGTAGTGGTAAAAGTAAAAGAAATGAAGCAAACAAGCGAATTTTTAATATAAAAATAAAAAACAGTGGCATATAAGTGCCACTTTTCTACTTTTTTAGTAGTTTTCTTAAGGGTGTCTCGGCATAATTGTAACTAATTGCTGAAATGAAAATCAATGTAATTAAATATAAATAGAAGAACCAATTGGGATGATCATAGTAAAGGGGCTTTGTAGATTTATAAAATGCGTCATGTATGGGTATTTGTAGTATGTACATACCAAAGCTTATTTCACCTAAGAATATCCCGATTTTGCTATTGCTTATCTTGGTGATATAGCCAGTGTTTAATGAAATAATCAGGATGATGAAAGCAAAAAATAAGGCTAAGAAACCATTGTGGTAGTTGGCATACGGAATGGAGAATTTTAATAATGCAGCCATGCCTGCAAGAAGAACGATCACCAATATATCCCATTTTTTACGGAATCTCTCGTAACTATGTAATAATAAAATGCCGAAAAGATTGCCTATCAAAAACTGGTTAAAGTGCATGAAAGGAAAATAATAAATTAGGTGATGAGACGTGGAATCTTCTTTTATTAATGACGGAATTGAAATTAAATAACTTGATAAGAGTTGCGATAAAAGCCAAAACAATAATATACCAAAGGCGATGGGAATTAGTCGGAATTTTAAATACACTTTATTGTATAGAAAAGGGAAGCTTAGGTAAAACAGAACCTCTACCGAAAGTGTCCATCCTGCCCTATTGATAAGCATGGGATATTGAGGAAACCACGCTTGTAGCATTAGTAAGTTCATAGTAACTCCATCCCATGTTAGTGGAAAGTAGCAAATCCACATCATTAACATAGATAATAAAAGTGCAAACAGATAAACTGGATATACTCTGGCAAAGCGGTTTCTGTAATATTGATAAGGTGCTATCTCTTTGTCCGATTTGCTGTAAGCAATTACCATGACAAAGCCAGAAAGTACAAAGAAGTAACTAATACCGATATTGCTGAAAAGAAAAGAAATGCTTGGATGCGTAAATGGCGGAATATCTAGGCCATAATGAAACACCACGATGAAAAGTGCTGCAAGAAATCGGGTAAAAGTGAGTTGTTCAATGCGCATTAGCAAATGTTAGCGTTAATGGTTGCCACGATGTAGCATTGGGTTATTTTATTCTAGCACCTATAAATGGCAACTTTTTAAATTCTTTTTTCTCAACTAAAAAGATAAACCAACAATAGGCATATAGCAGAACAGTTGAAACCGTTAAGGCGAACCATTGGTTACTCCATAGTAAGGTTATCCCTTTTTGAATAAAGAACAATACAATAACTATCACCATATAAGCCACAAGTTTCTTCCAGGCATAAGGAATGTAATATTGTTTTTGTCCCCATACAAAACTCAGAACCATCATTGTTCCATAGCACAAAAAGGTAGCCCAAGCGCTTGCCATATAACCAAAAGTGGGTATGAAAAAGTAGTTTACTATCAGGGTAATTGCTGTGCCAATAAGGGTAATGTAGGTACCTGCAATGGTTTTATTGCTCAACTTAAACCATACACTTAGATTGTAATAAATGCCCAAAAAGATGTTTGCCAAAAGGAGAATAGGAACAACAACAAGCCCCTCTCTATACTGAGCCCCTATAAAAAACTTCCAGATTGGCAAGAATAAACTCACCACTAAAAACATGACACTGATAACCAAAATAAAAAACTTCATCACCCTTGCATACACCCGCTGTGGGTTTCCGCTCTCGGCCTGTTTAAAAAAGAAAGGTTCCGCTCCCATCTTAAAGGCTTGTATAAATAAGGTAATGAGTATGGATAATTTATAACATGCACTATAAATGCCTACTTGCCCCTTCCTAAATTCCTCCGAACCTGGCAACCAATGGCTAAGCATTAATCTATCGCATGTTTCATTGATAATGCCTCCAAATCCTACTATCAGTAATGGTAGGGCGTATACCATCATCTCTTTCCAAAGCTTTGCATTAAACTGAAAGCGAATGCTTTTTATCTCAGAAAATAATAGCAGCAAAGTAAAAATAGATTGTACCAGATTGGCAAGTACGATGTAAATGATTGGATTTGCTTTGGTATCGTACACCAAATTTAAACTGCTCTCTGGGTTCTTTTCTATTGTTCCAGCACAATATCCAATAAAGAACCAAGTAAGAAACATGTTGATAGTGATGCCAGCTATTTTTACAAAAGCAAACTTAACTGGTCGTCCTTCCTGCCGTAAACTGGCAAACGGGATGGTGCTTAATGTATCAAAAGCAATAACTAAAATGGCATATTGTATCAATCTAGGGGAATCTAAGAGTCCAATAGATTTGCCAATTACTGATTGATTAAGCCATAATATTCCAGTAAAAATTAGTGTTGAGAATAATAGAGACCATGCTGTGGTGCTATAAATGGTAGATTTATATTCTTCTTTAGATGAAAACCTGAAATAAGCAGTCTCAAAACCATAGGTAAATAGAATATTTAAGATAGGTAGCGCCGCATACAAGGTACTCATATCACCATATTGCGATTTGGATATTACATGAGAATAGGTGAGATAGGGTGTAAGTAAATAATTAATAAACCTTGCGGCAATAGAACTTAATCCATACCACATGGTTTGCGATGCTAATTTTTTTATATTACTCAATGGAAGTTGTGATTAAGCTAATTTGAATGAAATAAATGATTCCTTTTCTTTTTTTTTAACACATAGAGACATAGGAAGATAGAAAACATAGACATGATATTTTTTCTCTGACTTTCTTTTTTATGTTCTTTAAAGTTAGGCCTATGTTACCTATCTTCCTATGTCTCTATGTGTTAAGTTTTTCTCTTCTCCATAATTAAACGTTAAACCTCCTTAACCTTACACTATGTATTCAAAAAAGCAAATGTAAGTCTAGTGAAGGTGAATGAACGAAGGAAATGCATTCGGGTTGCTGGGATCGGCAAAACGAGTGTCTTTCAAAAAAGTAGTATCACTCAGCGAATACAAAAAAGCCGTTAGCTGCCCAATTTCATAATTAGATAAAGGCATCTTATGCCTCAACAAACTTTCCGTTGTTGGGTCATCTACCACCTTTTTTCTGTAATGCTCAAATACATTCATCAGACTAAAAAATCGTCCATCATGCCCATACGGTGCCGAATAAGCTACATTCCGTAGGCTAGGAACCCGAAACTTTAACGAATCTTCTCGCCTTCCTGTAACCCTCATCCTTCCCGAATCTTTCAAATATTTATCTGCTGTCATGCCAATATTACGATAAGTATTGTCCGTAAACAACGGTTCGGTATGGCACGAAACACACTTGTTCTTAAATATTTCATATCCCAATTTCTGAGGAAGAATAAACGTATCCTCGCCACGCATCACCTTGTCATATTTGCTATTACTACTTACCAATAGCAACATATATTGTGTAAGGGCTTTCATTATCCGTGGCGTAGTAATGGTGGCACTACCAAAAGCCTTGGTAAACATTCGTTGGTAGGAAGTGTCCTTTTTAAGTTTAGCAATAACACTTTCCATATTTTCTCCCATCTCGTTTGGGGCAGTTATTGGCGCAATGGGCTGCTGCTCTAACTGATGAATCCTTCCATCAAGCATAAAATCTTTCGTCCAAGCCAAGTTAAAAAGGGTAGGAGAGTTGCGGGTAGTAAAGGCATTGTTTATGCCGTGGCTGAGATTATGATCGTAGGTGGCAAATGCACAAAACTGTTGGTGGCAGCTAGCACACGGGACGGTTCCATCTTTGCTTAGTCTGCCATCATAAAACAACTTTCTTCCTAGCTCAAATCCTTCTTCCGTTATGGGATTCTTTTTAAAATCATACACGGGTTTGGGCCATCCTTTAGGCACTATGAAAGGTATTTTTTTACCCAAAATCTTGGTGGAAGGTTCTATATTTTGCCATGAGATAGCAAGGAAAATGAAAAGAGAAATTGATAATATAACAGCTGTTGTTCGATTCATTTAATTGTCTCTCTTGTTTATTTTATTGCGTTGCTGTTTAATGAAAGAGGTTCTTTTCTTGCTTTCAATCCTCCGTTCTTTGGCAGCTTTACTAGGATGTGTGGCTATCCGAATTTTCTTTTTTAGTAGAGAAAGATTCACCAATTCGTTCATTTTGGAAATTACATTTCCTTTGTTTTCCAATTGAGTTCTTGCCGTTTGAGACTTTACCAAAAGCAATCCATCGATGGTTATTTTATTTGCCAATCGTTGATTGATAAGTGCCTTTTGAGCTTCCGAAAACAATGTTGAGGAAGCTACGTTCCACCTTCCTTCCACCATCGTTTCCACCTTGTTCACGTTTTGTCCGCCGCTGCCCCCACTTCTAGACGTTCTAAATTCTATTTCGGCAGTAATATCTATGTTCATAAGATAAAAGTAAGAAATTTTGCGATGAAAAGTCTATATTTTACAACGAGATGTGTACATTTTATTATGGGACGTCTACATTTTGCGATAGTATGTGTACACTTTACGACGGGATGTGTACACTTTACGATGAAACTTATACATGTTGCGCTGGAGTGTTTACATATTACAACAAAACCTATTGGGTTCTCGACTAATTTTCTATTCTCACCTTGTTTTTCATTCTTATTTCAACTACTTATACAATCATATTTCTCTTTAGATATATTTGCCACGATGAAATTTGATATGATTAGAACGGTTTCTATAGGATTGATAATACTATTGGCTGCCTGCGGAGAGGCAAGTGAAAAACCAAGTGCCGATAAAACGGATAATGGATCAAAAGTAAAAGTAGATACCTCTGAACTGGCTGAAACCGGTCAAAGCATATTTCTGCAACAGTGTGCTTCTTGCCACGCAGTTAATATGAACCTTTCTGGGCCTGCATTGAAAGGAGTAGAAAAACGCTGGAAAAGCAAGGAGAAGTTGGCAGCTTTTATTCATAACTCGCAAGCTGTCATTTCGTCAAATGATGCTTATGCACAAGATCTGTTCGAGCATTGGCATAAAGTGCAGATGCCACCCTTTCCTTCAATAAAAGAAGAAGAAATAACAGCTATTCTCGCTTATATTAAGCATGCTGAAAGTAATTAATCCTCATAAACACTAATAATGCGTGCTGTTGCTTACCTCAAATACTTTTTTTATATAGCATGGCATTGGAATCCGATTATTGCTACCCATATTCTTTATCATGAAATAATAGGAGAGAAGAAATATGGCATCAATTCCATCGGCATCGATAACTTAGAAACGCTTGAAAGCAATCAGTTAGATCATGCTACCATCTATATGCCCGCCATTTACTCGATGCTGGAACTTGTTTTTGAAAAAATAAATATTACTGGGTTTAATCACTTTTTGGATATTGGTTGTGGTAAAGGCCGTGCTATTTGTGTTGCTGCTGCTAAAGGATGCAAAATGGTGAGTGGTATCGAATTTTCGAAAGAGCTTTGCATGGATACATTGCAAAATCTTTCCATAATTCAGCAAAAGAAACCCGCCATTTTGGCCAAAGTAATAAATGCTGATGCCTACACTTACACAATTCCTGCAGATGTAGATTGTATTTTTCTTTTTAATCCTTTCGATGAATATCTCATGAAAGGGGTTGTTAGAAACATTCAGAGTTCATTGGCATCTAATCCCAGAAAGATTACAATCATTTATGCTAATCCTCTATCAAAAAACCTCTTTGAGGAAGCGGGCTTTAAAGAAACATTTTATAGTAAAAAGATGCGTTATATAGAAGTCAGTTTACTAGAAATTTAAACTATAGTTGAAAGTCAACTCACAACTCACGACTCACGATTCACGCCTCACAACTTTCGACTTATAATATTTACAAATATCTTGCAATCCACAGCCATCGCATTTAGGATTGCGTGCAGTGCAATGATATCTGCCAAAAAGTATTAACCAATGATGCGCTTTGTGCACCATTTCGGGAGGAATATGTTTAATTAATTGTTTTTCAGCGGCCAATGGGGTAGTTGCCTTATTGGTTAATCCTATTCTTGCACTCACCCTAAATACATGCGTATCTACGGCCATATTTGGTTGCTCATCAATTACACTTGTAATTACATTGGCCGTCTTTCTACCAACTCCAGGCAATAAAACTAATTCATCCACCGTCATCGGTACATTGCCATCAAACCGTTCTTCCAAAAGTTTAGCCATACCAATAAGGTGCTTTGTTTTATTGTTTGGATAAGAAATACTTTTAATTAATGGAAACAATTCTTCGAATGTGGCCTCCGACAAGTCCTTTGGCGAAGGATATTTGCTAAAGATAGCAGGCGTAGTTAGGTTTACTCGTACATCGGTACACTGGGCAGACATAATAACAGCTACCAATAATTGATAAGGATTATCGTAAACCAATTCTGTTTCTGCATTAGGGATTGCCTCTTGAAAGTACTCGATGGCAATTTTATACCTTTCTTTAATAGTCATAAGTAGGGATTGTAAAGAACATTTCTAAGCTAATTTATCAGCAAGGGTACACATGCTAAATACCATTCGTTCACGTT
The DNA here is from genome assembly GCA_947381435.1 of Chitinophagaceae bacterium. Classification (GTDB taxonomy): domain Bacteria; phylum Bacteroidota; class Bacteroidia; order Chitinophagales; family Chitinophagaceae; genus Parasediminibacterium. Next base: position 10,174 of record CANCVE010000041.1, read on the forward strand.
CGTGTATATCAATCAGGCAGCAAGAGTTTTTTTCAAAGTCTTCTAAACAATCTTTTAATGAAGGCAATAATGCCTTTCCTTCCGAGGATGGGAATACAAGTGTTGTTTTTCCTTCAGTTGATCTGGTTACTAGTTTCTTCTCCTCTAGCTTTTCTATCAGCCTTGTAATGGTGCTAGGGCTAAGTTGAAGATGATTGGCCAAGCAACCAGGCTGCAAACCGGGTTGTTCTAAAACCATCAATAAAAGATAGGCATGACTTGGTGAAAGCTTTACTGGTTTCCAACTTTCTATCGCTAGCTTCTCTACTTTTCTTGCCAACGTGTTTGCAGCAAAATAGAGGCATTTGTTGTATTTACTTTCGGTTGCTTTCATTGAGCAGCAAATATAATAAGCCAAAGTTTGTATATACAAACAAGCTGTTGCTATTCTGGAAAAAAAGAAGCATCTATTTTCTTAGTGAATACAAAAAGCCTTTCGTATGTTGACTAATGAGTTTTATAGCTACATTATGAAGCAGTGTAATAGAATATTTTTATAAATCTAAAGATTCGTAGTTTTTGGGTTAACTCATTTACAAAAGGCTAGCTAAACATTTAGATTGTCTAATTGTTTCTATAAACGAATTGTTGGTTTTTGATTAAATCTGTGTGCTAAACAACTAGATTCATGGTTCTTTTTTATTATATCTATAAAGTTGAACTTTTTCTTCATCAATTGAGTTAATAATATTTATCTTGACAAAAAACATAATTGCGAAGCGGCAAGATTGTGCTAATTGCTGTTGTATTGTCAATTTAATGTAGTGTTACTATTTTTCCTTGATGTACGATTGATGTAGTGCGGAAACATATAAACACTTCCAACTTTATACCCGATGTAGTATTGAAGTGTAATGTTTGTAGTGTCACTAATTCTTCTACAACTACTTTTACAATTCAAATTTTCTTGTTTCCCATTTTTAAAAACGACTGACGATTAATTGCCTCTAGCTGTTTAAATCATGGAAATTATGAAAATATTATTATTTAATTTAAAAACAGAAAAAAATGAAAAAAAGTTACGCTCTATTTGCCATTCTATCCTTGTTTGCTTTCAAGGTTTTTGCCCAACCCACAACTGCTGCTGCACCTCCAACAGCCAACAAGGCAAATGTTATTTCTTTATGGGGTAATTCTTACACAAATGTTGCGGGTACTAATTGGTTTCCAGGTTGGGGTCAAAGTACGCAAGTTGCTTACTCGAAAATTGGGGGTGACACAACCATTAATTATTCGAGTTTAAACTATGAGGGTGTTTCTTTTGCTAGTCCAATAAACATCACCAACATGGATTCTATCCATTTTGATATTTGGACATCAAATTGTACCTCATTAGATATTAGGCTTATCAACTCGGCAGCTGTATCTGGTACTGGTAACCCAATTCAGCCAAACTTTACTGCTACACTTAAAACAAACACTTGGAATAGTCTTTCAATTGCAATCTCTCAGTTTGCAGGCCTTAAATTGGGTCTGTTAGATCAAATGTCTTTTACTGGTTTAACGCCTGCCGCAGGCGGTAGTATTTATTTGCAAAACATTTATTTTTCTTCTCATGTAAATCTGCCAACTATTTCTGGCTTTACAATCCCTTCAAGCTTATTAGTTGGTGCAGCACCATTTACTATTACAGCACCAACAAGTAATAGCACTGGCGCATTCACTTATTCTAGTAGTGATTCTAGTGTGGCAATTATCAGCGGGAATACAGTAACCATTGTAGGTGCTGGTACCACCGTTATTACGGCAAACCAAGCAGCAGCCGGAAGCTACTCTAGTGGTTCTGCTTCTGCTACATTAGTTGTTTCTTTTGCACCACCTACTACGGCAGCATCAATGCCAAATAAGGCAGCAGCAAACGTTATTTCAATTTGGGGAAACCATTACACAAACGTTTCTGGAATTAATTTTAGACCAGATTGGGGTCAAGCAACACAAATATCACTTTTGAATGCAGGAGGAGATACTACATTAGAATACAGTGCATTAACTTATGAAGGGATTCAATTTGCTTCACCAATTGATGTTTCAAAAGCTGAATCACTTCATTTAGACATTTGGTCGCCAAATTGCACTTCAATCATTTTAAACATTATTAATTCTGCATTAGTAACAGGCGGAACACCTGTTCAAATTCCATACACAATTGCATTAACCAAATCAGGCTGGAATAGTGTTGAAATACCTATGAGTGCATTTAAAGGTCTTGATTTCTCTAAGATTGATCAGTTTATGTTTGTTGGAGATTCTCCTGCAATGGGTGGTGTTATTTACTTGCAGAATGTTTATTTCTGGGCTGCAGGTCCTTTGGCTGTTAAAATAGATGGACTTAAAGCAAGTTTAAATGGTAATAGTGCAATAGTTTCTTGGAAATCATTAACTGAAAGCGGATTGAAAGGTTATAATGTACAACATAGCACCGATGCTATCAATTGGACTTCATTGAAGCAAGTGGCTAGTCAAGGTAATAATGCTAACTACAGCTTTACTGATAACTCAATCGTGGCTGGTACAAACTACTACCGTTTGGGTTTTGTAGACGCTATGGGTAAAACAACTTATTCTACAACTGTTTCTGTTGATAATGCAAAAGCAATAGGTATATCATTCTACCCTAATCCAGTTAAGAGTGTATTGAATGTAAAAATTGCTTCAGTGCAAAGTGCTACAGCAACTATTAGTTTGGTTACGCAAACTGGTAAGACTGTTAAATCTATTCAATTAATTAAAGGAGCAAGCAATGTTTCTTTTGATGTTGCAAATGTTGCAAAAGGCACATATTTGGTTGTTTTAAGAGATATAAATACAACTAACACGTCTAAGGTGATAGTTGCAAACTAAGTAAATAAACATGCCCCACGCATACAAAAAGAGGTTACCAGTTTGGTAGCCTCTTTTTCATTAAATGATTGTGTTCCGCTCTAAATAGTTCTTAATTGAGCTCTCCAATGAGGTCATTGAACTCTCCAATGAGACCATTGGACTCTCCAATGAGACCGTTGGACTCTCCAATGAGGTCATTGGACTCTTCAATGAGACCGTTGGACTCTCCAATGAGGTCATTGAACTCTCCAATGAGACCGTTGGACTCTCCAATGAGACCATTGGACTCTCCAATGAGGTCATTGGACTCTCCAAAGAGACCATTGGACTCTCCAAAGAGACCGTTGGACTCTCCAAAGAGACCGTTGGACTCTCCAATGAGGTCATTGAACGCTCCAATGAGGCCATTTACTACCACAATCAGATAGTTAAAAGTTAATAAACTTAAAAAGAAAGTAGAATATGTATTGATTAAGTTTATTTGGGAAACAACCATTTGCATAAGAATTTAATTATTTAACCCTGAGAAGGTGCTGATGTACCAAAATCAATGCTTTAAAGCATAAAATAACTCTTTTTGTAGTAGTATTGAAGTAGGTTTAAATTACTTGTAGTAGTTGATGTAACTATACTTTTGTGCTTTGAATATTTAGATTTGTCTTTTCCATTTTTTAAAACGATTGTATTATGAAATTAAAAATCAAGTTATTATTTATTGGTGTTTTTTTGGGAAGCCTCGTTTTGCAGGTTTTTGCCCAAACAAACTTCGTAGTAACGGGAAGTGTTAAGAATAAAACCACCGGTGAAGCATTAGTGGGTGCATCGGTAGTTAATGACAAAACCCACAAATCCACGCTTACAAACGAAATTGGCAAGTTTACTATCTCTGCCGAAAAAGGTGCAACCCTTACTATCACTTACATAGGCATGTCTCCTTTCAAGTACAAGGTCAATTCAGCCAATGAGTTGACTATTGCAATGGAAGAAGATATCAAAAAGAATGAGGAGGTAATTGTAGTTGGTTATGGCACACAAAAAGTAACTAAAGTATCTGGTGCTATCTCTACCATTAAGAGTGCCGACATTGAAAAATTAAAACCAGTAAGGGCAGAAGATGCTTTGCAAGGCAGGGCATCGGGAGTAACTGTAGTTTCTAACGGTTCTCCTGGCATTAAGCCTACAGTGTTAATTCGGGGTATACCTTCATATACTGGTAATGATCCATTGGTTGTTATTGATGGTGTTGCTCAAACATTAGATGATTTAAACTCGATTAGTTCAGCCGATATAGAATCTATCAATGTATTAAAAGATGCAGCAGCTACTGCTATCTATGGGGTTCACGGTGGGAATGGAGTTATTTTAATTACCACAAAAACAGGAAGGAAAAATAAAAAGCCAGAAATTAATGTAAGTAGCAATTATGGTATTCAAGAAGCCACAAGGCAAATGCCCTTACTAAACGCTACAGAATACGGCGCAATAGTTAATGAAGGAAGCTTGGCGGATGGAGGAGCGGCTCCTTTTACAGACTTGTCAAAGCTTGGCATTGGAACAAATTGGCAAAATCAAGTTTTTCATCATTCAGCACTGCAATCTCATTCCATTACAGCAAGAGGTGCAAGTGAAACAATTAATTATTTTGTTTCAGGTGCTTTCACTGGGCAAGATGGTATAATTGGTGGAGGCGATAAGTCATATTTTAAAAGGTACAATGCTACTGCAAATTTTAGTGCAGACGTAACTTCTAAATTGAAAGTTACTGCCAATACAAGTTTTGTAAACATTAAAGGAGCAGGTATTCCAGAAAATGGTTTCAATAGTGTTTTAGGAAATGCAATCAATTTTGACCCTACTGTTTCCATTTATAATACTATTCCGAACTCTTACGGTAAGTACAGTTATAGTAATAATATACTTTCAGAAAATGTAAATCCACTAACTCAATTAGATAATACATATAATAAATCTAACACTAATAAGTTATATGGTAAAATTGAGTTACAATATGAAGTTGCAAAGAACCTGAACTTTACTTCTAGGTATGGTTACACGAATGTGGACATAACTGGCAAAAGTTTTTCACCTTTAGCTTTCTATGGTCCTGCAAACCAATTATCCACCTTAAATGCCGATGGTTCTACTATTGCCGGTTCTCATAATACAGTTTCTCAGTATAAAACTACTTATTATAATTATAGTTTTGAGAACTATGCAACTTATAACTTCAAGGTACACCGTGATCATAATTTTGAAACATTGTTAGGTATCACAATGGCAAAAAACACAAGTAACTCTATAAGTGGATCAAAGAAGGATGTTCAATTTAACTCTTGGGATTTTGCTGAAATATTTGCCGCTACAGGTTCTGCTATAAATTCTTCTATTACAACTGGCAAATCTGAAAAGAGAAACCTTTCTTACTATGGAAGAATAAACTATGACTACTCAGGAAAATATTTAGCTTCCTTTTCACTCAGAAGAGATGGTTCAAGTGTTTTTGGTCCTGAAAAGAAGTTCGGTAACTTTTATGCTACATCACTTGGATGGGTTATTTCATCAGAGAAATTTTACAATCCTAACATTGTTGAATATTTAAAATTAAGAGGTAGTTATGGTATTACTGGTAGTGATGTGGTAAGTCCACAATATCAACAAATTTCTTCTATCCCTTACACTTACGGTTTGGGGCAAAATACTGTTTACACTTTTGGCAGCAACACCACTACCACTGGGGCAACAATATTGTCATATGCTAACAATGCCTTATCGTGGGAAACCCAAAAGCAATTGAATGCTGGGTTTGACGCAAGATTATTTAAAAACAAAGTCTCTTTAAGTGTTGATTATTTTGATAAACGCGTAAGCGGTTTGCTATTTACCCCAGCTATTTCACTTTACTTAGGTGCAGCACAGCCTTCTATTGCTAACGTGGGGGATACAAAAGTGTCAGGTTTAGACATTAGCATTGGATATACCGATATGATTTCAAAGGACTTTAAATTTAGTACCAATGCTACTTTCACTACTTCTAAAAACATGGTAACTTATACTGGTGGTAATCAAATAATTTCTGGTGGTTGGTACGGGGTGCAATCACAGTCAGTTACTAGATTTCAAAAAGGCTTCGCACCTGCTTATTTCTATGGTTATAAAACAAAAGGTTTATTTCAAACAGTAGATGAAATAGCTAAAAGTCCAACTCAAGCAAATGCAAAACCTGGTGATATAAAATATGCAGATTTGAATAGAGATGGTATTATCAATGATTCTGACAAAACAACTGTTGGAAATCCCTATCCCAAGTTTACGATTGGTTGGAGCATTTCTTTAGAATACAAAGGATTTGATTTTACTACCTATTTATATGCTTCTGTGGGCAATGACATTTACAGAGCGTATGAAAGAAACTCACAATTCTCAAATAAATATAGAGGTATACTTTCAAGATGGACTGGACAAGGTACTACCAATGATGCTAAAAGTCCAAGGGTAACTTTTACTGACGAAAATAATAATGCAAGAGTGTCTGATAGATATGTGGAAGATGGATCTTTCTTAAAAGTAAAGGATCTTCAAGTTGGATATACATTTCCAAATAAACTATTTAGAGATGCTTTTAATAAAATACGGATTTATATGCAGGTTAAAAATGCAATAACGCTTACAAAATACACTGGGTATGACCCTGAGATTTCTAACGGTGGAATATTAGAAACTGGAATAGACCGTGGTGCTTATCCTCAGGCTAGAATATATTCAATGGGTATTGATTTAAAATTTTAAACTGGATATAAAATGAAAAAGATAAGAATAACGATATGTGTAGCGGTAGTTTTAGTGACTATTATTTCCTGTAATAAGTTTGTAAATTATAATCCTCATGAGGATTATGTAACCACTGCAGATGATTATTTTAAAAGTAGTTCAGATTATCAGGCATTGGTAGTTGGTGCTTATGCCCCCTTGGGATGGATTTGGGCTAACACTGTAATTGGTGATGTTGCTTCAGACAATGCTGCTTCTGGTGGTGAAAGTGCTTCAGTAGATTGGGAATTTGATCAAATAGATAATTTTTTAACTACTCCGAATAATAGCAAAGTAAAAGAAGCATGGGTGGCTTGTTATGAAGGAATAAATAGGGTAAATTACCTAGATGAAAACAAAGGCAAACTAAGTTTTGCTGGTAAAGATTCTTTGTATGGTCAAGCATATTTTCTTAGAGCTTTTTACTATTTTGAATTAGTGAAAATGTTTGGTGATGTACCATTATTTGTTGACCATAGATTAACCCTTTCTGATAATAAAGCATTATCAAGAACCCCCAAAGCTAATGTTTACAAACAAATGGAAATCGATTTAAAAAATGCTGTAGCTAATTTGCCTGTAACGCAGACTGATAAAGGTAGAGCCACTAAATACAGTGCAGAAGCTCTATTGGGTAAAGTCTATTTATACGAAAACAAATATGATTCTGCTCTAGCTATTCTAGAAAAAGTTATTAATAGTGGAGCTTTTAGTTTAGTAACCAACTTTGGCAGTATCTTCTTACAAGCTGGAGAAAATGGACCTGAATCAGTTTTCGAAATACAATACTCTAACGCTGTTCCTTTTTATGATTGGACTCAGGCAGGTAGGGGAGAAGGGAACTTGGCTGTACAGTCTTGTGGTGTAAGAAACATAACTGGAACAAGTTCGTATGCACCTGGTTGGAGTTTGAATTTACCCACCAAAGAGCTGTCTACTGCCTATTCCGCAGGTGATTCTAGAAAAGCAAGTACTATTTTAGACATCGAAGCTTTTAAAATAGCTAACCCTAGTTATGGAATCACTTACAAAGTTGCCCCTTACAAAAACACTGGTTTGTATAATCAAAAGTATCAGCCAAGACAAGGAGAAAGTTCTGGTCAGATAGAATTAAACTATCTAAACAACTTCAGGACAATTCGCTACGCTGATGTATTGCTAATGGCCGCCGAAGCTAACAACAGAGCCTCTACGCCTAACGACACTAAGGCGCAAGCATACCTAAACATGGTTCGAGCTAGAGCGTATGGAGATGCTTCTCATGCTACAACTGCTACTGGAACAACACTTAAACAAGCTATCTGGGATGAAAGAAGATTGGAATTGGCAATGGAAGGTGACCGTTTCTTCGATTTAGTACGTACCGGACAAGCCGCTACTAAATTAACAGGCTTTAAAGTTGGCAAGAATGAGCTATTCCCTATCCCTCAACAAGAAATAGACAATTCTGGCTTAGCTCAAAATCCTGGATATTAATTCAATCATTAATTAAAATTACTTGTCATGAATAACATAAAAAATGTTTTTTGTTTGGCCTTTTTGATAGCTATTATGGTGGGCTGTCAGAAAGAATATAACGATACCTCGTTTCTTAAAACCGTCGCCGCACCTTCTAAGGTATCGGCTCTTACTACTATTACGCAAGATAATAGCGGTTTGGTAACCCTTACTCCTAATGGGGAGAATGTATCTTATTTCGAACTCTATTTTGGTGATGCAACTACGGCACCTGCCAAAGTGTTCTCTGGCTCTAGTGTTCAGCATATTTATGCGGAGGGTGTTTACACAGTAACAATCGTTGGTCATTCTATTGCTGGTACAACCACTACAAGTACACAACTACTAACGGTTTCTTTTAGGGCTCCTGAGAATTTAGTGGTTAATACAGCAACGGACGCTTCTAATAATTTCAAGATAAACATATCTGCAACTGCTTCTTATGAAACTTATTTCAAGGTGTTTTTTGGTGATGTTACCAACGAAGCTCCACAGTCTTTCTTAGAGGGTGATACCATATCTCACGTTTATCCAAAAGTTGGTAACTATACCATTAAAGTAATTGCTTTTAGTGGTGCCAATGATTCTATTATCACTACAAAGTCTGTTACTATTGAAGATCCCCTCAATTTGCCTCTCACTTTCGAATCTGCAACTCTTAACTATAAGTTTACTGACTTCAATGGAGGTGCAACTACAGTTATAGATAATCCTCAAATTAATGGTATCAATACTAGTACTAAGGTTGCTAAGATGGTGAAGAATGCTGACCAAACTTGGGGTGGAAGTTGGATTGGATTGAGTAGTCCGATTGATTTCTCTCTTAATAAGATTTTTAGAATGAAGGTATTCTCTCCTCGGGTAGGGGCTAAAGTACTTTTAAAGGTAGAAAATGCTTCTAATAGTAATATGTCTTATGAAGTTACTGCAACAACCACAGTTGCAAATGCTTGGGAAGATTTAGTTTTTGATTACAGTGCAGTGAGTACTTCTGTTTCGTATAGTAAAATAACAATCATTTTTGATAATGGAACGATGGGAGATGGCTCGGCTAATTTTACCTTCTTACTGGATGATATAAGGCTAACAAATTCTCTACCATCATCCACTTTGGTTCTTCCACTAGACTTTGAATCAACAACCCTTAACTACAAGTTTACAGACTTTAATGGTGGAGCAGTATCCATTATTAGTAATCCACAATCTTCTGGTATTAATACTAGTTCTCGAGTGGCTAAGATGGTAAAAAGTGCGGATCAAGTTTATGGTGGTAGTTATATTGCCCTAACAAACCCAATTGACTTTAGTAGTAAGAAAACCTTCACCATGAAAGTTTACTCACCTAGGAGTGGTGCTAAAGTACTTCTTAAAGTAGAAAACATTTCTAATACAGGTATAAGCTATGAGAAAGAAGTACAAACTACAAAAGCAAATACATGGGAAACCCTTTCATTTGATTATAGTGGCATTGACGCATCTAAAGCTTATCAAAAAGTAGTATTGATTTTTGATAATGGCACCATGGGCGATGGCTCTGCAAATTTCACTTTCTTGTTTGATGACATTTCTCTAAAATAAAAAATAAACAGTATGAAATATAATATTAAAACACTATTAATAGCCCTATTTGCAATAGGCATTGGTATGACAGCCTGCAAAAAAGCAGAATATTCTTTAGGGAGTATTACTGCCCCTACTAACCTTGTTTTTACAGATACTATCAATGGACAGAATACTGCAAACCCAGGTGGCGATGGCTCTGGTAATATCTCCATAAATGTTTCTGGTAATAATGCCCTTTCTTACAAAGTTGATTTTGGCGATTCAACAACTTTTGCCATAAAAACATTTTTAGGAGGCGCCCTTAGTTATAAGTACACTAAGCCAGGAGAATACGATTATACTATCAACATTACTGCAATTGGTACTGGTGGTGCCGTTTCGGTAATAAGTAAGAAAATACATATTGTAGTCGTATTTCAATTGAATGCTGCTATCATGAAATCATTAACGGGTAATACATCTAAAGTTTGGATTACAGACAGAAACGCAACTGGTCATGTAGGAGTAGGTCCTGTAAACACATTTACGCCAGATTATTATGCTGCAACACCAAATACTCGCTCCGATTGTCTATACGATGATGAAATAACATTTCAACAAGCAGGCTCCAATGTTTATATGACCCTTGATAACAAAGGGCAGAGCTTTATGATAAATGCAGCTACTGCTTTTTATGGAATGGGAACAAATGCTGGTGATAATTGCTATACGATAGATCCAGGTGGAAAAAAGCTACTCATATTTAGTGAAGCAACATCAGCTTCTACAGCTGACATCTCTACAAGAATACAATTTAATGTAGGTGGCAAAGGGTTGGTAAATTTTGGAACAGGTGCCAATAGTTATGAAATTCTTACACTAACTGATGCTACCATGCAGCTTCGAAACATAGGTGCTGATGGATTGGCTTGGTATCAAAAACTTACAGTTAAAAAATAACACATGAAAAAGTTAAATAGTAACTCAATGATAAAAATACTATCTATCCTTCTATTACTAGCAGGATGTACCAAATCAAATTCAAACAACAATCTAGCTATAGCACCTACTAATTTGCAGGTTTATGCTGCGGCAAGTGTTGATGGGACTGGTGTGGTAAGTTTTTCGGCTTCAGCTGATAATGCCGTTTCCTACAAGTACAATTTTGGGAATGGTGATTCAACGACTATTGTATCAGGAACTACCAACTATCAGTATAATCTATCCGGAACGAATACTTATTCAGTAACAGTTACTGCAACAGGAAGTACGGGTTTGACGATTAATAAAACAGTTAAAGTTGGTGTTTATGTAAAATCAGGTTCTGGCAACTTGGTTTGGTCTGATGAATTTAATTCAGACGGTGCACCAGATCAAAGTAAATGGAGTTACGATTTAGGCGCTGGCGGTTGGGGCAATGGCGAGCTACAATATTATACCAATAGGTCGAACAATGTACTTGTCTCAAACGGGACATTGAAGATAATTGCAAAAAAAGAATCCTTAAATGGTAGTGACTATACTTCTGCAAGGATTATATCTAAAAATAAGTTTGCATTTACTTATGGAAGAGTAGAAGCTAAAGCTAAGTTGCCTTCTAGTGCTGGTACTTGGCCTGCAATATGGTTGTTGGGCAGCAACATAGATGCTGCTGGTTGGCCTAGTTGTGGTGAGATAGACATTATGGAGCAAAATGGTAGCGATAAAAATAAAGTTTATGGAACCTTACATTATCCTGGTCATTTTGGGGGTGGCGGTGTAGGAAGTACTACTATTATTTCTGGTGCTAGTACTGACTTTCATATTTATGCTTTGGATTGGTCGCCAACAACCATTAAAATGTATGTTGATAATAATCTTTACTTCTCTTTCGCAAACACTACTTCAGTTCCATTCAACCATGATTTCTTCTGTATTCTAAACTTAGCCATGGGAGGATCTCTTGGAGGAAATGTTTCTTCAAGCTTTACAAGCGATGTTATGGAGGTAGATTATATACGCGTTTATAAGTAGATTACAGTTGCTGCTACAGTTTAATAAAACTAGTTTAAATAGAATTAAATCTGTGAAAAAGAGTTGTCATAAAGTTAGAGTTATGTATTTTTCTTGTTTTCAGGTATATGCTTTGAATATAGAAATCTACTTATAATTATTAGTTCATTATATAGTATTTAAAGGTTAGTAAACAAAGCATTTTTTTTGACTAGATTACTAAACAAATTAATCTTCTGCAATGAATTAAAATACGCTGTTAATGGTTTACAAAGGATAATGGGTTGTTATATGAAGCAGACTTTTGCCTTTCTTATTTTTTTATTTATATTAACTTTTTGTGCTTTCTCGCAAACAAATATTGTTAATGTAAAAAAAGCAAATAATGGTTTTATACTAGAAGTGAAAGACAAGCCTATATTTATAGTTGGAATGAACTGGGATTATTATCCAGTTGGAACAAATTATAAATACAGCTTATGGCAACAACCAATTAAAACAATTAAAAAAGCATTAGATTATGAGATGCCTCTTTTGAAGAAAATGGGGGTTAATACAATTAGACAATATGCAAATATTCCTCCAGAATGGATTAAATACATTTACGAACAATACGGTATATATACTGTGCTCAACCACACTTTTGGAAGATATGGACTTAATGTCAACGGAAAATGGGAAGCAAACACCGACTATTCGAATCAACAGGTAAAAGAAACTTTATTGAAAGAAGTAGACTCGGTGGTTATTAAATATAAAAGTACGCCTGGACTTTTAATGTATCTTTTAGGAAATGAAAATAACTATGGCCTTTTTTGGCAGAGTGCAGAAACAGAGAATATTCCTGTAGATAATCGCAAGTCTACTATTGCCGCAATTCAACTTTATAAGTTATTTAATGAGGCCGTTATTAAAATGAAAAAGGTCGATTCTAATCACCCGATTGCTATTTGCAACGGCGATTTGATGTATTTAGATATAATAGCAAAAGAGTGTACAAACGTAGATGTTTTCGGAGTAAATATTTACAGAGGCTCTTCATTTGGTGATGCCTTTGAGAAAATTAAAATTACGTTTAATAAGCCGGTTATGTTTACAGAGTTTGGTGCAGACGCATTTAACGAAATCACTAAAACTGAAGACCCAAAAAATCAAGCAACTATCTTGATTGAAAATTGGAAAGAAGTATATGCAAACGCAGCAGGGGGGGGGAGAGCACAAAATTGTATCGGTGGATTTACATTTCAATTTAGCGACGGTTGGTGGAAAAGTGGGCAGGATATTAATCTAGAAAAACATGATTCAACAGCCTCTTGGTCAAATGGAGGGTATAAGTATGATTTTCAAAAGCGAGCCAATAATATGAATGAGGAATGGTTTGGTATCTGTGCTAAAGGGGATGCCGATAAAAAAGGACTTTATAACTTATATCCTCGAGTAGCATATTATGCTCTAAAAAGATTAAATAAAGAATATAATAGTAATATCCTAAAAAGTATTAGTTACAAACAGGCAAACTTAATTAGAGAATAGTGTATACCAATTACGATACAAAATGTTAGGTTAATAATTAAAATATATAAATAACGATAAATGATCAGCGAAACAACTAGTCTTGATTCAATTGAAATTGCTGGAGAAACTTTTTTTAAAATATTTAATGTTAATGAAATCCCTTCTTTTTTCATGAGCATTGTAAGCGATTCAAATCATTGGATGTTCATTTCTAGTAATGGAGGGCTTTCGGCAGGAAGAAAAGATGCAGAACATGCTTTATTTCCTTACTATACCGATGATAAAATAACTAATTCTGTAGAAAATACTGGTTGTAAGACAATGTTTTGGATTGGTAAAGACAATAAACAGTATTTGTGGGAACCCTTTTCTGAACGTGGTAGTGGTAAATTTGATTATACCAGAAACTTATACAAAAGTCAATTTGGCAACAAAATTATATTTGAAGAGATTAATGAAGATTTAGGACTTGCCTTTCAGTATCAGTGGAATTCCAGCAATATTTATGGGTTTGTCCGGGAAAGTAAGTTTACTAATCTGTCAGACACCAAAGTAAAAGTGAAACTGTTGGATGGTCTGCAAAACATACTACCGTTTGGTGTTGGGAGCGATTTGCAAAATAATTATAGCAATTTGGCTGACGCTTATAAACGCACTGAATTGATTCCAGACACTGGTGTAGCTATCATTGCGTTGAGTGCGATTATTGTAGATAAAGCGGAACCTAGTGAAGCCTTAAAAGCAAATGTAGCATGGTCTATGGGATTAGATATTGCAACTTACTTACTTTCTTCATTACAGCTTAAAAGATTTAGGTTGAATGGAATTATTCGGCAAGAAGAAGATTGTAAGGGAAGCTCAGGAGCCTATTTTGTAGTGAGTGAAATTTCTCTTAGTAGCTATGAGAATAAGAAATGGACAATTGTTGCTAATGTAAATCAAAATCATGCTGAAATTGTACAGCTTTCCGAAAGCATCAAACATGACCTTAATTTGGAGCAGAAAATTACTGCCGATATTCAACTAGGAACCAAGAATTTAATAAAATTAGTCTCTGCAGCAGATGGGGTGCATTATACTGGCGACCATTTGAAAGATACTCGCCACTTCAATAACGTATTATTCAATATTATGCGTGGTGGTATTTTTGATGACAACTACCAAATAGAACTTGACGATTTTAGTAATTATCTCCGAAAAGCGAATAAAGAAGTCTATGAAAAAGTACAATATGCAGTTCAACAATTGCCTTCAATTTTCTCAGTCAAGAAATTGATGGGATTGGTTAATGAGTTGAATGAAGCTAATTTCAATAGGTTAGCTACAGAATATCTACCTTTAAAATTCAGCCGCAGACATGGTGATCCTAGCAGACCTTGGAACAAATTCTCTATCAATACAATTAATGAAATTGATGGATCTAAAATTTTAGATTATCAAGGTAATTGGAGAGACATTTTTCAAAATTGGGAGTCCTTAGCTCATTCTTACCCTGAGTTCATCGAAGGGATGATTACCAAATTTCTAAACGCATCTACCTTTGATGGCTATAATCCATATAGAGTAACTAAAAGCGGATTTGATTGGGAAACAATCGAACCTGATAATCCATGGTCATACATAGGATATTGGGGTGACCATCAAATAATATATCTCCTTAAGTTTCTTGAATTTTTAGAAAAACATCGTCCGGGCCATATTAATCAACTTTTAAGCAAAAATGATTTTGTTTTTGCGAATGTTCCGTACAAGATTAAGCCATATAAAGACATTTTACACAATCCAAAAGACACGATTGAGTTTGATCACAAAGGTGATCAATCAATTCGTAAACGAATGACAGAATTAGGGGCTGATGGTGCATTAATGACGAGTGCTGATGGCGATATATACCATGTTAGCTTTTGCGAAAAGGTTTTTGCAACCTTGTTATCCAAGCTTTCGAACTTTGTGCCTGAGGGTGGAATTTGGATGAATACTCAAAGACCTGAGTGGAATGATGCAAATAATGCCTTAGTGGGCAACGGTCTTTCGATGGTTACGCTTTACTATTTAAGAAGGTTTTTAAAATTCTTCCAACCTGTTTTCGAAAATACAGTCGAAACAGAAATCACCTTTTCAGAAGAACTTTATTCTTTCTTCGAAGAAGTGGTAGCCACATTGGAAACCTATAAACACACACTTTGGGGAAAAATAAAAGATACTGATAGAAAAAAAATAACTGATGCTTTAGGTTTGGCTGGCAGCAATTTTAGAAACAAAATTTATGCGAATGGATTTAGTGGACAAAAGAGAGTAGTATCTAACACTCAACTATTGAATTGCGTGGTATTGGCAAATAAGTTTCTAGACCATTCAATCAATGCGAATAAGCGGAATGATGATTTGTATCATACATACAACTTGATTTCGTATGACGATGCTTCCATTCAAATAGCGCCACTAAGTGAAATGCTCGAAGGACAAGTGGCAGTACTAAGTTCTGGTTATCTTTCGGTTGAACAATGCTCTAGACTATTAGATGCGCTTAAAAAGAGTGCATTGTATAGACAAGATCAAAATAGTTATATTCTTTATCCTAATAAAAAATTACCTAAGTTTTTACAAAAAAATACGATTAGAAAAGAATCGGCTGGTAATTCTTTGCTACTAAAGCAACTGTTAAAAGATGGAAATAATACCATCGTTGAAAAAGATATACTTGGCGAATTGCATTTTAATGGCAATTTTAGAAATGCAAATGATGTAGAAAAAGCCTTGCTACAATTAAATAATAAGTACAGTATTCTAGTTAAGGAAGAACGAGCCTTGATTCTTACAATATTTGAAGAAGTCTTTTGCCACAAAGAGTTTACTGGCAGATCTGGAACGTTCTTCGGTTATGAAGGACTTGGTTCTATTTATTGGCACATGGTTTCCAAATTATTATTAGCCGTTCAAGAAAACTGTAATAAAGCAGTTCAAGAGAAAGCTGATAGAGAAATTTCTGATTCATTAGCAACACATTTCCATAACATCAACGAAGGAATTGGGGTACACAAATCACCTAGTATATATGGGGCATTTCCTACCGACCCTTATTCACACACACCTATGGGCAAAGGTGCACAGCAACCAGGAATGACGGGTCAGGTGAAAGAAGATATATTAATTAGATTGTCTGAATTGGGCGTTAAAACCCAAGAAGGACAAATCGTTTTTAAACCTTATTTGCTGAATAAAAACGAGTTTTTAAATGATAATGCCGAAGGTAAATTTGTTTTGGTAAATGGCATTACAAAAACATACTCTATTGAGAAGAATTGTTTGGCATTTACTGTTTGTCAAGTTCCAGTAATTTATTCAATATCAAAGGTCAATCAAATAGAAGTAGTCTTCTCTAATGGCACTTCTGAAAAGTTAGATAAACTCGTATTGAGCAAAGAAATTAGTAATCAAATTTTTCAAAGAACGAATACTGTTGCTGAAGTAAAAGTCTATATCACTGAAGATATGTTGAAATAATGAATAAGGTTCTGTCCATAATATTTTTCTTATTTGTTGCATGTAATCCGCTCAAAAAGTTGGGACATGTCAATAGTCTGACTGCTCAAAACCTATTGGGGAATGTCAAGTATCAAGGTATTTGTTATGGTGGATATAGAACGCAAACAAGAGATATAGAACCAAAAGTTGCAGAAATAAAAGAGGATTTAAAGATTCTAAAGGCAATCAAAATTAAATTTATCAGAACATATAATGTGCATCATAAAGAAGTCTCTAATTTATTACAAGCTATTACTGAGTTGAAAAGAGAAGACGCCTCGTTTGAGATGTATGTAATGCTTGGTGCATGGATTGATTGCAAAAATGCGTGGACGGATAAAACACACATACGAAATGAAGATAGCGATCGTAATCCTACTGAAATAAAAGAGGCAGTAAGATTGGCCAATCAATACCCCGATATTGTAAAAGTTATATCGGTGGGGAATGAGGCAATGGTAAAATGGGCTTGGGCCTATTATGTTGATCCGTGTGTCATATTAAAATGGGTTAAATACTTACAAGATTTAAAAAAGCAGCATCTGCTTCCCAATAACCTATGGATAACCTCGTCCGACAATTTTGCTTCATGGGGTGGTGGGGGAAATGAATACCACGTAGATGACCTGAACAATTTAATTAGGTCAGTAGATTATATTTCGATGCACACCTATCCTATGCACGACACTCATTACAATCCAGAATTTTGGGGCATAAAAGAAAGCGAACAAAAATTAACTGAGAAGGAAAAAATTGATTCCTCAATGAAAAGAGCCGTTGAATATTCGATGGTTCAATACCAGAATGTTGTGCGTTATATGAACTCAATTGGCGTCAACAAGCCTGTTCATATTGGTGAAACCGGATGGGCAACTCAATCTAACGAACAATATGGTAATGAAGGTTCGAAAGCTACCGACGAGTACAAATCAGCAAAATATTATGAGTTGATGAGAGATTGGACAAACAAGAATAGTATTACCTGTTTTTATTTTGAAGCCTTCGATGAAAATTGGAAAAACAATAGCAATCCTTTAGGTTCGGAAAACCATTTCGGATTAATAAATATGGAATCTCAAGCAAAATATATACTCTGGGATGCAGTAAATAAAGGTGTATTTAAAGGGTTGTTTCGTAATGGAAAACCCATTGTAAAAACATACAATGGAATGGAAGAAAAACTATGGTTGGATGTAAAAACTCCCACAAATACATTAAAGAATTGATTTTAAACTATTAAGAAAATGTCAAACGAAGTTTTAAATAATACCAAAGTGGTTCCAATGGGACAAAAGATTGCATTTGGATTAGGTATGCTTGCCAACCAAATGTTTCCGGCAGCTTTAGGTATTTTTATGGTTGTGTTAGTTCAAGATTTAAAGTTTCCTGCCTGGATGTGGGGTGTTTTATTCTTTTTGCCAAGAATATTCGATGCTTTCATCGATCCGATAATGGGATTCATTTCAGATAATACAAGGTCTAAATGGGGCAGGAGAAGACATTATGTTTTTATCGGAGCCATTATTATGGGACTTTCCTTTGTTGTAATGTGGCAATTATATAGAGACAACGGAGTTCAATATAATTTTATTTTTTTCCTTTTATGGTCTTTTGTTTTTTATTTAGGTCTTTCTATTTTTAGTGTTCCCTATGTAGCAATGGGTTACGAAATGAGTGATGATTTTCATGAACGCACTAGTATTATGGCAATCTCTCAATGGATCGGACAATGGGCATGGGTAATTGCGCCCTGGTTTTGGGTGATTATGTACGATCCAAAATGGTTTCCCAATGCAGATACCGCAACAAGAACGTTGGCAGTTTGGGTGGGTATTATTTGTATGATATTAGCTATGATGCCTGCTATTTTTATAAAAAGCAAGTCAACCAAAGAGGAGATTAGCTTCTCTCCTCTAACCTTTAAAACCATTGGAGGTAGCCTCAAAGAAATCTTTCAAAGCTTTAAAGAGGCATTTAGCAATAAACCTTTCACTAAACTTTGTGTGGCTACATTTTTAATTTTTAATGCCTTCAATACGGTTGCCGGATTTACCTTCTTCATTGTTGTATATTATTTATTTAATGGTAATACAGCTGCTGCTGGTATTTGGCCAACCCTTTTCGGATGCGTGGGTGCATTGTCCACCACGTTTATTGTCATTCCTATAGTGGCACGTATGTCTAAAATAATGGGTAAGAAAAACGCTTTTTTAGCTTCACAGGGCATATCTGTTTTTGGATATATTTTACTTTGGTTTTTGTTTATTCCTGGCAAGCCCTATATGTTCTTGTTTGCTTTGCCTTTCTTTTCCTTTGGTATTGGCAGTTTATTTACCTTAATGATGTCTATGACTGCAGATGTATGTGATATGGATGAATTGTACTCAAACAAACGTAGAGAAGGAATTTTTGGTGCTATTTATTGGTGGATGGTTAAGTTTGGTTTTGCAATTGCAGGATTGTTAACCGGTGTATTAATGTCATTAGTAGGGTTCAATCCAAATTTGTCTAGTCAACCCGATGGAGCAATAACAGGCCTAAGGCTTTTCTTTTCAGGAATTCCTATTTTAGGTACATTGATAGCTATGATAATTATGCGCAATTACGACTTAACAGAAGAGAAAGCAAGGGCCATAAAAAAGGAACTGGATGCCAGAAAAAATCTAATTTAATATTAATCAATGAATAACATTCTAAATATATCACTCAAAGGTCTTTTATCTGCAATTCTGTTCTTATTAAGCTTTTCAATTTCTTATTCCCAGAAAAAATCCTCTAACGATTCAATTGATTACAAGGTTGAGAGTCTATTAAAAAAAATGACCCTTGAGGAGAAGGTTGGTCAAATGAACCAGTACAATGGTTTTTGGGATGTAACAGGACCAACACCTAAAGAAGGAAATGCAAAACAAAAATATGAACATCTAAAGAAAGGTTTAGTAGGCTCAGTTTTGAATGTAGAAGGAACTACAAATGTTAGAAAGCTTCAAGAGATTGTAGTAAAAGAATCTCGATTAGGTATACCATTATTATTTGGATTTGACGTAATTCATGGTCACAAAACTTTATCTCCTATTCCGTTGGGAGAATCTGCAAGTTGGGATCTGGCTGCAATAGAAAAGTCTGCTCGTGCTGCTGCTGTAGAGGCCTCAGCAGTTGGTATTAACTGGACTTTTGCCCCGATGGTTGATATTTCTCGCGATGCACGTTGGGGTAGAGTGATGGAAGGCGCTGGCGAAGATCCTTATTTGGGTTCTAAGATTGGTATTGCCCGAGTGCATGGTTTTCAGGGGGAAGATTTATCTGCCCCAACCTCAATTGTTGCTTGTGCCAAACACTTTGCAGGGTATGGATTTGTTGAGGCTGGCAGAGAATATAATTCGGTTGATGTCGGTACCTCTACTTTGTACAACATCATTCTTCCTTCCTTCAAAGCCGCTGTTGATAATGGAGTAGGAACAGTTATGAATGCCTTTAATATATTAAATGGAGTTCCTTCTACAGGAAATAAATTCTTACTAAGAGAGATTCTTAAAAGTAAATGGGGCTTTAAGGGATTTGTTGTTTCTGATTGGGGTTCGATAGGGGAAATGGTAGACCATGGTTTTGCGAAAAATATAAAAGAGACTGCCGAAATAGCCGCCAATGCTGGCAGTGATATGGATATGGAATCTTACGCCTATATTACTTATTTAAAACAATTGGTAGAAGAGGGTAAAGTAGATGCTAAGGTAATAGACGATGCAGTGCGTAGGATATTGAGAATTAAGTTTAAGTTGGGCTTGTTTGATAATCCATATAAATATTGCGATACTAAACGTGAACAAGAGATAATTAATCATCCAGACAGGGCATCTGTATTAGAGATGGCTAAGAAGTCGATTGTTTTATTAAAAAATGAAAACAACCTTCTACCATTAAATATAAATCAGCAGAACATTGCAGTAATAGGTTCTTTGGCAAACGATAAAAATAGTCCTTTAGGAAACTGGCGTTTTGGAGCTAAAGATAGTTCCGCTATTTCCTTTTTGGAAGGCTTAAATAAATACACTACTAACTACAAATATGCAAAAGGAACCGATTTAACAACAGGTAAAACTGTTTTCCCTTTAGAATTAAACATTAATGAAACCGATACCAGCCAATTTGCCGAGGCGGTAAATCTGGCAAAGAACTCGGGTGTAGTTCTAATGGTACTTGGCGAACACGGTTTTCAATCGGGGGAGGGCAGAAGCAGAACCAAGTTAGGCTTGCCCGGTGTGCAGCAACAATTGCTTGAAGCCGTTTATAAAGTAAATAAAAACATTGTTTTGGTGTTGATGAATGGTAGGCCATTGGCACTACCTTGGGCAGCAGAACATGTTCCCTCTATTGTAGAGGCTTGGCAGTTGGGCACTGAAACTGGCGATGCTATTGCACAAGTTTTGTTTGGAGATTATAATCCTTCTGGCAAGTTGCCCATTACGTTTCCTCGTAGTGTGGGGCAATGTCCTATTTTTTACAATCATTATCATACCGGAAGAGCAAGTGCAAAGTCGAAGGATGAAGTGTTTTATAGCCATTATACAGACGAGTCTGTAAGTCCTTTATATCCTTTTGGTTATGGGTTGAGTTATACCAAGTTTCAGTATAGCAATCTTACCATCGATGCTTCCGATGCAATGCATATAAAGGTTAAAGCAACCATTACCAATACAGGTAAAAGGGAAGGGGAAGAAGTAGCGCAGTTATATATCCATCAAAAGGTAGCGAGTGTGGTGCGCCCCGTAAAGGAATTGAAAGGTTTTCAGAAGTTTAGCCTCAGTCCAAATGAATCTAAAGAAATAACGTTTACCCTTACAGATGCTGAGCTAGGTTTTTATAATAACGAAGGCAAATATGTTGTTGAGCCGGGAGAATTTGATGTAATGATTGGTACTAATTCGCAAGAAGGTTTAATGGGTACTTTTACTAGGAAATAGTGTTGTTTGTTTGCATGACCCGCTACTGATGCGCTTTGAGATTCCTATTTACCTAAGTTATTGTAGCGAATTCCAGTTACAAACTGGTTCTACTAGTAAGCGCGAATAAGTAGCTTAGCTGAACACTAGCGTTAGTGGTTACGTACATATTTTATTTTCCACAGTTACACCTTGTCAAACTCTTAACTTCGTTGTAGGGTTTTAATATGTTTGACTTTTTAAGGAAATATTTAGAATTTTTAACCTCTGTGACCTTTTTATTTACAATATCAATTGTACCCACTAAATGTTCTTTTGATTGTTTGTCATCTGTAAAAAATGATACAAAGTATTTTCCATCTTGATAATAAAACTCATCATATTCTTTGTCATCATTTCTTTCTTCGCTTAATATCATTTTCTTATTTTTCAAATCAAAGACTGTAATACCTGAAATGTCAGAGTCATAAAGTGCGAAAAGATAACGGTTGTCTTTTGAGAGAGAAAAGGCTCCACCAATTAAAACCTTCAAACTTCCACTTGTGTCCACAATTAGTGTTTGTCCCCCGTAATCTCCAAATTTAGAAATAATAAAGTGGTCTTCACAAGGTTGCTTTGTTGGTGTGTAAAGACCAGAACATCCCCCAACTGGTTCTATTTCGTAATATTTTTGATTCAATAACTTGCCATTCTTTTTTATTGTCAACCAAGACCGACAATAAAATTTGTGAATAGAGTTATTAATTTTAGGGGAAGTCATTGTAATAATGATTTCAACTTGTCCCAAATATGAAGTGTCGCTTTTTATTTGGAACTTTGAAGAGGGATAATCGGTCTTCTTAAATCGTAAGATTTGTTCTGGCAATTTTAGCTGTCCAAACAAATTAAGATTAAAAAGTAATATAATATTAATTAATAGTGGCCTCATAATATGACGTACAACTTTAGTATTTCCTCCTTTGTTAATCTTCCCCCACTCGCCGTTTGTCTTTATTACCAACAACAATTCAGTAGGAAGTAATTCCTTTACAAATATATAGTATCCCGTTATTATTATTGTTAGTCAAGAAGTCCAAACAACGCCGAATATAAATCTGAATAAAGATTAGAATGATTTAAGCATATTTAAGATGCGGGAGTATTAATCCTACTAATCTAATAATCACCCTAATCCTGATTCAGACAGGATATTAATGTATTTCATTTACAAACTAGTTCGACTAGTAAGCATGAGTGATCGTCTTCGCTGAACACTCGTGCTAGTAATAAAAAGGCAATCATGTTTATACTTTCATACCGTTTCACTCATTTTTGTGTAAGAAGCAATAAAGCAACATCAAAAGTCAATAAACCTCATGAGAGTAACCATAAACCATACGAGAGTAACCATAAACCGAGATGATGTGACCATAAACCGAGATGATGTGACAATAAACCTTGATGATGTGACAATATAGCGAGATGATGTGACAATAAACCTTGATGAAGAGACAATAAAGAGAGATGATGTGACAATAAACCGAGATGTATATCGAATACTTGACGAAGAACGTCGATTTTAGGATAAAATGATAGTAGTAGAAGGGGTATAAGTACAAAAAATGGATGGATTAATCTTTTAAAAAAGAATAAAATGTCAAAAAAAGAAGATGCAAGTATAAGGAGAGACAACAGTGTGTGTACTTATTTAGCTACTAATATAACCGCTTTTGTAGGCGATGTGAGAGTATAAAGTAGTTTGTGTAAACTGGCTTTTTAAATATTACATCTTGCTTCAAAAATAATTAGAAATTGGTTTAATATTAATTGCCAGTTTGCAATAGGGCGTGTCCATGCT
>CANCVE010000042.1 GCA_947381435.1 Chitinophagaceae bacterium
CTTTATTCTTTTGGATTCGATAATCCATATTTAAAACTTAATATCTATCACTTACGACTTTCGACTATCGACTTTCAACTTTTAACTTTTTAACTTTTGACTTTGAAGTTATATAATCCCTGCACTAAACATAGCGCACCAAGGACCAAAATCACCGTTCTTGTTTACATATCTTCCAAAATACCATGCTTTTTTACCTTCATCAGCACTAGTGAACTGCACCTTTTTTTTGTTTTTGTTCAAAAAAGTGGTATTGCCGCATTCATCCACAGATGTAGGAGGTGAAACGCTTATTACGTACCTAAGTTCCACAAACGAAACCCCTTTTGGCTTTGCCATCTTGCCCGAAACTGAATCTGAAAATGAAAAATAATGAGCTAATGGTTCCATGTAAGTTATCCTTGCTAATACGGTACTAGTAGGAACTGGTAATGTATTTTTTGCACCTCCCATCGGATGAATATGAAAGGTAAGCCTGTCGGCACCTGACACTACTGGGTTATTCAACAAATAATCTTCTAGTATTACAGCTATATCATCACTATATTCTTGCTGAAAATCATTACGGTTTGCCGTAGCACCTGGTCCTTTTGTAGAGTTGGTTTCGCAAGCAAGAACATATCCATTCCATTTAGCTGTTTTGGGCGATAGGTCGGTTAATGAAAGTGCAGGTATACCATATAGAGTTGCTCTTGCAATAAATATTGGAATAACTGTTTGCTGAAATTTATGAAATGCTGCCGGATTGGTAGGTATGCTAAATGTATTTCGTAATGTCATGTTCTAATGCTTTTAGTAGCATTTGTGTAAAGTGAAGCTATTAGTGGGGTATTAGTTCATGGCTTTTACTATTTAACAATACATTGTGAGTTTTGTATTTATTTTTTTATTAAGGCGGCTTTTTTGCTACATCATACTATTTTATAGCGTTTTGGAAAGGTATAATCTGCTAAAGAAGAGGCTAAAGAAGTTTACTCAGTATTTAAGTAAGCTTAGTCAGGGAATGATAAAGCTTACTTAGTGTCTGATAAAGTTTAGTCAGTGATTGATAAAGCTTACTTAGTGTTTGATAAAGTTTAGTCAACCACTGATAAAGTAAATATAGCGTCTGATAAAGCTTAGTCAGGGACTGATAAAGCAATATTAATGTTTGATAAAGCTTAGTCAGAGTCTAAGAAAGCTTACTAAATGTCTGATAAAGTAACATTAAGTTACTAGAGGCCATTGTTATTAACTTATTAATGCTTTAGGGTTAAAAAAAACGCTTCTGAATAATAATAGTAAGGTATTTATTTACCAACCAATACCTTATTTCAGGGCAAACGCACTAAAATTAATTGGATAAAATATACCACATAGTCACATAGCCACATAGTGTTCAGTAAGGAAACGCTTCGCTTTAAGGCCACATAGACGGGGATTTACAGGCTTACAACGCTATGTGACCATAAAGCGAAGCGTTTTATCTGCCTGTAATAAAAGCTATGTGCCTACTGTGGCTATGTGGTATAAAAAAAATTAAATGCGTTTGCCCTGTCCCTTATTTGAACTTATAAATGCCTTAGTTCTCCTTTTTTACAAAAAACTATTAACTAAGCCTTGGGTTCTTTCTTTATGAAACAAATAGAAACCTTCTACTAAATATTTTCTTTGCATCTTTACAGCCATCGAAAAATGTAGCAACAAATGAAACTATCCATTCAATCTCCCAAGCAGGCATTGAAGCCCTTTTTAAAGCAGAAACCTTTGAGGAGCGGGATTGATGCCTTTAAGACAAACCTTATCTCTCTATTAGATAAGATTAAGGTGATTGAACAATTGCCAAAGGATGAAACTGAAGAACATTTAAAGAATGATATCCGCGATTTTCTGCGCGATACCTACTACAAAGACACGAATACCATTAATACCAAGGATAAAAAAGATTTAGTAATACATCTAGGCAAAACTGCCGATACTAAGGTTGGGGTGATAATAGAAGCCAAACGTCCGTCCAACAAAGGCGAAATGATTACCACCGATAATGCCAACAAAAAGTCTTTGCACGAGTTGGTGTTGTATTACCTAAATGAACGCATTACCAACGATAATAACGAACTAAAGCAACTGGTAATTACCAACATTAATGAGTGGTATATAATAGATGCAAACTGGTTTGATAAACACATTTATCGCAATACCGCCATCAAAAAACTGTATGAAAACAAGGTGGCGGAAAAGAAAGATAATCCCTTCTTTTATGAGGAAGTAAGCAAAGCAATTGCCAAACTAGACATTGAAATACCTTGTGTGTATTTTGATATTACTAGATACGATAAGATACTACGCAATGATAAAAAGGAAGATGATAGGGAATTGATTGCCCTTTATAAGATATTATCTCCCCAACATTTATTAAAGATTGCTTCGCCCAATGATAGTAACTCACTAAACGACAAGTTTTATAAAGAACTGTTGCACATCATTGGTTTGGAAGAGGTGAAAGAGGGTGGCAAAAATATTATCCGACGAAAAAAGGAGAACAGACACGCAGCTTCACTTTTAGAAACTACCATTGATGCCATTGCTACCGAAGATGTATTGCACCGTTTGCCAGATGCCAGTTTATACGGTGCCACATTGCCCGACCGCATCTTTAATGTGGCGTTAGAACTTTGCATCACTTGGATGAACCGTATTTTGTTCCTTAAATTATTAGAAGGTCAATTACATACTTACCACAGTGGCAATAAGGAGTATAGGTTTTTGAACTCCGAAACCATTAACGATTTCGATGAACTTTTTAAACTGTTCCATAAGGTACTTGCTGTAAATGTGAACGACAGAACGGAGGCATTGAAAAACAAATATGCTAAAGTACCTTACCTTAATAGTTCGCTGTTTGAGATAAGCGAATTGGAAGACCATACCATCAAGATAAATTCGTTGGATAATAGTGGTGAGCTAGAATTTTTAGGTAATACCGTATTGAAAGACCTTAAAAAGAAAGCCAAGAAACTACCTACGCTGCAATACCTTTTTGCATTTCTGGATGCTTACGACTTTGCCAGTGAGGGCAAAGAAGATATACAGGAAGAAAGTAAAGACCTGATAAATGCCTCGGTGCTAGGAAAGATATTCGAGAAGATAAATGGCTATAAGGATGGCAGCATCTTTACGCCCGGCTTCATTACCATGTATATGTGCCGTGAGAGTATCAGGCAATCTGTGGTGCAAAAGTTTAATGAAACAATAGCACCTACGGGCGAAACAATGTTTGATAGCTATGAAGATGTAAAAGGCTATTCTCTTAGGCATTTCAAAAGTGAAGATATTTTAAGGCTGAATAAGATTGTAAACTCTTTAAAAATCTGCGACCCTGCTGTGGGTAGTGGTCACTTCTTAGTTTCTGCATTAAATGAAATAATTGCAATTAAGGCCGAATTAGGCATTTTAGCGGATGTAAAAGGAAACGCTATTGGTATTTACGAGATAGAAATTGTTAACGATGAATTAGTGGTGAACGATATAAAACATCAGCAAGAGCTTACCTATGAAATATTAGACGGCAAGTACCCTTCCAGCAAACAAATACAAACACTTCAAAAAACACTCTTTCATGAGAAGCAACAATTGATAGAAAACTGTTTGTTTGGTGTGGACATAAACCCCAATAGTGTAAAGATTTGTAGGTTGAGGCTTTGGATTGAGCTTTTGAAGAATGCTTACTACAAGGAAGAAACAGACTATACCCAACTAGAAACATTACCCAATATTGACATCAACATCAAATGTGGGAATAGTTTATTGAGCCGCTTTGCTTTGGATGCTGACCTTACCCAATCATTAAAAAGCATCAAATACACCGTAAAAGAATACCGTGAGTTTGTAACCAAATACAAGAATGAGCGAAATAGAGATGCCAAACGAGAACTGCAAAAGATAATCAGCAGCATTAAAACTGATATTGTAACCCAGATAAGACTAAGTGACCCCAAAAAGAAAAGACTAGATAAGCTTTTGTACGATTTGTATTATCGTTTCTCGGGCAATATGATGTTTGAGGACGAAGCACACTATGGTAAAGGCAAAAAGAAAAATGCTAACGAAGAGAAGAAGAAACTAGAGGCAGAAGTAAAAACACTAGAAACAGAACTGGAAGAAGTAAAGGCAAATGCTATATTTAAAGGTGCTTTTGAATGGCGATTCGAGTTTCCGGAAGTTTTGGATGATGAAGGTAAGTTTTTGGGATTTGATGTGGTTATTGGTAATCCGCCATACATAAAAGAGGACACCAATCGAGAAGCTTTTAATGGTCAAAGAGAAAAAGAATGCTACCAAGGTAAAATGGACTTATGGTATTTGTTTGGTGATTTAGGATTGACACTTTTAAAACCAAATTCTTTTCTTTGTTTTATTGCGACAAACAATTGGGTTACTAACGCTGGTGCATCTAATTTTAGAGACATAATCATTAGAAATTCTCAAATACAAACCTTAATAGATTTTGGTGCATATATGGTTTTCGAAAACGCATCAATTCAAACAATGATTATGCTCTTTAGGAATACTAAAGAGCTAGACAATTACTATTTTGATTATAGACGTTTAGAAGGTGAAAAACATTCAGATGAAGAGATTGGGAATTTATTAAGTGGGTTGATTTCAGAACAAATTACATTACTAAATCCTATAATAATTAAAAAGGAACTATTTAATAAGCTTCTTACATTTAGTAACGATAGTAGAACAAAGATTCTTAACAATTTAAAGGGTAAACAAAATTTCTTTTTGCGTGAAAAAGCAAATAAGGAATTAGGATTGAAATCGGAAGTAGCATCAGGAATAGATGTATTACAAGATTTTGTCAGCAAAGCAAATGCAGAAAAATTAAAGGGTATTGCAAAAGAAGGCGAAGGAGTATTCGTTTTAACTGAAAGTGAAGTTGAAAATTTAAATTTGAAGGATATAGAGGAGGAGATTATTAAGCCTTATTATACTACCAAACAACTTGGGAAGTACTATGGAAATGAAAACAACAATCTTTGGATTATTTATACAAAATCAGACATCGGAAAGCTAGATTTGTCAACAAATCAGATTCCAATAAATAATTATCCAACCGTAAAACATCATTTGGATAAATATAAAAGCATAATAACTTCTGATAATAAACCTTATGGGCTGCATAGAACTAGAGAGCAACATTTATTTGAAGGTGAAAAAATATTTGCACTCAGAAAATGTACCCATCAGCCTCAGTTTACATACACTAATTTCAATTGTTTTGTATCAAGGGCATTTATGGTTATTCAAAGTGAGAGGATTAATTTAAAATTTTTAACCGGCATTCTCAATTCAAGACTTATTGCATTTTGGCTTAAAAACAGAGGGAAAATGCAAGGAAATTCTTATCAAATTGATAAAGACCCTATTCTTGATATTCCAATTTATAAACCCACAGAATCAGAACAGCAACCATTTATTGTTTTAGTAGATAAAATCCTTTCTGCCAAAGAACAAAACCAAGACACTGCCGAGTTGGAAAGGCAGATAGATGTATTGGTGTATCAGCTATATGGGCTAACAGAAGAAGAGATAAAAATAGTAGAGGGGGTGTAGAAAAGGAAGGCTTCGCTTGGAGCGAAACCTTCCATGGAGAATACACCTAAAAGCAGAAAGCGAACGGTTGCTTTCACTTACCAAACAAACAGTAGAAACAGCCATAGAAAAGAGGGAGGAAAGGGCGATGGAGATTTAAAATAAATGAACAACGATAATAATTCCTGTAATCTATTTTAATTATGGCTAAGGCAATAATAATATATCAGTCTAAAGAAGAAGAGGTTTATGGTAAACATTTAAGATCAAAAGAATGGATAATGTATTCAGGGCGCATTACAATTTATGATCGTCAGCTAAAACCAGTTGTTTTAAAACTAAAGAGTGAAATCTACGATTCATTTATCGCCATAAACATGGATGATTCCATAGAGTTTTCGGGAAAAACAATTACAGAAGTCTATCAAAAACTTAATGCTTGGTTTAGAAGCAAAGGAGTAGTTTTTTAGCCCAGCTAGTTTACACCAACTAGCACATGAATGTTGGGGGCTAGTTCATGACTCCTGTCATGGACTTCTAGTTACTAAAGTTTGAATAAGTACAATCAGACCACTATTAAGGGATGTTTAGCGAACACCCTAGCAAGTTCTACTCACACCCTTTTGCACAAGTCTTCCCAGTTACTCCTTATCAATCGCTAAAATCTACTTAAACATAAACATTTCTAGGTCAAATAACTATGCGTTTTCATTTACCTCAAATAGTCCAAATACATTGTTGTCTGGGTCAATAAAATAGCCCTGATAACATCTTTTAGGTATTGCAAACTTTGCCATAGCAACCTGACCACCATTGGCCAATATTTTATTGGCTGTTTCGTCAAAGTTGTCTACTTGTATGGAGCAGGTAAATGCATTTGTTCCAAAATTAAGTTCAGGTATGCGGGCGGGTCTTTGCAAAAGGCCTCCATTTATACCATTGGTTTCTATTCTGTAATACTCAATGGGTACATTGTGTTCTCTTATAAAGTTCCAGCTAAAAACATTTTTATAAAACTCAATTTCTCTACTTGGGTTAGAAGACTGAATTTCGAAATAACCTATTGCATTCATGTTATTGTAGTATTTTATTTTCTTAATTGAATTGCCACTTCCTGTAATTTATTATCATCAAAGATGTAAATAAATTGGCAAAAAACAAACTATTATTCCAGTATCAATGAAGGAAGTTCTGGGTACTCAAAGTATTCCAGTGGATTTTCAGATGTTCTAAAATCTTTTCTAATGGTATTAGCAATCATTTTTTCACTCGGTAGTTTATAACTAGCAATTTCCAAAATTCTATCTTCTGTCAAACGATCACTAATCCATTCTTCTGCCAGATGTTGAGGCAAAATGGTAGGCATTCTCTTTTTTACATTGTGAATTTGTTCCATTAGTGAGTTTGCAGCTGTAGTAACTATTGCAAAGGAATCTTTCAACTCGCCAGTTTCGAAATCAATAGTTGGCTGATAAATGCCCGCCATAAAAAACAGGGGTTCATTTCTATCACTAGAAACCGTTATATGGTATGGATAAGTTAGTGGTTTCTTTTCTCCGATTGGTTTATAGTGCTGCCATTCGTAAAAGCCAGAAGACAAAATCAAACATCTGCGTTTAATAGCAGCTTCTCTAAACATCTTGCTTTCTAATAGTCGCTCACAAGTTGCGTTTAAAGTCATAAACTTTTTCCTACTTTCCTTTTGGGCTTCTTGTGTTCTAATCCATGGTGCTACAAACTCCCAATGGGCCATTTCCAAACTCCAATCGTTATTTTGTTGAGGTTTAATAATTGGCCAATCTTTGTATTCAAAGCCAGATTGAACCAAGCTTTCCATTGCCTGCAATTGTTTTTTTCGTTCAAATACTTTTAACGTTGCTTCTTTAGAAATCTTAATGCCATTGTAATTGCACATCTGTAGATAGTTACTTCTATTTTTGTTTTATCTGTATAAAATTTCCTAATAGGCTATTTAAATGGTTCGCCATCAATGGTAACATTAGCATTTGTTATGGCTAATTTATTCTTTCCATCCTTTGTATTGATGTTACAATTTGTTAGTTGAACATTATTAGCAAAGAAAATTCCGAAAGGCTTATCTGCTGTAATGTTTACATCTTTCATAGTAATATTTTCAATAGCAGCTTCTGGCAATCCCCAAATTAATCCTGCTCTTTTACCGTGTTCAACGGTTGCATTGATATTCTGAAAAGTGATATTTTTATAAAACGGTGTCTTGTCGGTAATTGTTGCAGAAGGATAGGTAGCCGCAATTTCTGGTGTTATGTTGTCAAGACTTCTAAAGGCCTTTTCCTTTGCCATGTAAGATTCATAGATAAGAATAGGTATAGTTACATTGGTCATTTTTAGGTTTTTGTAGGTAATATTATCTACAACGCCACCTCTATCTCTATCTGTTTTTATGCGAATACCACATTCGGTATTTGTAAAAGTACAATTTTCTACTGTAAAGTTTTTCACACCGTTTCTGGTACCACTACCAATAGAAACCCCATGTCCGTAGCCATAAGTACAGTTTGTAATCAGCACGTCCGATGTACCTCCTCCACAGGTGTAGTCATCATCACCTACACTTATATCACAATCTTTTACAAGTATTCTACTGCCTGTTACATCACAAGCATCTGTGTTGTGGCTAGGATCAATAGGATCCTTCGACGATGGCGCACGTACTATTACGCCTTGCACGGTTACATTGTTTGTTTTACCACCACCAATTGCTATGTGAAACATAGGCGAGTTTACCAGTTTCACTTGTGCTATGAGTATTCTGCTACAGTCCCTAAAGGTTATCATTCTGGGACGTTTTGCACCCTCTTTTTTTGCAAACTTCCACCAAGGGCTGCCTTGCCCGTCGATAGTTCCTTTTCCAGTTATGGCAATATCATGCAGGTTGGCTCCTGAAATAAAGTTGTTTCCATCGGTAGTTCCTCCAGGATATTTATCTATGGGCAACATTTTTAGTATGGCACCTTCATCTAAATGTAATTCCAGATTATCGCCAAACTGAAGCGGACCACATAAGTATTCGCCTTTTGTAATAATAACTTTTCCGCCGCCTGCACTTAATGCCGCATCAATGGCTGCCTGAATAGACTTTGTATTATCGGAAACATTATCAGATATAGCTCCGAAATTGTTAATGCTATATGATTTTTCAGGAATCTTAGGTAAATCTGGTGTAACAAATTTATACTGTGCACTCGCCAAACGTGCATTAGAAGTAGTTAATAGTATAATAAACAATAAATAATTAAAACAAGACGATACTATTTTCATACGTATAAGTTGATTTATTTCTATGATGCAATGTAAAACTTCCTCATTGACACAACCTCTTGCTGAAAGTTAAAAGTAGTGGAAAGATATTTTTTGGTCTTAGATGAAACTGTCTAAATCACAAATTCTTTACGTAATAGTTATCACCATCTTCATTAAATCCTAGTTTCTTTAGATATTTTACGTATTGCAAATCATTTGCTTTAGCCTTCACGCTTGTGTAACCTTTTTCTATAAAGCTATCTTTTAGATTGAAGTACACATATTTCCCGTTCTTAAAGTCTTTATACTCGGGCAGCACATAATCTAATCCAACGCTCAATATATTTTTATCATCTCTATGTGCTAGAAATAGTCCAGCAACAGAAGCATTACGCAGTATAAAAAAGCTAACGGTATTCATGTCTGGGTTGTAAGCAAAACCAGGACATATTTTTTGTATTCTATTGTTGTGATAATTCAAGAATTTAATTAGGTAATCACTTTCGGAGTTGATTTCTAAGGTGTCAAATATTTCTTCCTTAGAGTATATTTTCTTTAAATAATAAATATCTACCAGTACAATGATGCCATTTAAAATGAAAACAGGTATTGCGCCAATTAGAAAGCCATAAGTGGAGAAAAGTAGGGCTCCAACAATATTTATCCATCTAAACCTAACAATTGAGTTCATAGTCATTGATAGTGCGATAATAATGGAAGCAGCGTAACCAATAAGCGGAAGAATATCTTGTTGAATCGTCATGTCTTTTAATTGAAGTTGTAATTACTAATGTACATTTTTACTGTAAGCCTTCAAAAGTAGGTAATTGTGATCTATACAATCTTATTGAAAAGGGTATAAAGATGTTTTTCAATAACGTTGAATCCCTGTAAGGGTTTTGAACACTTATAGGCTTAGGACATGTCAACTCTAGCCAATGCCTATAATTAACTTTACCCCCTACTTCAAACGGTTTTTACTCTACCCTACAAAGCACACTTTTGCTTCATGTTAATCATTAAACATAATCACATGAACGCAGTTAC
This sequence comes from Chitinophagaceae bacterium, assembly GCA_947381435.1. Taxonomy (GTDB): domain Bacteria; phylum Bacteroidota; class Bacteroidia; order Chitinophagales; family Chitinophagaceae; genus Parasediminibacterium. The sequence goes on from CANCVE010000042.1 coordinate 9,910, forward strand.
AAACAGAATCATCCGCCTTTTCAAATTACTAATTATCAGTGCATTAGTTTTCGTTAATGCTAACCTTTTTGCACAAAGCAATCCTACTGCAAGTGCACAAGGATTTGGCATTTTTGTAAAGAACAATGTAACGCTTCAATCTAGCCAGTCGCAAGGGCCTGTTGCATTGGGTGGCGACTTTAATTTGAATGGTAATTACACAGTTACTGCTGGCAATGAAGGGACTTTTAAAGTGAGTAATGTAGCCATCGGCCTATTGATAGGTGGTAAACTAAACTACACTTCAGGAAGTACAGTTTATGTAAATAAGGGTTATGTAAAACTAGGAGACGGAACAGGAACTGTGGTTTGGTATAAAGATAATAACGGTGCTACAAGCAATATTAGGCTTACAAAAAATGGTTATGGCGACCAACCATATATCCAAATTCAAGCAAGTGTAGGTTCTTTAAATAATGTTAGTGCTACCAGTAACCCAGTTTTGCAAAGTGGTTTGATAGATTTTGGTGCTGCATTCACTACGTTTCAAGCCTCTTCTACTTGCATGAGCACTTACACTAATAATGCAAGTTTAACCAATCCAAATGGCAATGTTTCTGGTTCAACGCTAAATAGTGTTGTAACAAATGGTCAAGTAAAAATTAACTTAAATAGTGGTGTAAACGTGTTGAATGTTTCTGGAACTGATTTAAACAATGTTTCAAACTTCACTTACAACAATGGCCCAGACCAAACGCACATTCTAGTTGTCAATGTAAATGCGGGTGCTACTTACACTTGGAACGTTTGGAATCAATCAGGCCTTGGTCAATCTAATAGCCCTTATGTTATCTATAATTTCTACAACACTACTAATTTAACTATCTCTGGTAATAACCAAATAGAAGGAACTGTTTTTGCGCCCTATGCTGATTTAAACAAAACTAGTAGCTCAAACATAGACGGTCAGGTAATTGCTAAATCATTTATTCAGGCTGGTGGAAGCATCAACTATGCAAACTTCAACTATAGCCTTCCTGCTTGCGCTTGTAGTAATCCTGTTGTTGCAGACATCGCTGGTAGTTCTCTTATCTGCAATGCTTCTTCTACTGCTACATTAACAGATGCTACTAACGGTGGCACATGGAGTTCATCAAGCACTGCCATTGCAACCGTAAGTTCTGGTGGTGTTGTTACTGCCGTAAGTGCAGGTTCTACTACTATCAAATATGCAGTTACAAATAGTTGTGGTACTACAACTGTTTCTAAAGCTATTACTGTAGCAAGATCTACTACTTCTACCACTTCTACTTCTATTTGTGCAGGTTCTGCCTTATTATTCAATGGTACTTCTTACAGTTCTACAGGTTCATACACTGCTCATCTTACTAATAGTGCAGGTTGCGATAGTGCAGCAACACTCAACTTATTTGTAATTCCAATGGTGAGTCCTTCACTAAACATTACTTCTACAGCTACTTCTATCTGTGCAGGAGTAAGTGTTACTTTCACTGCCAATGTTTTGTATGCTGGAGAGAAAGTTACTTATCAATGGAACAAAAATGGAGTTGCAATTAAAGACGCAACTGCTACTACTTATACAACTTCTGATTGTGCTAATGGTGATAAAATTTCTTGCACAATCACAGTTGATGCTACCTGCATAGTAAATAAAGTGCTTACTAGTGATGTTATAAAAATGACTTTATTAGATCCTGGTACTTGGGTAGGTGGTGTAGATAAAGTATGGTCTAATCCTAAAAACTGGTGTGGTGCAATTGTACCTTTAGTAAACACAGATGTTACTATCCCTGCAGGCGCTACCAATTACCCAACAATTACAGATGTTTATCCAGTTAATAATTTAACTATCCAAAAAGGTACTACTCTAACTATTACTGGTACTTTGCAAGTGGCAGGTTCTATCTCAAATAGCGGTGTACTAGATGCTACAAATGGTACAGTAGAGCTAAACGGTACTACTTCTCAAACAATTACGGCCAGCGTATTTAAAAACAATTCAGTAAAAAACATCACTATCAACAACAAAGCAGGTGTTAAACTTGCAGACAGCCTAAAGGTTACAGGAACCCTTACTCCTTCAGCTGGTACAATATACACTGATGGTAAATTGGTTTTAAAATCTTCTTCTACTGGTACTGCAAGAATAGCTGCTGGTACAGGAGATTATATTTCAGGAAACGTAACTGTAGAACGGTACATCAATCAAAAGACTGCACGCAGGTTCAATTTTGTAGGAAGTACTACTTCTCAAACAATCCGTAGCTCATGGCAACAACAAATTTATGTAACTGGTGCTGGTACTGGTGGGCAACCATGTGGCGCAGGTACAGGAAACGGTGGTGCAACTGATAAATACAATAGCAATGGTTTTGACAGAACAAACACAAACGCTGCAAGCATCTTCACTTACAATGAAAAACCAGTAAACGGTAGCCGTTGGGTAAGTGTAGCCTCTACTTCAGAAAATCTTGTTCCAGGTAAAGGGTATAAAGTAAATATTCGTGGAAACAGAAACAGTGCTACTGTTTCTTGTGGAGACCAATTGGGTTCTAGTGCACCAACAGCACCAGAAAATGTAACACTTAGCTCTACTGGTGCTATCACCACTGGTGATGTTACGGTAACACTAAACGATCCTGCTTCAAACAAGTATTCTTTATTAGGAAATCCTTATCCTAGTCAAATTAGTTTTACTGCTTTTCAAGCTAGTAACAAAGCTAAAATAGGTACTAAAATGTGGTCTTACAGTCCTTATGGCAACGGTAATTATACTACTTATTCTGCTGGTATCATCGCCAACGGTGCTACTAGCTACGATAATACTAATGGTGATTACATAGCTAGTGGTCAGGCATTCTTTGTAGAGGCACTTACTACTGGTAGCGTAACCTTTTCTGAAAGCCACAAAACAAATGGCGCTATTCCGAATAACCAATACTTTGGTGCAAGCAACAATAAATTAATAAGAATAGCACTTTTAGTAGATTCTTCAAATGATCGTTTGGATGAAACTGTAATTCGTTTCAATGCTTTCGGTAGTGATAGCTATATTCCAGAGTGGGATGCTACTTCGATGGGCGGAGGTTCTCAAACTTTGGCAATAATCAAAGGCGCAAATCGTTTGTCTATCGCTACTCATTCAGACAAAAACAATGCTGATGTTACTAAAGTTAGCGTAAAAAGCGGGGTAATTGGAGCTTATAAATTGTCATTAAGCAATTTTGAAGGGATAGATTCAAACAAGACTATCTTCTTATTAGATAAATATTTAGGCGTAACCGTAAACGTAAGGGCAAATGCTGTTTATCGTTTCAAAATAACTTCCGATACTAGCAGTAAAGGAGATAATCGTTTTTTACTTTTGGTAAATGATAAAATCGGTTCATTGCCAGTAAGCTTTACAAGCATCAAAGCTACTAAAACAGATAAAGGTGCAGTTGTAAACTGGACAGTAGCTAACGAAGTAAACATTGCATCTTATGAAGTAGAAAGAAGTATTGATGGAACTAACTTTACTGCTGTAGCTTCTTCAAAAGCAAATGCAGGAAACAGTTACGCTGTTAATGATAATAATTTACCAACTTCAGCTGTGGTTTATTACAGGGTAAAATCTGTAGAAATTGCAGGAGAAGCAATGTACAGTGCAATAGCAAAACTAAATAATACAGGCGTAGCTCAAAGCGCTATAAGCATCTATCCAAATCCAGTAAAAGAGCAATTAAACATCACAATCAGCAATGCAAGCAATGCTACTTATGCAGTTAAGATTAGCACCATTACGGGTAAACAAATACTAAATAAGGCGGCAGTTACTACTTCTAGCAACAAAATAAGCATCGATGCAAATGCTTTCTCAGCAGGAGTTTACTTAGTAGAACTTACCAATGCAAATGGAGTAAAACTTTCCGAGAAGTTTATTAAAGAATAATAGATTGAATAGATGAGAAGTAGGGTTTAAGCGTATTTAATTAAGTAATCAACCAAGAGTTACAACGATTAGAATCACCATCAAAGGGGATTTGAATTGTTGTTTATATAGATTTAATTCACCATACCCTTCGATTCCAATCACTGCTTCCATAGATTCAAAATCGCTACTAGCCTATATTCCAATCACCACAATTAAGTATCCCAATCACCATATCCATATATTACAATTGCTTCAAGTGCATATTCAAAGCATTTACTAAACATAGTCCAATTGCTATATTTTAAAAAAAATCCAAAATATTCCAATTAAAACTTAACCGATTCATACTCAAAACGGCAAATAGTGGTATGTGTTCGAATTTATGACAATACAATGTTCAATAACTCAGGATAACGGTGTCTCATTCTTCACTTTCGACAAGATTCTAATTAAATAGACAAAACCAAATGTTAATGGGGAAAGTCCAATGTGTATATATGTTTTGAATAGAAAATTGTGACTTGACAAATTCATCATGTATAATGCCCAAAAGAAAATGTAGTAAGAAAATATAAATACATAAATATAGTTCCAGATGTAGAGAACCCATTTTTCTGCTTCCCTTTTCCAATAGTTATATCCAAATATAAAATTAAGACCAATTAGTAGAAAGTAAAAAGTAGGAAACCATCCCCTTGAATTATAAAATTCGAAACTTCTACTACCTAAATAATCAATTATTCCAATTAAAAAAAGAGTAAAGATTATCAGTCCTTTCTTTTTCATGTGTATAGTTATTTGTAATTAAGTAATTTTTTGTATTATAATCATTTCCAGCTTTTTTCTTTCAAAAATGATAACCAAAGAAAAAAAATTGCGCTATAAACAACTATTGTAAAAATATAATGGTGCGCTATATATATCCATTCTGGTTTTTGTAAAACTAATATAGCAACTGCATAACATCTTGCTATGTTTAATAGGAAAATTAGTGGTAAGCCAATAAATATGTATATAAGCTTTCTATTAATATTTCCAGGGGCGCAGATTAAAAATCCGGCATATAACACAAAGAGTTTAAAAGCGTTGCAACTATCCATTATAAAGAGAATATTTCTTCGTCCAATTCTAATTGATTCGCCATAGGGGGGGGATAAAACAGAATAAAAACCAGTTCCAAAGAATTTATTCAATAATTGAGTCGTAATTATGGTGGTTATATGAGTAATGGACTGAATGAATTTTCCGTGCGGCAAAAGGATGTAATAGTAGCATATCACAAAGCCCAACCAAAGTATAGCACCTCTGAATACAACTTTTTTGACAATTGTAGGAATTGAATTGTATTGCTTTTTTAACTTAGTAATCAATGAGATAATATTCATTCTAACTTGATAATGCTTAAAGTAGTGTTTTATGTTTATATTAAAAATGGACCCCGTAGTTCGAAGGTCCATTTCAAATATAAAAAGATTAATGAAAAAAAGTAAGGTATTCTAAAAACTAGGATTAGGTTTTTCTTCCTTTTTCTTGTACAATTTTTTACCTAGTGCCACAGCACCAGCCGCAAATAGAATAGAAATTCCACCATCAATCGGAACTTGGCTACCTTGATTTCCACCAGATGAACCAGAACCATTATCCACATCCGATACGTCTCCACCTCCCCCGTCTCCACCGATTCCCCCAGGATCAAGTTGGGCATTAGAAACAAAACAAACGATAGTTAGGATTGTTAAAATTAAAAATATTTTTCGGAACATAATATTGTGTTTAAAGATTATTTAGTTTAAGTGTTTTTTTAATTAATTGTAACTTGATTCTGAAAACTTTGACCATCAGAATCAGTAATTTCGACAACATAAACACCCGCTTTTAGGCTTTTTAGACTTCCAATGTTTACGGTTTCTGAAAATGTCCCAATACTATGAACCCCGTATTTTGTTAGCACAATTCTACCTAACGCATCGTATAGCTTTAAAGTATAATTACCTCCAATTAAGCTTTTAAGTTGAACCGTAAAATTTTTGTTAATTACAGGATTCGGATAAATTGTTATTGAATTGTTTTCTTTACCTAACAACTGTTTGGCGATTTTACTAAATGTTATAGTACCATCTTTACCAATTTTCTTGATACGATAATAGTTCATACATCTAGATGCATTTTCGTCAATAAAACTATAATTCCCAGCGAATGCTGAAATCGATTTGATAGAAGTGAAATCAATACCATTAATAGAACGTTGAATTGTAAAACTTGCCAAATTGGCTGCGTTATCTGCGAACCAGTTTAATTCCACCGAACTAGATGATTTAACACTTGTTATAAGCGTAATAGATTCTTTAGGTAAAACTTCTGTGCTTAGTACACTACTAAAAATAATACAAAATCTGTTGCTATAGCTTTTAGAATCTGTGTTGGTAATAAAGCTAATGATTGTCTCATCAGTAGCTAATAAGGTTTTTGCATTAGTGTATTTATCTAACAAATAAGCATTCAACCCATTAGCATCAAATTGTTGCGTATTTAACTTTATTTGGTAGTTTGTATTCACAATCATTTTTGACAATTGTATATTAATTGTGTCTTTTATGTTTGGCAAATCAAGTCCTTCAATACATAGTTGTTTACCATCCTCTGAGAAAGTAAGATTCTCACCGGCATTCATTAGTTTCTTACTGTCTTCAGCTCCTAATTTTTTAGAGAAGCACGATTTAAAGACTGCAACAGCACCATCAATTGATTTATTATTTTTGTAAAGGTTTAGTGAAAGCTTATTAACAGGAGTATGTGTTCCAAAAATAGCTATTGAGGTACTTGTTCTTTTATCAGATTCTTGGAATACTATTACAGGGTTTGTACCACCACTATTCTTTACAAATATTGCTTGACCAGGTTGAATAATGTCTCCTACACTTGAATTTGAATTATTGTTCACGCCTGTTGTTGCATTATAAGTTACATACGATTGGTTACCACTTCCATCTGCAAAAGTTGGATCTAAATAATAATACTCTGGATTAATACCTGTTGAATGGCTTAAAACACTAGTCCAGCTAACAGGACTTGCAAATGGGTTTGCAATAAAATTGAATACTCCAGAACCACTATTTAAGCCATGACTAGAGCTAAAGCCTCCTGTACTAGTTGTCCCACTAGTTTGAAAGTAAACTGTTCCAGTAATAAGATTTCCGGTAGTTCTCAAAGTCACATCACTATTCATATATTTTGGTTGTGGCGTAGTAAACAAACTATATGACCTGTTGCCCCTAACCAATAGTCTGTATCCTTGCGAAGGATCTAAATTCATAGTTTTAGTATTGGTGGCATAAGCCCAAGTACCAGTATTAGTTTGCAATGAGCCACTTCCTTTTTGTGACACGTCAAATCCTTTTACTGCGTCTACCATATCCCATGGCCCTGAAATTCCAGTAATTTGTACACCGTAAGTGTTTGAGTTTACCCCCCTTTCTTGCCAGTTAGTAAATATACTTCCTGCGTTAGCAACAATAGGACATAAATCTATAAAGGGTCTAAATGATGTGTTTTTGGGAATAAACCTTTCAACTGTTACTGTACCGCTAATTGTTCCCCCAACAGTAGCAACAATACCCTGATTACTACTTATACTTTTTAAAGTAAGGTGTCCCCCAGTTGTAAATGTACCTGAAGTAGGATAAAGGATTCCATAAAGATTCAAGTTATTACCCAAAGTAACTGAATTGTTTATAGTAAGGTTATTGATACTATTATTGTTTACATCAAAATTAATTGTACCTGAACCTTGCATATCCAAACTAGAGGCGGCAGAACTTATTAATGTTCCAGCCCCTGTAAGAGAGTTTGAAATAGTCAATTTATGGCTATTTAGAGCAACAGTTCCATTTAATACTATATTACCCACAGTAATGTCTGTACTCAATACAGGGTAAGTAGTTAGTCCTATTGGTATAATTACATCTTCTATAGTGGGCACTAAACCTGTGTTCCAGTTTGTTCCTGTACTCCAGTTACTTGAAGTAGCGCCAGACCAACTATTATTAATTGTAATTGTATTTCCAGATGTTGTTCCACCTGGAGTTGAAACAACTAATGGAACTGTGCCTCTCACTCCTGTAGGTACAGTTGCAGTGATTGTAGTAGAAGAAATTTTTGTAAAGGTACTAGAAACTCCACCAAACTTTACAGATGAAGCATCAGATAAATTTGTACCTGTAAGCGTAATTAAGTTCCCAGTTAATGCTGGGGAGGATGAAACCAAAGTAACTATTGGGGCAGCAACAAAAGTAAAACTTGATGCAGATGCAGCTGTTCCGCCAGTTGTAATAATGGTTATGAATCCTGATGTACCTGTTGCTACAACAGCCGTTATGGTTGTATTATTTACAACAGTAAAACTTGAAGCATTAGTTCCACCAAACTTTACAGAGGTTACTGTTACTCCAGTACCAAAATAACCAGTACCAAAAATAGTTACTATCGAGTCTTTTCCTACAGTGGTGGGGCTAAAAGAAGTAATGGTAGGTGATGAAATGTATGTAAACCCTCCTAAAGTTGCAGCGCCCCCATTATTAGTAACCATTACATTTCCAGATGCCGCATTTACTGGAACAGTGGCTGTTATTTGTGTAGCAGAATTAATAGTAAGTGTCGATACTGCTACTCCACCAATCGTTACAGAAGACGTTCCAAGATTGGAACCAGAAAAATTAGCCCCTGTAATCGTTATTTGAGTACCAGTTGCAGCAGTTATTGGACTAAAAGAAGTTACAGTTGGAGTTGGAATGTAAGTAAACCCAGCTAAACTTGCTGTGCCTCCTGAAGATGTAACTGATAAACTACCTGACGTTCCAGAAGCAACTACTGCTGTTATAGTAGTACTATTAATAACGTTGAAACTGCTGGCAGAAGTTCCTCCAAATTTCAAAGAGTTAACACCAACTCCTGTACCAGTAAAGTTCGTCCCTGTGATAGTTATTGTAGCCCCTGTTGCGGCTGTTGTTGGACTGAAAGATGAAACTGTAGGAGCAGGGATGTATGAAAATCCATTTAAACTTGCAGTTCCACCTGAAGTTGTAACTAATACACTACCTGATGTTCCAGAAGCAACTACCGCTGTTATAGTGGTACTATTTATAACAGTAAAACTGCTTGCAGCAGTTCCTCCAAATTTCAAGGTACTAACACTAACGCCCGTACCAGTAAAGTTTGTTCCTGTGATAGTAACTGTAGCTCCTGAAGCAGCCTCAGTTGGTGAAAATGAGCTTATTGTTGGTGTTGGTATATAAACGAAGCTTCCAAGACTTGCAGTTCCACCAGATGTAGTAACTGTTACATTGCCAGAAGTAGCTCCATTTGGTACAACTGCATTTATGTAGATACCATTCAATACTGTATAGCTACTCGCAGCTACACCTCCAAATTGAACAGAACTAACTGTGATTCCGGTACCTGAAAAATTAGTTCCTTTTATGGATACTGTAGTACCTGTAGAAGCAGAAGTAGGTGTAATTGAAACAATTGTTGGAGTAGGTATGAAGGAGAATCCTGCTAAACTCGCTGTACCACCCGTAGTTGTAACTGTTACATTACCTGTTGCCCCAGAAGACACTACCGCGGTTATGGTTGTGCTGTTTACAATGTTAAAACTACTCGCAGTTGTTCCACCAAAAGAAACCGAATTAACGGTTACGCCAACACCTGTAAAGTTAGTACCAGTTATAGTAACAGTTCCACTTAATGCAGTAGTGTTAGGGGTAAATGAACTAATGGTTGGTGAAGGTATAAACGTAAACCCTGCTAAATTTGCTGTACCTGCAGTAGTTGTAACTGACAAACTACCCGTTGTTCCAGAGGCAACTACAGCTGTAATAGTTGTACTATTAACCACAGTGAAACTACTTGCAGCAGTTCCCCCAAATTTTAATGCGCTAACACTAACCCCAGAACCGGTGAAGTTTGTACCAGAAATTGTAATTGTAGCTCCTGACGCAGCTGAAGTTGGTGAAAAAGAACCTACAGTTGGTGTTGGTAGGTATACGAAACCTCCAATACTAGCAGTTCCTCCTGAGGTAATTACCGTTACATTGCCAGAAGTAGCACCAGTAGGTACAACCGCAGTAATGTAGATACCATTCAACACTGTAAAGCTACTAGCTTCAACACCTCCAAATTGGACAGAATTAACGGTTACACCTATACCTGAAAAATTTGTTCCCTTTATGGTTACGGTAGTACCTGTAGAAGCAGAAGATGGGGTAATTGAAACACCCGTTGGAGTAGGAATGAAAGTGAAACCAGCTATACTCGCAGTACCACCAGTTGTTGTAATTGTTACATTACCACTTGTTCCAGAAGCAACTACTGCCGTAATAGTTGTGCTATTTACAACGTTGAAACTACTCGCAGCTGTTCCACCAAAAGAAACTGAATTAACAGTAACGCCTACACCAGTAAAATTTGTACCTGATATTGTCACAACACTGTCAATTCCGGCAGAACGAGGGGTGAATGTTGTAATTGTTGGAGAAGGAATAAAAGTGAACCCTGCTAAACTTGCAGCTGCAGCCGAAGTTGTAACTGAAACACTACCCGTTGTTCCAGAAGCTACTACTGCGGTTATGGTAGTACTATTTACAATAGTGAAACTACTTGCTGAAGTCCCTCCAAATTTCAAAGAGTTAACATTACCACCCGTCCCGGTGAAGTTTGTTCCAGTGATAGTAATTGTTGTCCCGGATGCAGCAGAATTAGGGGAAAATGAACTTATTGTTGGTGATGGCAAAAATACGAAACCACTAATACTAGCCGTTCCTCCTGAAGTAGTTACCGTTACATTACCAGAAGAAGCTCCAGAAGGAACAATAGCATTTATATAGAGACCATTTAAAACAGTATAACTACTAGCATTGACACCTCCAAATTGGACAGAGCTAACTGTAACACCAGTGCCAGAAAAATTAGTTCCCTTTATAGTTACAGTAGTACCTGCCGCAGCTGAAGAAGGTGTTAGTGAAACAATTGTTGGAGTGGGAACAACCGCAAATCCTGCCACACTCACAGAACTTTTATTGGTATTAACAACTCCAATACTTAAATCGGTGCTTACGATTCTATTTATTAGATTATTTTGTTCAGGTATGGAATTATAAACATTTAATATTCCTATTTTTTCAGAAACTACCTCTGTTGTCTCAAAAAATCCACTCCCAGTAATCATAGCAGAATTACCAATACTTGTGTTCTGTGGACTACTGTCAGTTATTGTTTGTGCTTTTAAGCCATCTGCTAGTAAAAATGCTAAACAAAAAACGATTGGTAAAACAATCTTGTTTATGGCATGTTGAATTTTATGCATAAAATAAATTTTATTATAAATTATTAATGTAAATTAACATTGTACGTCCATCAGAAGTTCTAAATCCGTCAACAGTCTCTTTAATTTTTATATTTCCTATCCAATCTCAATTTGCAATGAGTCTAATTCACTCATTTCAATCCCTTTTTCGGTCACGTGATATCACTAAGCCTTAAAAAAAAGCTTAGTTTGGCCGCAAAATAGTAAAAATTAGTTAAAGGACAATAGATTTCATTCAATGGGGGCTAAAATAAACCATTTTAGTATAATTACTACACTAATAAGTAACAATTTCAATGAACTCTAGAATTATTGTTTATTGTTCCATATCAATTTATAAACACTACCTGTTTGAAAGTTCGGGAAAAATAACAGGTATTCTTGCCTTTTAAAACACTACAGTTTTATTTTGATAAACCAATACCTTGTCATCAAATACCAGTTGTAGAGCATTAGCTAGCACAGAAGTTTCAATTTCCATTCCAGCTTTTACCATGTCTTTACTGGTAAAAGAATGGTTTACAGGAATAATTTGCTGTGCAATAATTGGCCCCTCATCCAATTGATTGGTAACAAAGTGCGCAGTTGCACCAATGAGTTTTACACCCCTTTCATAGGCTTGTCTGTAAGGATTTGCACCGACAAATGCTGGTAGAAATGAATGATGAATATTAATAATCTTTAATGGATATTTTTCTACAAAATTTGGAGATAGTATCCGCATAAATTTCGCCAACACAATATAATCAACCTGATACTTTTGTAACAATGTGTATAGTTCAGACTCAAAGGCTTCTTTTGTAATACCTTCGTGACTGATTAAATGAAATGGCATTTCAAATCGATTACAGATATCCGCCAAGTTAGTATGGTTTGCTATCACAGCAAGAACTTCTGCACCTAGAGTATTAAAGTGATTGCGAATTAAAATATCACTTAAACAATGGTATTCTTTTGTAGCTAGAACAACAATTCTTTTTAAGGGATTTGGATTTACAATTATCTGGGCATCATCAGGTAATATGGATTTTAGTTGCGACTCAAGTATTTGCGCATCAACTGGAATGCTTATTTCTATTCGGGTAAAAAAACGATTTTGTATTGAATCCACGTGCTCACGCATCGAAACAATGTTTAAATTCTGTTCCTGCAATAAACCAGCAATAGAAGCCACCAAACCAACCTTATCTAAGCACTGTATAACAATAACCATAAACGTATATTAATAGAAAATGAGGCTGTAAAAGTATGGTGATGATATTAATGTATGAATAATTTATTGAAACATAATGATAAATAAATGTTCTCATGTGTTTTGAAACCTGATAGTAATTCCCCAATAACTTCGCAACCATGAAACAGCTATCTCTTCTATTTATTTCAATAATACATTTAACTATTGGTTTTAGTCAATCAGAAATACTAAATTCCAATTGGCAGTTCAGAAAGGTGGGAGATAACGGTGGATGGATGGCTGCTACCGTTCCGGGAACAGTACATACTGATTTATTAATCAATAATAAAATACCAGATCCCTTCTATCGGGATAATGAAAGCAAGGTACAATGGGTGGATAGGGAAGATTGGGAATACCAAACAACCTTTACAACTTCGGCTTTTTTGCTACAAAGGAATCATGTAGAAATGATTTTTGAAGGACTGGATACTTATGCAGAAGTGTATTTGAATGACACCAAGATTCTGGATGCTGATAATATGTTTCGTACTTGGAAGGTGGATGTGAAGCAATGGCTAAAACCCAATAACAGGCTATACATAAAGTTTCATTCGGCACAAAACAAGGTGGAAGAATTAGCTAAAAGAGATGCCCCATTTGCTTGGCCCACACTCGATTATCCTAGGATGTATGTCCGTAAGGCGCAGTATAGTTTTGGTTGGGATTGGGGACCGAAGTTTACCACCTGTGGTGTTTGGAAGAATATTAAACTGAATGCTTGGGATAACATGAAGGTGAATGACGTGCATTTTACAGTCACCTCATTAACAGATAAGCTCGCTACCGTGAAAGCAACTTATCAAATAGAAGCAAATGAGGCAAGTACAGTGAGCATTCATCTGCAAGATAAATCCGCTATTCCTTCTTTTTCAGTCAATAAAACAATCATTCTTCATAAGGGAATTAATGATGTTTCGCTTGATTTTAATGTACTAAACCCAAAAAAATGGTGGACTTATCAGTTAGGTAAACCTTATCTATATACTGCCACAACTTCTATTAGTACAACGGTGAAAGGAGTTACGGAAAGCGTTGATATGACAAAGAAGCTTGGACTTAGAACCATCCAACTGATGCAAGAAAAGGATGAAGTAGGGCAGAGTTTTTATTTTAAACTGAATGGCGTTCCTGTTTATATGAAGGGCGCAAACTTTATTCCGTGCGATCCTTTCCTCCACAGAATTACTTACGATACTTATAAAAAGCAAGTTGCCAATGCCAAGGAGGCAAACATGAATATGCTGCGTGTGTGGGGTGGTGGCATCTACGAAAGCGATGACCTTTACAATCTTTGCGATGAAGAAGGAATTTTGGTGTGGCAAGACATGGCGTTTGCCTGTGCCATGTATCCCGATGATGATGCTTTTTTGAAGAATGTGCAAGCAGAACTGGCAGATAATATCACGCGTTTGCGCAATCATCCTTCATTGGCTTTGTATTGCGGAAGTAATGAAGTGGATGAAGGTTGGAATAATTGGTGGCGTTGGAAGTTTAGGGATAGGCCACAAGAAGATGCACGAATTGATGCTGCCTACAAGAAATTGTTTCTGGATGTGATGCCTAAAACCATTGCGCAATATGATAAAAGCAGAAGTTTTATACCCTCTTCTCCCCTATTTAGTTGGACTAAAAAAGAGAGTATTGTTAATGGCGACTCGCACTATTGGGGTCTGTGGGGTTATGAAGAACCTGTAGCGGTTTTTCATGAAAAGACTGGAAGATTTGTAAGCGAATATGGTATGGAATCTATGCCCGAGCTTTCTTCTGTAGAGAAATATGCTTTGCCAGAGGATTACGACACCACTTCTGCCACCATGCGCACGCATCAAAAGCATGGAAAGGGGTATCCATTAATGCAGAGTTACATTAATCAATATATGCCTCAACCTAAGAACTTCCCCGACTACATATATGCCACTCAGTGTATGCAGCATTATGTGTTTAGCACTGCCATTCAAATTCATCGGAGTAAGATGCCAACCAATATGGGGACTTTATACTGGCAGTTGAACGATTGTTGGCCTGTGGCAAGTTGGTCAAGCGTGGATTGTTATAACAATTGGAAGGCATCGATGTATGGAATTAAAGATGCTTATGCCGATGTGCTGATAACGCTAGATTCTACCGATAAAAAGAATTGGGCAGTGAATATTACCAACGATTTATTGAAGAACATACCGGGTGTGCTTCATTTATCTATCCATGATTTTTCGGGTAAAGAATATGAAAAGATAGATATACCCTTAACTGCGGCAAAGCAAACAACTACCATTGTAGAAATAGGTGATTTGGTGAGTAAACGCAGCGAAACAAATGGATTGTATGCAAAGGCAACATTTACTGGTGCAGGAAAGACAGTTGCCGAAACACATTTTACATTTAGCAAGCCGCTCAAACTAAAATTGTATAAGCCGTACATACAAATCCAACCTATCAGCAATACAAGTTTCGCTATTACTAGTAATGCTTTTGCAAAGTATGTACAACTAAACATACCCGGCAAGCAAGTTCATTACAGCGATAACTATTTTGATTTATTACCCAATGAAAGAAAGATTATAACCATCGATGCTCCTATTGATGATTTAAGTAAAAAAATAGTTATTAAAACAATGGCAGAACTTTTACAGTGAACAGTAAACAGTTAGCAGTGAGCAGTAACAACTTTACAGTTTTCATTAGTTAGTGAATAAAAAAAGATCAGCTACCAGTGCTTCAATTCACTAATATCTGATTACTAATCACACTGCTAACTGTTTACTGCTCACTACTCACTGTTCACTGTAAAGCTTACCAGATATAACATGCAAGCGGAAATGATAAGTCCTAAACCGAATGACCATTGCAAACTAGCGGCTTGGGCAACATAACCAATAACAGGAGGCCCAAACAGAAAACCAAAATAGCTGATAGTAGAAACAGAGGCAATAGCCACACCTGCAGATTTGCCAGAAGTTCGTCCGGCAATGGCCATGATAAGTGGAACAATGCACGAAATGCCAACACCTATCAATATAAAACCAATGGTGGCAGCAATAAGGTAAGGAAAGGCGATGGCAATGGCAAAGCCAACAAAAGCAAACGCACTACACAGTTGCAATACCTTTTTTGTTCCCAATTTATTGATGAGCTTATCGCCAAAAAACCTTGCAATAGCAGCGGCACACATAAAAGCTACATAGCCCGTTGTAATATTTTGTTTGGAGACATTCACTACCTTCTGGAAATAAATACCGCTCCAGTCGAACATAATCCCTTCACAA
Organism: Chitinophagaceae bacterium; assembly: GCA_947381435.1. Taxonomy (GTDB): domain Bacteria; phylum Bacteroidota; class Bacteroidia; order Chitinophagales; family Chitinophagaceae; genus Parasediminibacterium. Next base: position 25,683 of record CANCVE010000042.1, read on the forward strand.
GTCATACAACAAAAGGCCACTATCCCAAGGTTCAACAATGCACCTTTTGGAAAATGAAACAACGCTCTTTTGACTCCCTCTTCTTGCTCTCGAACATCGTTTTTAACGGTATCCTTAAAGAAAATTCCTATCAGTATAAAACAGATTACCCCTACTATTTCAAAGTGTACAGCTGGAGAAATATCGTGGCTAATCATTTGTCCACCAATGAAACCACCTACAAAGCCAGTAATACTCCAGATGCCATGAAAGGTGGTGATGATAGATTTGGAATATAGTTTCTGTATGCCCAACGATTGTGCATTTACAGCTATGTTCATCAAGTTTCTAGCACCCCCAAAAAAGAAAAGTACCGCCATCAGTTGCCAAATATTGGATACAAACCCCAGCAAACAAAGGCATATATTGTAAAGAGAACTCCCAATAATTAACCCATACCGACTTTCGTATTTGCCCAAAAGATAACCAGTAATGGGCAGCATACAGATTAATCCGAAGGGAATGGCAAACAGGGCAGTGCCCAATTGAGCCTCGTTAATATGGAGGTTTTGTTGAATGGTAGGAATGCGTGATGCAAAACTGGAGAAGCCAAAGCCCGACACAAAAAACATCGCCGAAACTGCGATGCGTACTTGTTTGGGGGAAGATGAACGTGAAGTAGTAAGAGATTTAATCATGAATCAAGGCAAAAATAAGGAAGCCGGGGGAACAGTGAACAGTAAACAGTGAGCAGTTATCAGTTACTTACAGCGTTAAAGGGGTTGTTTATGGTCAAAAATGAATTTCATTTCTTCCTTCCTGAATATTGTTCTTGTCAAGAATGATATTGTTCTTGCAAAGAATGATATTGTTCTTACCAAGAATGATATTGTTCTTACCAAGAATGATGTTGTTCTTGCTAAGAATGATATTGTTTTTACAAGGAATGATATTGTTCTTACCAAGAATGATATTGTTTTTACAAGGAATGATATTCATATTGGGGTGACAAACTCTATTTTAAAGCACTACAATGCGTAAAAGAAAAAATAGTTGGGGAATGGATGGAGGGGATTTTGTTTATTTGTGGGAGGAGGTATTAGGCTTGATTGTATAAGTTTTCAATTGTGTACCGAAGCTAGAATTGAATTTATTTAAATAAATTGTAAATATGAAAGAGGTAATGATTAATTGGTTGAATAATATTCAAAGAATTGATGGAATTCCACCAAAAGAAGTAATTGCTTTTAATTTTGATCTATTCGAAAGCACAGCTGGATTTATGATGTATTTAGTTGGTGGATTTGAATATAGCGAAGAAAATGACGATTGGGCTTGTATTAAAATGCCAACTTTAGAGCATAGATATTTATTGCTACCTCATTATATACAATCACAAACTTGGGAATTAGTATTAGGACAATGTGTGACTAACCTTAAAGAACTAGAATTAGAAGGAAAACTAAATCTACCTTTATTTGAGAGTGTCATTGCCATTACAACTGGATTTGACGAAGGGGATTTAATTAAAATCAGATAGTCCAAATGTTCGCGAACTTATACATATATATTAATTGAATCGCATCTCTATCCGCGGATAATAGAAGTATTTTAGAGATTACTCGTAAACATCCTTTCTGTGGGCAATGGTTAATACATCTATTATTAAAAGGTTGTCAATGATTTCATAAATCACTCTATAATCACCAATTCTAATCCTATACCCTTCCCGCCCCTTTAATTTCTTTACACCATTAGGTTTGGGGTTGATTTCAAGTAGTTTAATCTGTTCAATAATTGGGAAGGCGATATTGTCAGAGAGTTTGTCTAACTGTTTTTGTGCTCTTTTGGATAAAACAATGGTGTAGTTAGACATTGTTTGATTTTGATTTCCTGATTTTTATATAATCATCCATTGTAATGCGGCTGCCATCATCTTCTCTTTTAACCTTGTCAAATTCCTTCACATCGTCCAAATCCTCTAATTCTTCAATAAGTTTATTGTATTCTTTGATGGGCAAAACAACAGCAAGTTTCTTTCCTGTGTTGTCTGTTATAAATTGTGGAGTAGGCATAACATTTATTTATTTCATCAAAGATAGGAAACAGTGAGCAGTAAACATTTAGCAGTTATTAATCCCAAACTGTTTACTGATTACTATTAACTGATAACTGTACTTTTGCTCTATGTCGTCATTTCAGTTATATGCACCTTACGAGCCTTCAGGCGATCAGCCTACCGCCATCAAACAATTAGTTAGAGGAATTGAAGAGGGAGAAAGATTTCAGACTTTATTGGGGGTAACCGGTAGTGGTAAAACCTTTACCATGGCAAATATCATTGCCGCAACCCAACGACCTACGTTGGTACTCACCCATAACAAAACATTGGTGGCGCAGTTGTATGGAGAGTTCAAGCAGTTTTTCCCCGATAATGCAGTGGGCTACTTTGTAAGTTACTACGATTATTATCAGCCTGAGGCTTACATGCCCGTCAGCAATACCTATATAGAAAAGGATTTAAGCATCAATGAAGAACTAGATAAACTGCGCTTGCAAGCTACTAGCGAACTGCTAAGTGGTCGCCGTGATATTGTAGTGGTGGCTAGTGTAAGTTGCATTTATGGTATGGGCAACCCTACTGAGTTTGCCAATGGTGTGGTGCGGATTCATAAGGGGCAAGTGATTTCAAGACAGGGATTCTTGCATGCCTTGGTTAATAGTTTGTATCAACGAAGTCAGGGAGAATTTGGTAGAGGAACTTTTAGGGTAAAGGGCGATACGGTGGATATTAACCTTCCTTATCTGGATATTGCCTATCGTGTTACCTTCTTCGGCGATGAGATAGAAGAGATAGAAAGCCTGGAAAAGGAGACTAGCAAGCGTATTGGCGTATTGGAGAATGCGGCTATTTTTCCGGCTAATCTATATCTCGCTCCAAAGGATATTATGGTGCAGGTGATGAATGAGATTCAGGATGAGATGATGGCGCAGGTGGAATACTTTAAACAGGTAGGCAAGAAAGAAGAGGCGCAACGGGTGAAGGAAAGGGTGGAATATGATTTGGAAATGATTAGGGAACTGGGCTATTGCACTGGCATAGAAAACTATTCTCGCTTCTTTGATAGGCGCGAACCAGGTACTCGCCCTTTCTGCTTGTTAGACTATTTTCCTAAGGATTTTATTTGTTTGATAGATGAAAGTCACCAGACCATTCCACAGATTTCTGGTATGTATGGTGGCGATAGAAGTAGAAAGATGGTGTTAGTAGATTATGGTTTCCGCTTGCCTAGTGCCATGGATAACCGCCCGTTGAACTTTAATGAGTTTGAGAACCTAATAGGACAAACCATTTTTGTGAGTGCTACCCCAGGCGAATATGAACTGCAACAAACTGGTGGTGTAGTAGTAGAACAGGTAGTAAGACCTACGGGATTAATTGAACCACCGATAGAAGTTCGTCCATCGGTAAATCAGATAGATGATTTATTGGATGAGATTGATAAAACAGTAAAGAAAGGCGACCGTGTGCTGGTTACCACCCTTACCAAAAGGATGGCAGAAGAGATGGACAAATACTTGGGAAGGATAAACATAAAATCGAAATACATACACAGCGATGTGGATACGTTAGAAAGGATTGAGATATTGCGTTCTCTTCGCTTGGGCGAGATAAATGTATTGGTTGGTGTGAATCTATTGAGGGAAGGATTGGACTTACCCGAAGTTGCATTGGTGGCAATATTGGATGCAGATAAGGAAGGTTTTCTGCGTAATGAACGCTCGCTTACACAAACGGCAGGGCGTGCGGCGAGGAATGTAGATGGAAAGGTAATATTCTATGCCGACAAGATGACGATGAGTATGCAGCGCACCATTGACGAAACCAACCGCCGCCGCGAGAAACAAGTTGCTTACAACACATTGCACAACATTACCCCGACAACGGTAAACAAATCGATAGATCAGATAATGAAACAGACTTCTGTGCTGGACATTAAGGGATTTGATGAAAGCAAACCTTATGCAATAATGGGCGATGCGCAACTGAACACCGCTGCCGAAGAACAAGTGAGCTACAAGACCATACCACAGATGGAAAAGGCAATTGCCCAAACCAAGAAGCTGATGGAAAAGGCCGCTAAAGACCTGAACTTTATGGAAGCCGCCACACTAAGAGATGAGATGTTTAGATTGCAGAAAGAGCTGGAGGGGATGAAGTAATTGATAGGTTATAAAACTATAATTAGAATGCAGGTAATAATTGAAATAATAGCATTTATAGTCGTGATTTTGTTTTATTTATTTCGCTCGAAAAGAAACAATTCAATACAAACAACAACCAAAAAATCACAGAACTCTTCAATAGAGCAAACTCGTTTAAGCTTTCTTTATTTAGGAGCAAAAGAAGGAACATATGATAAGAATGATTTTATTGATGAAACAACTCAAAAATTCACTTTCCCTAGATACAATAAAAATTCAAAAAGGTTTCTAGTTCAAGTCAAAGACAGAACTAAATATGGTACTGGATTTAGAGAATACTTAGGAAAAGATTATAAGGATAAGATTGATTTCGCAACATTTGAAAAAGTTTTCATCTACCCAGAAATTGAAGTTGAATTATTTGATGATTTCTTAGAAAGGCTGAGTGTAAAGTATTTTGATAAAAGTGTCGGCAAGTTCGAAACTCTCAATTTATTCGACTTGTTTTATGAATTTTTAGATGAAGATGAGAGGGAGGGAGATGGGGAACTGATTTTAGATATTGGATATGCGAGAATGATAGAAGAATTAGGGATGTTAACTATTTCACAACCAAGTATACCTAAAGATATTTATTTGGGGGGTCTCCGGAAAAGTCAATTAATCCAATTATGTAGAGATTCTAATATAAAATTGCAACCAACTATTAAGTTATTAATTGAAACTTTGATGAATGTCGATTTTCAAATACTAAACTGTACAGTTAAACCAACAAACAAATTAAAAGACTATTTTATTTATTTCGCTAAGATTTACATTGAAGAGGTAAAAAGAAATGCCGACCGATTTCATCCTTTATATATTAAAAGAATTATTGAAGAAGCTTCCATTTCTAATGACAGACTTTTGATAAGAAAATTTGCTCAAGCTGAATTTGACTCTAAATATTGGATGGATAGATTAGAACAAAAAAAATATTAATCAAAAAAATCATCCTCTTCAAAAATCATCAACTAACAATATACTCCTACCGTGTGTCAATGGGCTGATATTTAAGAAAGGTTTCGCTTTGAGCGAAGCCTTCTTTTGTTAAAACCCTTACTGTATATAGGCTTTACGGCATCTGTATCGTTTGTTATGTAGCTGTAACCAACCAAATTGGCAGCAAAAGTGTCATTTCCTTACTCGGTTCTGTCGTTCCCTTGCCCGAATGAGCGTTAGAACCAAGCAAGGGAATGCTAGAACCAAGCAAGGGGATGCTGGAACCAAGCAAGGAAACTTTAGAACCAAGTAAGGGAATGACAGAACCAAGCAAGGAAATGCTAGAACCAAGTGAGGAAATGCTAGAACCAAGTGAGGAAACGACAGAACCAAGTGAGGAAACGACAGAACCAAGTGAGGGAATAAGGTATTAACTCAAAATATAAATTAGGCAGGTATCAAGTTTAAATAACGTAAGATTTAACCGCGATATATAAATTTGTAAAGTTAGATTTGGCTTAGTGGCGTAAAATAAAATATGAACAATACTTTTAGGGCATTCAGAAACAGGAATTATTCACTCTACTTTGCAGGGCAATCTATATCGCTCATCGGCACCTGGATGCAACGCACTGCTGTGGTTTGGGTAGTATATACCATGACACACTCTACGTTTATGTTAGGTCTTTCTGTATTTGCGTCTCAGTTTCCATCGTTTATATTTTCATTGTATGGCGGCATACTCTCCGACAGGTATAACCGTTACAAAATATTACTTTTTACTCAAACAGCCTCCATGTTTCAGGCTATCCTTTTAACCATCCTAATATTATCAAAACATTACGAAGCTTGGGAAATACTTGCACTAAGTGCCATATTGGGAACCATAAATGCCTTCGATGTTCCTGCACGGCAACCATTAATTCATGAATTAATAAGCGATAAAGCAGATATTGCCAATGGACTTGCGCTCAACTTTTCGATGGTAAACTTGGCTAGGTTAGTAGGCCCGGCTTTATCTGGAATAGTGTTGGGAAAGTTCGGTGCAGGCATTTGCTTTCTGATAAACGGCCTTAGCTTTATGGCGGTAATAGCTTCGCTGATGCTCATGAAGCTTCCCACCTTTAATCCAATAACCGAAAGAAAACACATTTCAGCAGAGCTATTAGAAGGTTTCAATTACTTAAAAAACACCCCTACCCTACGTACCACTTTGTTGATTCTGCTATTAATGAGTTTACTAGTATTACCTTACGATACGCTGCTACCGGTATATGCAAAGGAAATCTTTAAAGGAGATGCGGCTACATTTGGCTACATCAGTAGTTTTATTGGCCTTGGGGCTATTGCAGGAAGCTTCTTCCTAGCTTCACTAAAGTCTGGACGTAACTTCAATAAGCTTTTGCTTTTTACAAATATTATTCTGGGCATTGCGCTCATCCTATTCTCTCACTTAAGCATCTTTTGGCCTGCCATGTTATTTGCTTGTTTATCGGGCTTTGGGGCTATCTCTCAAAACACTATTTGCCTAACCATTGTGCAAGTTCACACCGATGCTAAAATGCGCGGACGAGTGATGAGCTATGTGGCAATGGCCTATTTTGGTATGCTGCCAATAGGTAGTTTAATTATTGGTTCTTTATCGCAAGAAATTGGTGCACCAAATACTATCCTCTTTCAAGGTATCATTGCATTGGTTATAACAGGATTCTTTGCTAGATATTTAATTACCCATAACACTTCTCAACAAAACTAATTAAACCCAAGTATAAAATAATTAGAATGATTGATTTCGTTGCTGATAAAGTATTTCAGCCTTGCATCTTTTGCAAATCAATTTCTGTTGAGGATAAATCCCAACTTCTATATTATTAATCAAATCATACTTCAATCAAGGAATCTAGTCTACATAAATTGAGCAAAATTCACTTCAATGCAGTCCCTTCATGACTTTTGACTTTCGACTTATGACTTTCAACTTCTTAAACTAGTCTGTAGTCTTGCCACCTTTATCATACCAAGCAATAATGGTATTAATATCGCTAGTAGAAAGGCTGCCTCCTTGTGGCATCTTATGTATAGTAAACGTAAATGGCCCAGCTACTGATTGTTTAATAATTGAATAACTAGCAGCAATAGATGAATCAGTATCAAAAGAAGTAGGTCTGCCAGACCAAGAACCAGTGCTACTATGACAACTAAGGCAGTTGTTCTGGATAATAGTTTTTACTGTAGGGAAATATTTCCCATTGGAAGTAGTGGAAGATGAAGAACTCTTATTGCATGCACTAATCAGTGCAAATGATAGTACCAATATTAACGAGCAAACAATATATTTCATATACGCAGTATTTATCTCTAGGTTTATTCTGCAATATTAATCAATAGAATTAAAGTACAAATTGTTACATGCTAATAAGCTGTTACGAACTAATTATCAGTACATTCATCTTTACATTTTACAAACTATCAACCAAATAAAAACCTTCTCTTGCCTACATTTGCAGCTTACTAAAAGGTAAAACATGCCCCTGAACACCGTAATATTTGATATAGATGGATTATTGATAGATAGTGAACCTCTTTGGAATGAAGCTGCCACCGAGGTGTTTAAACATTATGGCATTACACTTACCGAACAGCAATATGTTAGCACTACAGGATTGCGTACCAAAGAGTTTGTGGACCAATGGTTTGGTTATTTTGGTGTATCGAAGGAGTTATCAGCCGAGGCAGAACACAATATAATTGAGACTGTATTAAAGAAAATAAGAGAAAGGGGTACTGTTATGAAAGGTGTTCAACACATTTTCAACTTCTTTCATGATAAAGGATT